>JAJDCW010000066.1 GCA_029260635.1 Phycisphaeraceae bacterium | reverse complement strand
TCTTCACGGTAGACGGCTTCGGCTTCCTCGTAACGCTCGGCCGACATCAACAGCGCGCCCAGCGCGTGACGCACGGGGAGCATCCAGCCCGGCGGCTCGTCGTAGATCAGCGCATCCTCTGCCGCGATCCCCTCACGCAGGACCGCGAACGCCTCGTCGTGCTTGCCCTCCCGGAATAGCAGCTCGCCTTGAATCATCGCCCGCGCGATCGGCAGGACCGTGGCGACCTGGTTGTTGAACATGTACCACTCCTCGGGGACCGAAGCCATCGCGAACTCGAATGCCGACAGCTCCGCCCGCGCGTTTTCCGTATCGCCCAAGGCCGAGTACGCGATCGACCGTGCATATCGACGTACCGCCCGGCTCACCAGCCGGTAGTCATCTTCGTACTCAGGCTCGGCAAGGATTTCTTCCCACTTGCCGAAGCGGATCATCACGTGGAACGTCGTGGGCATGATCCCCTCGATCAGCCCGGCAAAATCTTCCAGCGCGTCCTTGGGCACCTCGGCTTCGAGCGCCCTTGCCGCCCGGAGCGCGTCTTCATACCGCCCGGACATCATCCCCGCAAAGGATAAAAAATGCAGGTTGTGTGCGTAGTACACCGCGTACATCGCAGGCGCGGGGGCCAGTTGCAAATAAGCCCGGTCCGCCGCCACCGCGTCCTCATTCGAGTCCACCGCGTCGGCGTACCGGCCCACGCGGATGTAGATGTGCGAAGGCATATGCACCAGGTGACCCGCGCCCGGGACCAGCGTGCGCAAACGATCCGCCGCAGGCACCGCGCGGTCCGGGTCCGCCGACGCCTCGACCCCGTGAATATAAAAATGATTTGCCCCGGGGTGCCTCGGGTGCGAGGACATCACGCCTTCAAGCACCCGCACAAACTCCGCCGCTCGCCCCTTGGCGTTGCCCTCGTTGTCCCAGTAATCCCAGGGCTGAAGGTTCATCAACGACTCGGCAAACAGCGCCCCGACATCCGGATCGTCCGGAAACGCCTCGTAGGCTTTCTGCATCGCGTCCGCGTACGCCTGATCCAACCCCGAACGGTCATCGGGGATCGGCCAGGCGTAACGCTCACTCACCGCACGCACCAACGCCTGCTCGACCGGTGACGCGTCCTTGAGCCGGACCAACGCCATGCACGTCGCCGCCCAGGCCGCCTCGGAACGCACTTCATTCATCGCCGGGTCGTTGATATTGATCCCGTTGGCGTACGCGACCCCCCACCAGGGCATCGCCGCATTGGGGTCGGCCTCCGCCGCAGCCTGAAACGACCGGATCGCCTCGTCGTGGTTGAACCCGTACATCAGCTGCATGCCCTGGTTGAACCATCGCTGCGCCTCGGCCGAGTCTGTGGTGATCGAACGCTCGTAGTTGCCGAAGCCTTCATACAGTCTCGCGCCCGGGTCGGCCTGTTTATCGTCCGCCACACCGCTCTGGCAACCAACCATCAGGCCTAACCCAACCGTCAGGCCACATACCCACAAAGTTTTTGATGTTCTCATCAGAAAGCCCCTGATTAAAATGTTATACCCCGGTCGTGAATGCCTAAAATCAACACCGTTATGCTGTACACACCCCCGAAATTATGCCCACGCCCTGACGCGCGGAGTATACGGACCCTCCGACCGCCACACAAACATCTGCCTCCCTCAAAGCCAACCCGCTCCAACGGGTGGGACGGTCCCCACCAAGCGACCTCCCAATCGAACCGCACCACACCCTCGATATAAACCAAGTTTACACATGGGATATCCAACGACATGGGCTATAATGACCGATGAAACTCTGGGACGTATTAACCAGTGTTACCTCCGGGATTGGTGCGACGTTTTCATGACCAAGCCAGTATCCCGCACATCCCGCCGCAACTATCCACGCTCGCGCCCGCTCTGCTATTCACAAATAGCCTTCACCCTCATTGAGTTGCTGGTCGTCATCTCCATTATCGCGCTGCTCGTCGGCATCCTCCTGCCCGCGCTAGGCGCCGCCCGCCGCGCCGCGCAGGCCGCGGTCTGCCTCGGGCACGAGCGCGGGCTGGGCCAGGCCGCCGCCACCTACACCACCGACGAGCGCAACTTCCTGCCCGGCCCCAACACCTCCGGTACCTACCTCTGGCAGAACAACGCCTACCAGGGCAGCCGCGCCAACGAGCCCGTCCAGAGCTGGGACTGGATCTCCCCCACCCTCGGCAACACCATCGGCTTCTCCACAGACCCCATCACACGCTACCGCGACATCTACGAAACCGAGTTCAAGTGCCCCGCCAACGACCAGTTCTACGACGCCCAATACACCGGCCCTAACATCGGCATCGATCCGACCAGCCTACCGATGAGCAGCTACACCGCCTCGCTTGGCTTCCAGGGCGGCACCACGCACGGCGAGTTCTTCCCCGTCTTCCCCATCACCAACGCGTTGACACTCCCGGAAAGCACGGGTTCCAAGATGGATGCCATGGGCCCGCCCTCGATCAAGATGTGGGCGATGGACGGCTCACGTTACGTCGATACCAACGGCGTCATCACATTCGACAGCCTCATCAAAGGCAATGTCCAAGGCGGCAACTTCATGACGCGCAGCCCCGCCGTGGCCACCCGCCTGAGTTCCGGCAGCCCGCACCGCGTGGACAACAACGGCGAACTCGTCGAGGCCTCCAAACGCACCGGCTTCCGTCACAACGAAAAGATGAACGGCGTCTTCCTCGACGGACATGCCGAGGCCTTCGACAATGAAACCTCACGCGCCCCCGAGTTCTACTTCCCCTCCGGCTCCACCATCCGCACCCCCACCTTCTTCGTCGCCCCCGTCAGCTTCGGCGACGTGTTGCGATAGAGCAATTTCACCGCGTTTTCTTCTGGATTTTCATTGATTACCACTGGCGCATAAGCTACGATCGAGTGACCTCGATCACCTTATTCATAAGCCGTCAGGATATTCACATGCGTTGTACCCCGTTTGCTTTAGCCGCCGTCCTGACGGTGGGCCTCCCGGCGCACGCCACCCGCGCCGCGATCATCGGTGACACCGCCGAGTTCACCACACTCTTCCACGACGTCGCCGGCACCGTCACCGTGGTCGACGAGGACACCTTCCGGGTCGACGACTTCGTCTACGACGGCCAGGCACCCGCCGTCTACTTCTACCTCGGCGTCGAAGACACGCAACAGTCGTATGTCGACGGCTTGCAGGTCCAGCCCTTGCTCTCCGGCATGGTGTTCGACGGCACGCAGGGCCCGCTGTTCTACGACCTCCCCGCCGGCTCGACCTTCGACGACTACAACGGCATCTCCGTCTGGTGCGTTCAGTTCTCCGCCAACTTCGGCTCCGGCGCTTTCTCCGCGCCGCTCATGGGCGACCCCACCGGTGACGGTTTCGTCGGCATCGACGATCTGAACCTCGTCCTCGCCGTCTGGGGACAGACCGCCGGGCCCGGCGAAGTCATTGACGGCGACCTCTCCGGCGACGGCTTTGTCGGAATCGACGACCTCAACGCCGTCTTGGGAAACTGGAACGCCGGTACACCACCAACCGGCAACGTATCCGCCGACCCCGAACCCGCCAGCGCAATGACACTCGTCCTGCTCGCGTTCCTTGGCGCAAGACAGCCGCGCAAACACTGACTCTCTCTTTTAATTGAAGCCCCTAAACTCGCCCGCTCTCGCGGTTGGGACCGCTCACTCATCATCCCCCCTATACCCTTCCCCTTCACTCCGTCCCCCCACCCCCCGGCAGCACGACCCGAGGCGCCCCCGGCCCATCAATCTCTCTTAGATTGCCCATCGGGTCCTTCTGCAACCGCAAAAACTTGAACCCCAGCAGCCGCGCCTTCCCCGCCGCGTCGCGTGCTTCCAAATCCTCGGTCGACCGCGCGATAAACTCGTCGATCGGTTCTTCACGCACCGAAGGGCTCGCCGAATGAATCAGGTGCACCTCCCCGTCATCACCGATCACGATCATCCCCACGTGCCCGACCCACGCACTGCCGCCAAAAATATCCTCCATCGACCCCGGCTTGCCCTTCACATCCTTATTCCCCGGTTTCCCCCGCACCACGTTCACAAAGTCCCCGTCCCGCAAACGGGGCTTGGCCATATCGATATCCTCGAACCGGATGAACTCGTGCTCGTATTCCTGCACGGGGATATCCGTCTCCAGCTTGTACCGGTTGCGCAGGAACTTCGCCCGGTCCACCTTCTGCTTGAACTTCATCACGCGCTGCCTCGCTACTTCCGCGGTGATGTCGCGCACCAGCCAGCTGTTGTTGGGGTTCCAGTCCGCCTCCGTGTAATGGTTCCGCGTCGCCACACCGATCCGCCCGCCGTCGTAACGGATACGCTGAAGCATCCGCATGAAGTCCTGCCAGTTGCCCGTCAATGCCATCGCATAAGTGTGCTCGCTGAACACCACGCAGTCGCTGCGGTCCAGGCAATAGATCGGCTGCGGGTCGTAATGCTCGAACGGCATCTCGCCCAACAAATAAAGCTCGTAGGGCTGCCCGATATTCTTCCGCGCCAGATGCTTGATCCGTGCCGGCAGCTCCGGCTCAAACTTCATCAGGTAGCGCAGATAAACATCCACCTCCGCCTCATTGAACTCATACAAAGGCTTGCCGATCAGCTCGCCCAATTGTTTCTTATCAATCCCCAGCTCGTCACATACCTCTCGCTGCCGTTTCGTCAGCACCACCGGCTTACGCTTCACCGGCTCGGCCTCGTCGCCGGCTTGCGTCGCCGCCGGCCCCACTACCCCCGCGTCGGCATCATCATCCTGCGTCGCCGCCGCCTCTTCGTCCGGGGCTTCCGGGGCGTCTTCCGCTTCTTCGCGCTCCCCCCGAAGCGCCTCAAGCTGCTCCTCCAGCTCCTCGATCTTCTCCTCCACGACCGACCCGATCGAGTCGTCCGCAGACGCCGTCGAAACCCACGCGGGAATGACCGCCAGGCTCAACCCGAAGACAAAACCCCATCCCAGCAACGCTCGGTGTGTATTGTATTTCATTCTAGAATTATACCCCCTCCCCCTAAACCCCACACCCTCATCCCCTACAATACCCCCATGTCTTCCATTAACTGGTTCCCAGGCCACATGCACAACACCCGGCAGGCGCTCGAGGCCCTCATGCCCTCCTGCGACGTCGTCATCGAATTGCTCGACGCACGCCTCCCCAACGCCTCCAGCAACCCCCTGCTGGACGAGCTACGCCGCAACATCCCCGGCAAGGCCCCCCACGGCGCCCACGGCGACGTCCCCTGCATCACCCTCCTCACCAAGGCCGACCTCGCCGACCCCAAAACCACCAAAGCCTGGCAGGACCACCTCCACGACACGCGGGGCGTCAAGACCGCCGCCGTCAACCTCAACGACAAGCAGGACATCAAACGCCTGCCCAAGCTCGTCAACAGGCTCGCATTAAAGAAGAACCGCCACGGCAAGCCACTCCGCGTCATGATCGTCGGCATCCCCAACGTCGGGAAGTCCACCCTCGTCAACGCGCTCCGTGGCAAACGTGTCGCTCGCGTCGGCGACGAGCCCGCCGTCACCAAAGGCCGACAGGAAGTCAACCTCGGAAACGGCATCGTCCTCGTCGACACCCCAGGCATCCTCTGGCCCAAACTCGAAGGCCCACGCGTCGGCCTATGCCTCGCCATCAGCGGCGCTATCAAAGACACGGCCACCGACTACACCCAGCTCGCCGCCGCCGTCATCACCTGGCTGAAAAACAACTACCCCAACGAATTACAAGCCCGCTACAAACTCGACTCCCTCGACCCCGACCCCGCCGAGCTCCTGGAAACCATCGGCCAAAAACGCGGCTGCCTCGTCGCCGGCGGCCAGGTAGACCCCTCCCGAACCAGCGAACTCATCCTAAGAGAACTACGCAGCGGAAAACTCGGACGAATCAGCTTGGAATCCCCTGGATCAATTCACGCCACCGAATAATATCGCCAATACGGTAGTTAGAACTCTTTCCGCTTGACTCGGATTGTTTTGCTACACAACCACAGCCTCAAGTACGAAGTGTTGAAGTACTAGCAGGTCATGCTACTCATACCTCGCGGTCATAGATCCAACTGAATCCGATGCGCGGCTCCTGCGCGATGCGGTGCTCGTAGCGTTCCGCCATGCGGTGGTAAAGCTCGGCCTGCCGGCACAGGTAGTCTTGAGCCAGCGCCGCCTTGCCCGTGACGATGCGGTCCGCGATGTGCCAGACCTTGACCAGATGGTCGAGGATGTCTGCGTAGTCCCGGACCGTGTACACCCCCGTGCGCTGGGCGACCACCGCGAAGTGATCGAACAGGTCCGGGTCCTTGCCGTCGTACATCAGCTTGCCCGGCATCGCGATCAGCCCACGGATCACGCCGCGGATCGCCAGCATCCCGCCCTGCGGGTCCAGGTCGAGCACGTGATTCATCATCCGTGTGTAGAACAATTCGTGACGCGATTCATCACCGGCGATACGCAGGCAGATCTTGGCGAGGTTGTGGTCGCCCTCCGCATTAACAAGGCGTCCAACATTCCGGTGCGAGATCTTGGTCGCGCGCTCCTGGAAGGACGTGTACACCAGCCCGCTGTAAGGCTCGTCCCCCGAACCCGTGTTGAAGCCGCTACTGAGTAGATGATGCACCGTAACCTCGACGGCCCGCATATCGACGCGCCCGGTCATGCGCAGGTAGGCGTTGAGCAGATCGCCGTGACGGTTCTCCTCGGCGGTCCAGCCACGCAGCCATTTCGCCCAGGGCTTGGGAGAGTCCCCCTCTTTATCGCGCGCCAGCCGGTTCAACGAGACCGAGTAGCTGGGCAGGGCCTCCTCGGTAACCATGTCGCCCACGAGCACGATCAGCAATTCGTCAGAGACCGATTCCGCCGGCTCACGAAACGCCTGCAACCGTTCCCGCCAATCTTCGCTTGTCATGTCGGGCAGGTAATCGGACGGCTGCCACATCTTCTCGACATCGCCCAGGATCGACAGATTATCCGCGACCGTCCCCTGCATCCCCGCGAGCACCTCGTGGAGCGCTTCAATCATCTTATTGTCGATAGCCAACTTGTTCGCCTAACACTTGCCCGGTTGCTGATCTTCACGCCAACAGTGTAACGCACTCAGAAATAACTTCCCATCACAAACAGACCCGTGTGACTCAGATTCTAAAAAAACCGACAAGGCCCATCGGGCCTTCACCCGGCACCACGGCCGGGTTTCCTGGCTTTAGCTTCATGCCACGACCTTAGAGAACTCAAGATTACTGGACGACTTATCGACGAAGGCAGGCAGATTATTACGAACGCGGGGCAAGGTCCGGACGATAAGCCTCCATGGATCTGTTTTTCCGGCTTGGGCCAGACAGGTGCCAGACGCCGATGTCCAAGACAACCGCTTTCATGCGCACACGCGTGACACCTTTCTCAACATAATTCGGCGATCACACCGCGTCACTATCCCCGGCTGTGCCATAAACTTAGCCCACTTCTTCCGCGTCAATCATCCGCCCCCATGCGCACAAACCCGTCGTTTCCGCCAATAGTAGAACCCCAGTCATTCCGGAAGCGGCAACGGATGAAACGCTTGCCGGCTTCCGGGGGGCGGGGTTGCTGACAACCCACGACGGCGATCGACAGCTACCCTGAGTATCCAAAGATTAAAAGGACCGGGACTCGAGGGCTGCCCCCACGGAAAGGCGTACTCAAAAGGTGCGCCCGGTGGACGGACTTGGTAGCGGACGCCCCGGCCAGATGACGGACAAACAGGACGCGGCCTCGGCCCGGTCCCGCAGATACCGCCCCTGCCGTCACACGCCGGAACCTCGTGGGTTTTGAGATAATCAGGAATCGCAGGAAAGCAAGAAAGCAGGACGGCCTCAACTGCGTTCGCCGCTAAATTCGGAATGTAGCGTTAATCGCAGAGGCACAGAGCAGAAAGAGTTATCCGCAGATTTCACTGATTGCGCAGACCAGGATTGTTTAGCGCCGCGACTTGTCGCGTCTACCTCTGAATCTGTGTCATCTGCGCAATGTGAGGATACCTCTTCTCTGTCGCCCCGCCCTATTTTTCTCCGCGCCTCCTTCTGCGCCCTCCGTACCTCTGCGGTGAAATCTGCTTACCCTCTGCGCCTTTATGTCTCTGTGGTTACCAATGCCTGCGCGCACAAAAACTCAGCCGTGCAGAACACGACTGAGCATTGGTTTTATTAGTGGGTGCTGTCACCGTCCGACGGTGGTTTACATCGTCGCGCTGGTGTAGGGCAGCAGGCCCATGTAGCGGGCGCGCTTGATGGCCTGGGCGGCGAGGCGTTGCTCGCGGGCGTTCAGGCCGGTGCGCTTTCGGCCCTGGATCTTGCCGTTGGGGGTCAACAGGCGACGCAGGTCGTCCGCGCGTTTGTAGTCCACGAAGGACGTGCCGTTGCTGGTCTGAACGACCACGTTGACGCGGGTCGTGCCGAAGCTCTGAAAATCTGCCATGAGTTAAGTCT
>JAJDCW010000065.1 GCA_029260635.1 Phycisphaeraceae bacterium | reverse complement strand
TGATGACCGGCAGGGGCTTGCGTTTGCCGGTGGTGGCCTCAAACAGGCGTTGACGCAACAGGCCCGCGACCTCGACCGGCGCACCGCAGAGTTTGATGCGCGTGCGTCGGTGACGGTTGGAAGCGTGCTGCGTGCTCGTACTTCCGGTTGCGTTGCTGGCACCTCCCGATGAACCGGGTGTGGTGGCCTCGATCCAGTAGACACTGTCGGGGAGTTTCTGTTTAAGTAGCGCGTCAAGTTCCTGCCCGAGCGACTCGGCCCGGTCGGCGTAGCTGGTGGCTTCCAATCGATCAGCCTCATCGTCCAAACGGTCACGGATACGCTTCATCGCCAGTGACAAATCCGACAGCAGCGGCGTCAGCACGTTCTGGATCGGGATCGGCCGATCGATCCGGCCGTTGCTTCGGCCCTCGGTTTCTTGCCAGTGCAAAAGTTCATCGAAGAAGTCCTGCGCCCCGATGCGTGCGTGTTCCACCGCCTGAACAGCCCGGTTGTGCAGGTCCGCATCGATCTTCAGGCGCAACGCCGGCAGCAGGCCTTTGTGTCGGCGCGCCGCGTGGAGGCGGGACAACAGGTACTCGACCTGGAAGCGGCTGACGGTGACCCCGAAGTGTTCACCGGCAACGTCTTCAATGGTGTGGGCCTCATCCAGGACGACGCCGTCGTAAGGCGGGAGGATGCCGAAGCCCTGTTGGCGCATGCCAAGGTCGGAGAAGAACAGCGCGTGGTTGACGATCAAGAGGTCGGCGTTCATCATCCGCCGGCGTGCCGCCTGGTAGTAGCACTTGTCGTAGGTCGGGCAGCGTTTGCCCAGGCAGTCCTCGGAGTCGCTTTGCACATCCGCCCAGACGGACGGGGCCTCAAGGACCGGCAGGCTGGCCAGCGACCCGTCCTCGGTCTGCCTGGTCCATTCCAGAATGGTTTCGAGTGAGCGTTTGCTGGCGTTGTCGTCGAACAGGTCGGCGCTGCGGTCCCAGGCACGGCTTGCACGGCGGAGCGAGACATAATTACCCCGCCCCTTCACCAGCACGGCGGAGAACTCATCAGGGATCACCGCACGCAGCAGCGGGATGTCCTTGTGGATGATCTGTTCCTGCAGAGCGATGGTGTGTGTGGAGACAACGACACGCTTTTTCTGGTCGAGGTCGTCGTTCGCCAGGACCTGCTGGATCATGGGCAGGAGGTAGGCGAAGCTCTTGCCGACGCCCGTGCCCGCCTCGACCAATGCGGCCTTGCCTGCGTCGAGAGAGTCGCTGACAAACTGCGCCATCTCAACCTGCTCGGGGCGGTGCTCGTAGGCGTCCCCTAGACGGCGGGCGATAGGCCCGTCGGGGGCGAGGATGTCTTGTGGGTCGATCGGCATAAGCCGGGCATCATAACCTGTCCGGGGCGTTTACGGCGTCGGTTGTGCCCAGGGGAACATCGGCAGGACCCACTGATAACCCAGCAGCAACACGACGATGCAGAGCATCGAGATCAGCGTGCCCGACCGGATCAACGCCGAGACGGGGATCTTGCCGGTCGCGAAGGCGATCGCGTTGGGCGGAGTGGAGACGGGCATGGCCATCGCGAAGGAACAGGCCAGCGCGGTGAGGATGACCAGCTGCACCGGGGAGCCGTCCGGGCCTACCAGCGCGATGACCATCGGGATGATGACGATCGCGGTGGCGGTGTTGCTCATAAACGTCGAGAGCACGACGGATAACACCACGATAGCTGCGGCGAGGGCGAAGCCTTGAAGCTCGGCGATCGGCAGTTGCGCGATATAGCCGATGAGGTTAGTTTCCTCCATCGCCCGACCCAGCGAGAGCCCGCCCCACATGAGGATCAAGACGTTCCAGTCGATCGAGTCCACGTCGTGCTTGCGCAGGACGCCCAGAGCAGTCAGAGCCGCGGCGGCGAGTAGTGCGACGGCCGGGGAAGCCAACCCGTGCCACTTGCCGGTGAGCCACAGGATGATCGCAAAGCCGAGGATGATCAAGGTCCACCGGCCCTTGGCGCTGATTTTCTCGGTAGGTTTCTTAAGCGGTGGAAGGACCAGCCCCCGATCCGGCGGGAAGAACTTGTAGAGCAGGAAGCCCGCGACGATCAACAGGAGTGTCGCCAAAGGTACGGCCATAAGCATCCAGTCGACGAAGCCGATGTCGAACCCCGCCTGACGCAGTGCGGCGAGGGCGACGGCGTTGGGCGGCGTGCCGATGGGCGTGCCGACACCCCCGATGTTGGCCCCGAACGGGACCGCAAGGATCACCGCCCGGTGGAACTTATCGTCGATAGGCAACGCTTTCACCAGCGGGCTGATGATCGCGAGCATCATAACGGTGGTGGCGGTGTTGCTCATCCACATCGAGAAGAACGCGGTGATCGTTAGGATCCCGAACACGAGCATCAACGGGTGGCGGTTGAATGGCTGGAGGATACGCGACGCGATGGCACGATCCAGGCCGTGCTTGGTGACCGCGGCGGAGAGGAGGAAGCCGCCCATGAAGAGGATGATGATGCCCGAGGCGAACGATTCGAAGAAGATGGTGTGGTCTAAGCTCTGGTCTTTGGGGATGGGGCTTCGAGCCGGCAGGAGCCGGGCCAGGCCGCCCTTGTCTGCCAGGAAGAGGACCTCCATGCCGATGATGCACAGGCTCGTGGCGTAGAGCGGGAGGACCTCGGTGGCCCAGAAGATCGCGGCAACCAGGAAGATGGTAACGGTCCGTCTGGATAGCTCGTCCATCGAGAGTGGCAGAAGGAAGTACGTCAGGATCGCGGCGGCCGCGGTTCCGGCACAGATCAACAGGCGCTTCTGAGCAGTGGGATTCTGTGGCATGGGTTCTGGCTTCGTCTGGGTGGGCTACCGGCAGACGCCTATCATAACACAGTAATATCTGATGCACAGGCCTGATCTACACGCCCATCACCGGCAGTCCCGATGAATGATAAAGGCCGCCCCGAATCGGGACGGCCTTTGTTCGTATTCGCCGGGTGAACGGCGGGTAACTCTGTTGGAAGTTACTTGACTTCGACGGTGCCGCCGACTTCCTTGACCTTCTCGGCGATGCCTTCGGCCTCTTCCTTGGAAGCGCCTTCCTTGAGGGGCTTGGGGCAGTTGTCCACGAGGTCCTTGGCTTCCTTGAGGCCCAGACCGGTGATCTCGCGGACGATCTTGATGACCTTGATCTTCTGGTCGCCGGCGGCGGTCAGGACCGCTGCGAACTCGGTCTGCTCTTCGGCGGCTTCGGCTGGGGCGGCGGCGACGGCGACGGCGGCGCCGGCGGCGGGCTCGATGCCGTACTCTTCCTTGAGGTAGTCGCCCAGGTCGACGGCTTCCTTGAGGGTCAGGCCGACGATCTTGTCACCCAGTTCTTTGATTGCTGCTTCTGCCATGATTCGATTCCTTTACATTCTCTAAAACGATCCATCCGAGAGGCCGCGGCACGCTGCTGCGGTTTAACCCCGAGGGGCCAGTCGGACGCGATGTGTCAAATCTTCAATCTGCGATCTGATAATCTGCAATCGAAAATTGCAGATCGAAGATCGCCGATCATTAACTCGCTTTCTTGATCTCTTCGCCGTTCTCCAGTTTCTCCTGCACGGCCTTGATGATCGAAGCGATCTTCTTGCCCGGGCCGGTGGCGGCACCGACGAGGTTCTGGGCGGGGCTGAGGAAGATCTGGACGACCTGGGCCTGCGCCTCTTCCTTGGTCGGGTACTTGCTGAGGGCCTCGATCTCGCCTGGCCCGAAGACGACGCCCTCCATCAGGGCTCCGCGGAACTCAAGGGTCTTGAGCTTCTTGGCGGCGTCGATCAGCTCTCGGGCGACACCGACGACACTGGCCTCTTCCGAGATCGGGTAGACCATGGCGCTGGGGCCATCGATCATGTCGTTCAGTTGTGCGAGTTCGCCACCCTCGAACGCCTTCTTGGCGAGGCTGTTCTTGACGATGGTGATCTTGATCTGTTTCTTGGCGAGGTTGGCACGCAGGTCGTTGGTCTCGTTGGACTTGATGCCACGGACATCGACGAGGACGCCGCCGGTGAGTCCCTCGAAGCGGTTCTTGTAGGTTTCGACGATCAGGTTTTTGACCGGTTTGCTCATGGTATTGCCCCTTGGGCGGTCGCGGTGGTTTGCCGCGGTGGTGTTTCGTGTGGGTTAGTCGACCAGGATCGATACGCCGGGTGTCATGGTGCCGGACATCGAGATGGACTTGATGTAGTTGCCCTTGGTCGAAGACGGCTTCATCTTCGTGATGTGGGTGATAAAGGCGTCTGCGTTCTCTTCAAGCGCCTTGGCGTCGAAGCTGTGCTTGCCGACCGCGGCGTGGACGTTGCCGTCCTTGTCGTTGCGGAACTCGACCTTGCCGGCCGCGTACTCCTTGACCGCCTGGGCGACGTTGGGGGTCACGGTGCCGCTCTTGGGCGAGGGCATCAGGCCCTTGGGGCCCAGCGCCTTACCCAGCTTGGAGACGACACGCATCATGTCGGGGCTGGCGATCGCGACATCGAACTCCAGCCAGCCATCCGCAACCTTCTTGACCAGCTCCTCGCCACCGGCCTCGACCGCACCGGCGGCCTTGGCATCCGCGACCTTATCCGATGTACAGAACGCGATGACGCGCTTGCTCTTGCCGATGCCGTGGGGCAGTGACAGCGATCCACGGATCATCTGGTCCGCCTGCTTGGCGTCGATGCCCAGATGGATGCAAAGCTCAACGGACTGGTCGAACTTGGTTGCCTTAAAAGATTTGACGCGGCTGACGGCCTCGGAAAGCGACACCAGCTCCTTGAGCTTGTGGGCCTTCTTGTCTGCTGCGTAACGCTTGCCGGGTCTCGGCATATCGAACCATCCTTTTGACTTTGCCGGGGGTTGCCCGGCCGGGTCTCCCACGGTTTGTGGCACGTGGTAAGCCTTGTGTATTCACTTTGCCCGGATGAAATCGTTTAGCCTTCGATCGTCACACCCATCGAGCGTGCGGTGCCAGCGAGGGTCCGCATCATGGCCTCGACGCTGTGGCCGGTCAGTTCCTTGGCCTTCTCTTCGGCGATGGCCTTGAGCTGGTCCTGCGTGAGCTTGCCGACCTTGTCTTTGTTCGGAACGCCCGAGCCCTTGTCGATGCCGGCGGCGTCCTTAATCATGACGGCGGCGGGTGGGCTCTTGATCTCGAAGGTGAAACTGCGGTCCTTAAAGACCGTGATCACGCAGCCGACAACCTTGCCATTCAGATGGCGGGTGGCGTCGTTGAACTGGGAGATAAACTGCCCGGGGTTCACGCCGTTAGCACCAAGAGCCGGGCCGATCGGGGGGGCGGGCGTAGCCGAACCGCCGGGTGCCTGGATCTTGAAGACGGTGGTGATTTCTTTCTTGGCCATGACTGGCTCCTAATGCCGCTTTGGTGTCGTCTTGACGCCGTGGCCCCAGGCCCGACTCTCGGGTTTATCTGGGGCGTTTCCGGGGGTCGCCCGGGGACCGGCGAGCCGGGCAATATAGCAAAGTCACCAGAGGGGTGCCAATCCGGACCATCCGGGCGGGGACGGGCTCCCCCCGGGGCGGGTTGTTTAGGGCCTGGCCGGCCGCCGAGCGACCTCAGCCCGGAGAGGCCGGGACGACCGCGTCCGGCGGGTTGACACAGCCGGGGACGGCGATAACCTTAGCCGCCTGATCGGTTTGCTTCCCGCAGCATCCCGACCAGACCCGCCGGGCACGCCCCGCGGATCGGTTTGGCCACGCGGCCAGGTAGCTCAGTTGGTAGAGCACTGCATTGAAAATGCAGGTGTCGGCGGTTCAAATCCGCCCCTGGCCATTTCTTCACATTCTTTGCCCTCTTAGTAGTGGGCCACGCTTAAACGCAAAGCAACTCATAATCGTATTGGGATAAGCCTAGTGGTCTTTTGACACGAGCGATTGATACGCCGTTGCATATCCTTTGCCCAGAGTGATCAGACTATCGCGGTCGTAATGGATGCCATCGAAAAGGGAAAGGCCGTCTACTGGGACTACGGCGAATGCTGGCAGGCTGTCGGTGAGGTTGTCCATCTGTGCGTTGATGAGGTTGTCGCCTGAGATGTGTCCCGCGATGAAGGGGAGATCGGGTTGGTTGAGGTCTTTACGGAGAGACTTGATGAGTTGTTTAAGTTTCCGGCCGAATTCGGGGTCATTGCGGTTGCTCTCGCCCTGATGCCAGAGGATGCCGGCGAGTTGGATGCCTTCTTGGGTGCTTATGCGCTTGAGGGTGTTCTCGTAGAGGTCTTGGCCGGGGAGCCATTGGTCGATGGTGGTGCCGCCGCGTGCGTTGACGATCAGGCCGACGGATCGATCGGTGTCTGCGTTGGTGAGCATGGCGGCAAAGGGGCCGCCCAGGTTGAAGCGCTGGAACTTGACGCCCTTGTGGTCGGAGGCGTATCGGTTCAAAGGCTGGCGGGCGGGCTCCCAGGCAGACTTGTCATTCAGCAGCCAGACACGCGGGATCGGCTGGGCATCCTGGTCGGTCATCTCGGCACGGCCCGCCATGTTGGATTGACCGATGAACAGGAACACCTCGGTCGGTGGTTCGGCATTAAGCGGGGAGCCGACGAGGGTGAAGACCAGGAGAAGTTGGAAGATTGTGGTGATCATGTCTGTTTAGCCGTGCTGATGATGAAGCCTATTGTATCCGTCACCGATCGATGCCGTCCGATACAGTCGTGTGGGGCTTGGTTAATGGATAATCCCATCCGATAGCCCTCACGGGTAAAGTTTGATGGATATGAGCGAACCCGAACCCAGGCAGCCGCCGGAGGAATTGACCCCCGAGTTGTTGGTGCGGGCGTATTGCATGGGTGCGTTTCCGATGGCGGATGGTCGGGACGGGGAGATCGGGTGGTACAGCCCGGACCCGCGGGCGGTGCTGCCGATTGATAATGACGGGTTCAAGGTGTCGCGGTCGCTGCGTCGGCGGGTGACTAGCGGGTGTTACCGGGTCACAAAGGATAAGGCGTTTGAAGAAGTGATCCGTGCGTGTGCGCTGCCCCGGCGAGAGGATGATGATACGTGGATCAATGAAAAGATCGTTGATGTCTACAGCCAACTACATGCGAGCGGGTTGGCGCACAGCGTCGAGGCCTGGACCCCCGCCCCCGGAGTTACCGCCCCCGGAGCCCCCGGACAAGGTGGGGAAGAGCTGGTCGGAGGGTTGTACGGGGTTGCGCTGGGCGGGGTGTTTTTCGGGGAGTCGATGTTTCACCGGGCGACGGACGCGTCGAAGGTGTGTCTGGTGGCGTTGGTCGAGCATCTGCGGGCACAGGGGTTTGAGATGCTGGATGTTCAGTTTGTGAATCCGCACCTGGAGCAGTTCGGGGTGATGGAGCTGTCGAGGGAGGAATACATGCGGCGGCTGGAGAGTGCGTTGCATTCCGGGGTGATGTGGTGAGGGGGAGCGTGCGCGTGTGGATTATCTGAAAGGAAGAGCCCACGTTCTAAAAACGTGGGCTTCGTTAGGGACAGGACAAAAGTGAGTCATGACTGCGCGTGACAAAGCGGGCCCGCTGAAGCGGACCCGCCGAGGTGGCTATTGTTTAGAGACGATGGGTCAGGGCAGGACGATGGTCTTGCCGACGGGCATCTTGGTGGGCTCGAGACCCGGGTTGGCGTTGGCGATATCGACCCAGCGTTGGCCTGAGCCGTAATGCCGTTCGGCGATCTTCCAGAGCGAGTCGTTCTTCTGGATCGTGTAGCTGGACTGGCCCGATGCCGGGGCGACGGGTGCCGCGAAGGGCTGGGGTGCCGCGGGCGCGACGGGTTCGAACTGCACGGGCTGAGCGCCGTAAGCGTTTCCGTAGTCCTGAACCTCGACGGGTTCGGCCGGCGGCGGGACGGCGGCGAGTTCGGGCTTGGCCTTGCGCGAGCAGCCGATCGCGGTGCCCATGCAAACGATCATGAGAGCGGTGGTCAGTCTTTTCATGGTGTGAACCCCTGATGTTGGTTGCTTCCGTGCGTCATCCACCCGGGTCGATTCATTCATGGGTTTTTTACACCATCGTGCAGGAAATGGCAATGCCCGGGCGGGGATTCGTTCATAAAACCACCGGCCGGCGGGACGCCCCCCTACCAACCATACTCGGTCTTGAGGTCACGCAGCGCCTGGACCTGCGGCTCGGTGAGTGGCCGGATCTGCCCGGCCTGCCTGCCGAGGATCAACAAACGGCAGTAGGCGTCGAGGATCTCCAGCTTGTCGTAAGCATCGATGAGCGAGTCACTAAACGTGACCGAGCCGTGGTTGGCCATCAGGACGGTGTTGGTTTTGGGCTCGAGGACCGAAACGACGGCGTCGGCGGCGGCCTGTGTCGAGGGGGTCGCATACGGGGCGGTCGGGACGTGGCCCAGGAAGAACTCCGCCTCGGGGTGGACGCCCGACGGCAGCGGCTGGTCACAGATTGCGAACGCGGTGGCGTGCGGCGGGTGGCTGTGGATCACGGCCTGCACATCCGGGCGGGCGGCGTAGATCGCCAGGTGCAGTTTGAACTCGCTGGTCGGCTCGCGGCCGTTCGCGTTCGCCTCAATGCGTTCGCCTCGGTCGTTGACGGTGACGATATCGTTGGGCTCCATGAACCCCTTGCTCAGACACGTCGGCGTGCAGAGGAACCTGTCCGGCCCGATGCGCACGGAATGGTTGCCCTCGTTCCCGGCACAAAAACCGCGCTGCCAGATGCGCCGGCCGATGTCGCAGAGGTGTTCTTTAGTTTCGCGATCGTTGTCGTACATGGCTTTTGCACATTGTTAGGTGAGATCATATCACCGGCTGGCCCGGGAGGATCGGGGGCATGGGGCAGCCCAGGGCGTCGCAGACCGCGCGGAGGATTTCGCCCTCGGCGGCCGTGACGTGGTGGTCGGAGACGATGCAGGCGGCGCAGGCCTGGATGACCTTTTTCTTCTCGCGGATGCTGACCTCGTTGAGCGTTTGTAGCGCCTGGCTGAGCTGCTTAAGGCCGCAGTCGGCTTCGGCTAACAGTTGAGGGGCGCGGTCGAGTTGCAGACGGGCCGCGCCGTCGGCGAAGGCGGTTTGGATGGTTTGATCGTCGCTGTGGCCGAAGCGGGCGAGGGTCGAGAGCAGGACGGCGAGGTGTTGGCACATCGGCTTGAGTGAGTCGTATCGCACGCGCGGGTCCACACGACGGCCGGGTTCGTAGACGGGGGCGAGCCGGCGCATCAGGATGTAGCTCAGCGTCCATTCGAAAAGTTCGATCCGCTGGTCGGCGGCGACGAGTGAACGGATCGTGCGCTTGAAAGTCTCGTACTGTTCATGCGTGAGGTTATGCAGGGCGGGCATGGCCAGATCAACCAGCGGGAGGCGTGCGGCGGCGTCCATACCCTGCAACGAGACGTACAACCGGTCGGCATAGTCGGACAGCTGGGCACCGGCCGAAACGCTTAAAGCGTCGGACTGCTGTTGGGCTTCCGATTGAATAATATCCAGCTGCCGCTGGTGAACCGCTTTGTCTTCAGATAATAGCAACGCGTACAGAATGGCACAGGCCCCGAATGAGCTTGTCGTCGCGTCATTCACCTTGCCATGGATCAACGCCCGTAGTTCATGAGCGCGCGCCATGTGTGCCTCTGTGGGGTTGCCGATCTGATCCACGATGGTGGGAACGATGCCGGCGTCGGGAGCCGGCGCATAGTGCATCGCGGAGATGGCTTGGGTTGTTTCGTGCGGCGGCCGGGCACGGTACTTCCGTGCAATATTTGATCGTGCCTGCTCGGGGCTTATCTCCACACGACTGGCCTTGGGAAACTGTCCGTCCCAGTCGGGGTCGACCCGTCGGATGCGTTCGGGCAGCGGCGGGTGTGTCGCGGTGGCGGCGCCGAGCCAGCTCTTGACGCCCTGCCCGAAGAACATGTGACTGACCTCGCTGGCGCGGGGGCTGTTGACGGTGGAGCCGTAGGAATAGCCGCCGATCTTGGCGAGCGCGCCGCCGATGCCTTTGGGGTAGCGCGTGAACTGGACGGCCGAAGCGTCGGCGAGGAACTCGCGCTGGCGTGAGACGGCGGCCTTGATGAGCCCGCCGAAGAAGAACCCGACGTACCCGATGGCGATCAGCGCGGCCGCGGCGGTGAGGATCGCGATCTTCCCCCCACCCTCTTTTGAGTTGCTTGATCTAGATCTCCGGCCGCTCCCGGAGTACAGCATGGAGCGGAAAACGATCTGACCGATCAGCGCGATCACGAGGATGCCGTGAAGCATGCCGATCAAGCGGATGTTCAGGCGCATGTCGCCATTGAGGATGTGGCTGAACTCGTGGGCGATGACGCCCTGCAGCTCGTCGCGGTCAAGCAGCTGTACGCAGCCACGTGTCACACCGATGACCGCATCTTCGGGCTTGAAGCCGGCGGCGAAGGCGTTGATCCCCTTCTCATCGTGCATCATGTAGACCGGCGGGACCGGGACGCCCGAAGCGATCGCCATCTCCTCGACGACGTTCAACAGCTGGCGCTCGTCGGGGTCGGAGGTGCCGGCATCGACCAGCCGGCCGCCGAGGGATTCCGCGACGACCCGGCCGCCGCCTCGGAGCTGACCGAGCTTGAAGAGCGAGCCCATCGTGACGACGGCGAGCACCCCGGCGGTGACGCCAATGAATAGATCGGGCTGCCAGATGCCGGCCTGCCCCCCCGACTTCTGAGACACACCGATAAACACCATCGCGATGACGGGGTACGTCAGCGCGATGATGCCGACGACGGCGGCGACGAACAGCAGGACAAGCCTGCCGGTCTGGCGGCGTGCGCGGTCCTGGTGCTCGAAGAAGTCCATCGCCATGGTGTGTGATTCAGATACGGGTGAGGGTAAGCATAAACGGTCGGGCCGTTAGGTATCCGGTGGAATCCCCCGGCGGAGCCGGGGGCTGAGGGGAAGAAGCGCGACCGGACATGCATGGCGTCATCCCCATATACGGATGCCGTGTATATCCCCCATCAGGTGAACGACACCTTGACGGCCTCGCGCTCGGCGGGCTCTTCGACCTGAAACAGCGTCGCCTCGGTGTAGCCGAACATCCCCGCGAAGACGATCTGCGGGAAGGACTCGCGGTAGGTGTTGTAGGTGGTCGCCGAGTCGTTGTAGGCCTGCCTGGCGAAGGCGATCTTGTTCTCGGTCGATGTCAGTTCCTCGCTGACCTGCATCATGTTCTGATTCGCTTTGAGGTCCGGGTACGCTTCCATGACCGCGAACAGCCGGCCCATCGCACCGGTCAGCGCACCCTCGGCACCGAGCAGGCCCTGCATCGCCTGCGCATCGGCGGGGTTCGCTGCGGCGGCCTTGGCGGCCCCTGCCGCCTGGTTACGCGCGGCGATTACGGCCTCAAGCGTCTCGCTCTCGTGCTTCATGTAGCCCTTGGCCGTCTCGACCAGGTTGGGGATCAGGTCGTACCGACGCTTGAGCTGCACGTCGATCTGCGAGAAAGCATTCTTGAAGCGGTTACGCAGTTCGACCAGCTTGTTGTAGATGCCGATCACCCAGCCGATCAGGCCGAGGACGACGACCGCGATCACGATGAGGACGATGGTGGTTGTCATGAAGTGTCTCCAATAGGTCCCGGGCGGATGTGCCCGATGTCACTAAAGGATAAATGATCGACCGTTCCCGTGCGCGGGAAAGTAAATAGCTCGATGCCCGGAAGCGGGGAGCGAGGTCGTGGGATATGCGATCCGAGCCTTGGCGATCCTTAGGGCTCTGCGACAAATTGACGATTACTGTAATACCGTACCGCTACTCAGACGAGGCCTTGAGGGCGGATTCGACCTGCTCCCGAAGATCATTCGGTTCAGATTCGACCGCGTCAAGCCAGTCCAGGTGTATTTGCCTCGGTTGGCTGACCTGGAGCGACATATCGATCAGATGAAGGCGGGCCGTATCGGGATCGACGACGGTGAACAGGTAGTCTGCGATGGCCTGTGCTTCCTCATCACGATCCGCAGCAAGACAGGCCGCGTAGGTCTGCGCGGAGGACTCAATAAAATAGTGCGTTTCGCCATCGGTATATTCGCTGGGTTCCTGATTTCCATTTCGCTGCTGTGATATCTGAAACCAGGAAGCTTTCTGGCGTACGCTCTGTACGGGGTCTTGGAGGATGCGGCCGAGGTCTGCCCACCGGGCGTGCTCAACCAATAGGTCTTCAAACTTATAGGCGAAGTGACCGGCGGCCCGAAGTTTATCAGGGTCCAGTTTGATACGGTCAAACCACTCAAGGGTTTTCTCGTCATCTCCGATCATTTTGTTCAGGTCAAGCCAATCGCCGAGGTCGCCCCAACTCGGCTTGGCTTCCAGCCGTTTCTCGGTATCGTCGCGGAGTTTGGCGAAGGCCGTTCTTGCTGGCTCGTAAACGGCAGCCAGTTCCTCGATGTCACTAGCCATGAACGAACTGCGGACGCCGACCATCGAAGGATCGAACTCAACCATGTGCTGCCAGAGCCAGAGGTACTCTGCGGTGGCTTTCTCGTGTTCACCGCTGTCGGCTAGTTGCTGCGCCAGTTGGTAACGTGACTGGGTATCGACTTGGCCGTTCTCATCGACTCTTTCGCCGTGCTGCGCGATCAGGCGGTCGATCCTGCGTTCGCCGCGTTGGACACCTTGAAGCCAGTTCAGCAGCGACTCGCCGTCCATGAACCCGACGGTGCGTTCGAACTCTTTACCATCGACGATGGCGATGACGGTGGGCATTGCGCGTATGGCAAACCGCTTGCTCGCGGCCTCGTCTTCATCCACATCGACCTGCACCGCCGTTGTGTGCTCGGTCAGCCAGGCAACCACCTCGGGGTCCACCCAGGTGGTCCGGTCCATCTCCTTGCACGGCGGGCACCAGGAAGCGGTGAAGTCAACCAACACAAATTTTCCGTTGTTGGCCGCGGCGGTGATAGCTTGGTCGATATCGCTGCCGGTGAAGACCTGAGGTGCTTCGGCTGAGGCCGTGTTACACATCAGCAAGAAGACGCAAATCCGAAAGGCTCTATGTTTACACATGTGACGACTCCCACAAGAAAGAGGAGGCGGCATTATCGCATGTGGTAGCCGCGCATAGCAAGCCCGACGAGGATTATTAATTTGTGAACCGAGCCGCCTAATCCAGGCTCATCGTCAGCAGGAACTCGGCGTTGGTCTTGACCTTGGTCAGTCGGCCCTTGAGCAGCTCCATCGCCTCGACGACGTTCATGTCTGCCAGGACCTTACGCAGGCGGTAGATTAGTTTGAGCTCGTGGTCGTCCATCAGCAGTTCCTCGCGGCGGGTGCCGCTGGCTGCGATGTCGATGGCGGGGTAGGTGCGCTTCTCGACGAGTCGGCGGTCCAGGTGCAGCTCGGCGTTACCCGTACCCTTGAACTCCTCAAAGATGATGTCGTCCATCTTGGAGCCGGTATCGACCAGCGCGGTGGCGAGGATGGTCAGCGAGCCACCGTGCTCGATGGCGCGGGCCGAGCCAAAGAACTTCTTCGGCCGTTGCAGGGCGTTGGAGTCCAGGCCACCGGTGAGGATCTTGCCGGAGTGGGGCATCTCTGAGTTGTAGGCCCGGGCCATACGGGTGATGGAGTCCATGAGGATGACGACGTGCTCGCCGAACTCGACGAAGCGTCGTGCCTTCTCGATGACCATCTCGCAGACCTGGACGTGCCGGGTGCTCTGCTCGTCGAAGGTCGAGGCGATGACCTCGACGTCTTCGGGGGTGTTGTTCTTAAAATCGGTGACCTCTTCCGGCCGTTCGTCGATCAGCAGCACGATGACCTTGGTCTCGGGGCTGTTGACGATAATCGAGTTAGCCATCTTCTGGAGCAGGACCGTCTTACCGGTGCGTGGCGGCGCGACGATCAGCCCGCGCTGGCCCCGGCCGATCGGTGTGACCAGGTCGACGATGCGCATCTCGATACCCTCAGGCTCGGTCTCGAGGATGAGTCGTTGGTACGGGTGCAGCGGCGTGAGGTCTTCGTAATTCTTGATGTCGTTGAGGTGGTCGGGGTGGTGGCCGTTGACGGCATCAACACGCAGCAGCGCGAAGTACTTCTCGGATTCCTTCGGCGGGCGGATGGTGCCCTGCACAACGTGCCCGGCCTTGAGGCCGAACCGGCGTATTTGCGAAGGAGATACATAAATATCATCCGGGCAGGCGAGATAGGAATACTCGGGGCTACGCAGGAAGCCGAACCCGTCGGGGAGGACTTCCAGCACACCGTCGCCATACATCAACCCCTGCTTCTGGGTCTTGATCTCGAGTATCTTGAAGGTCAGGTCGTGCCGCGGCATCGTGGCGGGGTCTTCGATCCCCTCTTCCTTGGCAACCTTAAGCAGGTCGTCCAGTTCCATCGCCTGGAGGGTGTGGACGGTGACGTCGCTCTTCTTGGCTTTCTCGTAACGGCGCTGCGTCTCGGCGTCGAGTTGCTCGTCGCTCTGAGGGGCACGCTTGGGTTGTTCTGGTTTGGGTTCCTGCGTGGCTTTGGGCGCAGGGGCCTTCTTCTCGTCGGCGGGCTTCTCCTCGGTCGCTTTCTCAGCGGCCTTGGTGGCCTTCGCCTTCTTGGTGGTTTTCTTCTTCTTGGTCTTGGTCTTTTCTTCCGTGGCCATGGGCGTTTGAATCCTAAACAGGGTAAGGGGGAAGGTGCGGCAGGTCTGAAGCCTCCCGCGGCGGGGTTACTCCCGGGTCAATTTATTACGTCAAGGTGGGCTCGGTCAATCAACCCGGTGATGAGGGGTTATTCGCGCACATCGTGTGTGCAGTTTGCGGATGTTACACATGGGTGGATGAATGCGTGCGGGGGTATTGAAAACAAAGGGGTGCCCGGGCCAAGGCCCGAAGCGGATTCCTGATGCGACACCCGATCAGGTGGGGTGCCCTTGGATAATCTGGGAAAGGACACGGCGGACTTGTGCCAGGCACTGGGCCTCATCCGTGTCATTGCTAATGACATAATCGGCCCGCTGGCGCTTGATGTCAAGCGGGGTCTGACTTTTATCTCGCTTGGCCAGTTCTTCTCGGTCCCAGTTCCGTGTCCGCTGGACCCGCCCCAGACGTGTCTGAAACGCAGCATCGACAAAGACCAACACGTCGCATTGCTCATCAATGCCGGTTTCCAGCAGCAGGGGGCAATCCTCCACCACCGCGACAATATCGGGCGTTTCAAGCGCCTGCCGCTTTAATTCTGCCCTCCGTGCGTGGACCCGGGGGTGGATCAGTGCTTCGAGGCGTTTGCGTTCATCCGGGGCGTCAAACACAATCCCGGCGACCTCCCGGCGGTCGACCTTGCCATCAACCTTCAAAACCTGCCCCCCCCACCATGAAGTTATTATTTCTTTAATATCCGCCGATTCAAGGGCCTGCCTGGCCAGCGCATCGGCGTCGATCACGGCACAGCCCAAGGACGCCAATTGGCGGGCGACAAGGCTTTTTCCAGAGCCGGGACCGCCTAGCAGGCCAATCGTGGGGATGGGATGGGTAGGCATGGAGTTTACCAACAGGCGATCATCTTACTAAAACAGCTTCATTGTATTAAGCCCGGTGCTAGGGGATATACAGGGAGCTGATGTGATGCGGTTATTGGTCCTATCGGGTTCAGTGCGTATACTTTAGATACCGGAACAAGGGCCAGCCACGCCCGAGAGCCGACGGGCTTGGAGTAGCCGTGCCCGGCAACTTTATGGGTGCTTACAATGATAGTTTATTGAACGACTGAGAGCGGCGGCGGTCTCGTGGTGCCCGATGGGGGTGCCCTTGCCGTCAGTCGGCAGCAGATGTGTTCTGATTTGCTCCGGATACGTTTAGGCTTCATAATTCGACGAACGCAAATGCTTTACCCCCCCCACCCACCGCGCAACGCGGTCGGCCCAGCACGAGGAACGGATGGCCCGTAAACGACGTCAACTCGGTGAGATCCTGAAACGCTGGGGACTCATCGACGACGAGAAGCTCGAAGAAGGCCTGAAGATCGCAAAAGGTTCGCGCAAGCGGATCGGCGAGGTGCTGGTTGACCTTGGGTACGCCCAGCAGAACGACGTTGCCAAGGCGTTGGCCTCTCAGTTCGGGATGGAGTTTGTTGACCTTGACCAGCCGGACATGGTCTCGAAAGACAACCTTGAACTGATCCCCGCGGACCTGATCAAGAAGTATCTGGTGCTGCCACTGGGCAAGGACGGCAACAAGCTGAAGGTGCTGGTCCACGACCCGATGGACCTGGCGCTGATCGATGACCTGCGCTTCAGGCTCGGCGGTGAGCTGGAGTTGGCGCTGGGTGCCAAGGAAAAGATCAAGGAATACATCGAAAGCTTCATGTCCGAGACGCAGGCCTCCATCGACGAAGAGGTCCGCAAGATGACGATGGACCAGTCGATGGACCGTGGCGCGTCGCTGGACGTGCACATGACTGGCGAGGGCGAAGAGGAACCATCCGGGGACGAAAGCAAAGACGCGCAGAGCGCCCCGATCATCCGGCTGGTCGCCGAGATCATCAAGGAAGCGGTCATTACCCGGGCGAGTGATATCCACATCGAGCCGTTCGCCAACCGTGTTCGGCTGCGCTACCGGGTCGACGGCGTCTGTATCGAGAAGGACGTCATCCCCAAACGCACGCAGCAGTCGGTGATCGCCCGCTTGAAGATCATGTCCGGGATGAAGATCGAAGAGAAACGTATCCCGCAGGACGGCCGGATCAAGATGAAGATCGGCGGGGAGGTCATCGACTTCCGTGTTTCGGCCTGCCCGGCGTATCACGGCGAATCGGTGGTCCTGCGTATCCTCCGGCCCGATGCCGCCAAGCTGGGCCTGGTGAATCTGGGCATGCAGGAAGACACGCTCGAAACCTTCAAGAGCATTATCTCCAGACCCAACGGCATCTTCCTGGTGACCGGGCCCACCGGCTCGGGTAAAACCACGACGCTGTACTCGGCCCTATCTGAGCTGAACCGCCCGGACATCAAGATCATCACCGCCGAGGACCCGATCGAATACAACTTCAAGGGCATCAACCAGTGCCAGGTCAACGAACACATCGGGATGTCCTTCTCCATCATCCTCCGGGCGATGCTGCGGCAGGCACCGAACATTATTCTTGTCGGCGAGATCCGTGACAAGGTCGTGGGCGAGGTCGCGATCCAGGCGGCCCTGACCGGCCACATGGTGTTCTCAACCCTGCACACCAACGACGCGCCCTCGGCGATCACCCGTCTGATCGACATGGGGCTCAAGCCGTTCTTGGTCGCCAGCTCGATCCAGGCGGTGCTCGGCCAGCGGCTGGTGCGTATCCTCTGCGACCACTGCAAGGAGCCGGAAGAGAACCCGAGCGTACGGCTATTAAACCTCTGCGGTCTTACAAAAAGCGAGATCGAGGGCAAGACCATCTACAAGCAGGTCGGTTGCACCCGATGCGGTGGTTCGGGCTACCGCGGCCGGCGTGGCATCTATGAACTGATGGTGATGAACTCGGAGATCAGAGAGCTGGCGTTCAACCGGGCCGCGGTCAGCAAGATCCGGCAGGCCGCACTCGCGTCGGGGATGCGCAACCTGCTGGGCGATGGGAAGCTCAAGGTCCTCGAGGGCAAGACCACGCTGGAAGAAATCGCAAGATTGACCCAGGTCGAGGGCACCGTAGACATCGAAGAAAATGACTCAGACGACGATTCGATGGTGGCATAAAGCCGCCCGGCCAGAAAGACAATGCAATAAACTGAGGCCTGCCAAAGGGCCTGCCGGTCATGCCGGACAACAGGAGATAACCGTTTTGAGTTCTTCAAGTGCTAGCGAAAGCAAACGTCCACCCTCGACGATCCATATCGACCGGCTGCTGGACACCGTGGTTAAGCAGGACGCCAGCGACCTTCACCTGACGGTCAACAAAAAGCCCACACTGCGTATCCGCGGCCGGCTAGTTGAACTGAATACCAAAGTGCTCGAGCCCGCCGACACGGTCGCGCTGATGAAGTCCATCACGCCCGAACGGGCGCAGAACGAGTTGCAGGAAGAAGGCGGCTCCGACTTCGGCTTCGCCTATGGCGACGCGGCCCGCTTCCGTGTCTCGGTATTTAAACAGAAAGGCAACGTCGCGCTGGTCTTGCGGCAGATCCCTAACGAACTGCTCCCGCTGGGTGTCATCGGCCTGCCCACGATCGTCAAGGACCTGATCCGCCGGCCCCAGGGCCTGTTCCTGGTCACCGGGCCGACCGGCTCGGGTAAGACGACCACACTCGCGGCGATGATCAACGACATCAACCTCACACTCGACCGGCACATCATCACCGTCGAGGACCCGATCGAGTACTACCAGACCCACAACAAGAGCATCATCAACCAGCGTGAGGTCGGCAATGACTGCCCGAGTTTCGCCGAAGCTCTGCGTCGTGCCCTGCGTCAGGACCCGGACGTGATCCTGGTGGGTGAATTGCGTGACCTCGAGACGATCGAGGCGGCGATCCGGGCGGCGGAGACCGGCCACCTCGTTTTTGGCACCCTGCACACAAACTCCGCCGGCGGCACGATCAACCGTGTCATCGACGCGTTCCCCACCAACCAGCAGGCCCAGGTCCGCGTCCAGCTGGCGACCTCACTGATGGCCGTGCTGTCCCAACAACTGCTTAAACGGATCGATAAGAAGGGCATGGTCGCGGCCTACGAGTTCCTCGTGGTCACCCCCGCGATCTCCAACCTCATCCGTGAGAACAAAACCTTCCGTATCGACTCGGCGATCCAGACCGGCAAGAAATTCGGCATGCAGCTGCTGGACGACCACCTCTGGACCCTTTACGAGAAGGGCTGGATCAGCGTCGAGGACATGATCGACAAGTGCCGAAGCCAGCCATCTGTGATCGAGAAGATCAAGCGTGCCGGCCACGCCATCGGTCGTGCCGAGCTTGACGAGGAAGATGTCGATACCTCCAAGGGGGGTCCGGGGGGGCCGGACAAGCCGTAATCTTCACCCGGTATTTCCCGCAAAATTTATCCAGTTTAACAGGGTATTAAACACTCAAAACCGCATTTACGCGCCTTTCGGGAGCGAGCTAATAGGTGCTCGTATACACATCCCGGATGGCCCGGATCGTGTTTTAAATCAAATAAACACGGGCGCTATAACGCCGAAATCCTTGTGTCTTTTCATATATTATGTTCTCTTAGGCTTGTATCTCGGATTTGGGCCGATATAGTAGTAGTAGATGGAGATTGGACATTCTGATGAAAAACCCGTGCAAAGCGGGCCGCCGGGAAGGCCGTCTGGATGAAAACGGTGTCCGAGAGTCGAGTAACCTCAGGCTCTGCAAGAAAGGCACTTGGAAATTCGACAACTGGAAAACGACACCAGGCACAAGCCTGACTCTATGAGCAATCCGTGAAACCCCACGAGCCGGATGACTCATAGATACGAGTTGAACAAAAATACGGGTCAGGGCAAGAACTAAAAAGAACCCAGGCGAGACCGCCGGGACGCAAACGACAGGGTACGAATCCATGGCCGAACAAGGCACACCATCGCTGAGCGAGTTGAAGGGCCGAAAGATCGGGCGCGTCTTGAACAAGATGGGCAAGGTCACACGTGACCAGATCAACGAGGCTCTCGCGCTTCAAGAAAAGAAGCGTGCCCCGCTGGGTCAGCTGCTGGTCGAGTTGGGCTACGTCTCACACGATGACGTGAACCTGGCACTGGCGGCACAGGCCGGGATGGAGACGGTCAACCTGGACGACTTCGACCTGTCCGAAGAAGTGATCCGGGAGATCCCTTCTGAGATGGCGATGGCGTACCAGATCCTGCCGCTGAGCCACGACAAAGTAACCAACACGCTGACGGTCGCGATGAAGACCGCGGACAACTTCCGGGCGTTGGACGACCTTCGCCTGCTGATGGGGTTCTCGGTCACTGCGGTGGTCGCACCCGCCGCGCAGCTGGATAAGCTGATCCAGACCCACTACGGCGAGGACGAGGAGACGGTGCTGTCTCTGATCAGTGCGCTGGCCGACGACGAAGACCTCGAGGAGTTGGCCGACCGGGGCGAGTCGATCGACCTGGCCGAGCAGATCGAGCTGGCTGACGACAACCGTGTGAAACGCCTACTCAATCTGGTGCTGCTCCAAGCGATCAAGGACAAAGCATCTGACATCCACTTCGAGCCCTTCGAGGACGAGTTCAAGATGCGATACCGCATCGACGGTGTCCTTTACGAAATGATCCCGCCCCCGAAGCATCTGGCGATGCCGATCGTCAGCCGTGTGAAGGTGATGTCGAACCTGGACATCGCCGAGCGCCGCCTGCCTCAGGACGGCCGTATCGAATTGGTGGTGAATAACGCGCCGGTCGACCTGCGTGTTGCGGTGCTGCCGACGATGTTCGGCGAGTCGGTGGTGATGCGTATCCTCGACCGGGGCAACGTCCAGCTGGACCTGGACCGCATGGGGATGAGGTCGGACGATCTGGAGACCTTCCGCCAGCTGATCCATAAACCCAACGGCATCGTCGTCGTGACCGGCCCGACGGGCTCGGGCAAGACGACCACGCTGTACGCGGCCCTGAACGAACTGAACACCCCGACCGAAAAGATCCTCACCGTCGAGGACCCGGTCGAGTACGACATCGATGGCCTCGTGCAGGTGCAGGTCAAGGCCGACGTCGGGCTGACCTTCGCGGCGGCGCTGCGGAGCTTCCTGCGTCAGGACCCGGACATCATCCTGGTCGGTGAGACCCGTGACCTTGAGACCGCGCAGATCGCGGTGCAGGCGTCGCTGACGGGCCACCTCGTGTTCACCACGCTGCACACCAACGACGCGCCCAGCTCGATCGCGCGTCTTCTGGACCTGGGCCTCGAGCCGTTCCTGCTGACCGCGACGATCGAGGGGATCGCGGCCCAGCGGCTGGTCCGGACGATCTGCACAAGGTGTAAAGAGACCTACGACCCCAGCGAAGAAGAGCTGATGCAGTTGCAGCTGCTGCCGGAAGACCTGGACGGTCGGCAGCTCTACCGCGGACGGGGCTGCGACTACTGCAACCACAGCGGCTACAAGGGCCGGATAGGCCTGTTCGAGATCATGATCCTGGATGACGAGATGCGTGAGATGATCATGCAGAACGCGTCGACCCAGGTGCTCGCCGCCGAGGCGAAGAAGCGCGGCATGCGGACCCTGCGTCAGGCGGGCCTGCTGGCGTTATATGACGGGTCGACAACGATCGAAGAAGTGGTCCGGGGCACGCTGGTTGAAGAATAGGCGGTGCGTTGTGTGAATCCCCTCCGGGGGCCCGGTACCCCGCCACGGGCGGGTGTGTGACCGGTCAACGACATCGGCGTCCGTAAGTTAAGGAGCCTGCCATGCCAACTTTCCAATATGAAGCACTGGACGACGGGGGCAAGCCCCAGAAGGGCACGATCACCGCCGCGACCAGCGACGAGGCGATCGCGCGCATCCGCAGCCAGGGCTACTTCCCGACCTCCGTGCGCGAGCAGAAGGTCAAGAAGTCCAAGGGCCGTGCGGGCGGTGGCGCTAAAGCCGGGAAGAAAAAAGGCGGCGGCATCTCGATCAACATCGGCGGCGTCTCCACCAAGCACCTGACCACCTTCACCCGCCAGCTGTCCACGCTTCAAGACGCGGGCCTGCCGATCCTGCGCTCGTTGCAGATCCTCGAGCAGCAGCAGAAGGCCGGGCTGCTCAAGGACACCCTTGATGGCGTCCACGAAGACGTCGCCTCCGGCTCGACACTCTCGGACGCGATGAACAAGCACCCCAAGGCCTTCAACAAGCTCTACACCAAGATGATCGCCGCCGGCGAGGTCGGTGGTGTGTTGGACCTGATCCTCCAGCGTCTCGCGGAGTTCATGGAAAAGGCCGCCAAGCTCAAGCGCCGCGTCGTCGGCGCGTTGATCTACCCGGCGATGGTTATCCTCGTCGCCGCGGTCATCGTCCTGGGTATCATGGTCTTCATCGTCCCGCAGTTCGAGTCGATCTTCGACGACTTCGACGCCGAGATGCCCAAGATGACGATCTTGATGATCGGCATCAGCAAGTGGCTGGGCGGGCGTCAGTACGACGGGCAGCTTCCGGGCATCATCTGGGTGCTGCTGAGCCCGATCGCGATCTTCATGTTCTTCAAACTTGTCCGTAAGAGTAACGCCGGCAAGGCGACCACGGACTGGATTCTTTTGAAGCTCCCGGTCGTCGGCAAGCTCGCGGCCAAGGCCACCATCGCCAAGTTCACCCGGACGCTTGGCACGCTGATCACCGCCGGCGTCCCCATCCTCGACGCCATCACTATCACCGCCGAGACCACCGGCAACTACGTCTTCGAGACCGCGCTGCAGAAGGTCCACGACTCGGTCCGCCAGGGCGAGAGTTTTGCCGAGCCGCTTCGGCTTGCCAAGGTCACCGACACCATCGTGGTCAACATGATCGACGTCGGCGAGGAGACCGGCGACCTGGACAAGATGCTTTTGAAAGTCGCGGACAACTACGACGAAGAGGTCGACGTCGCGGTCTCCAGCCTGGTGTCGCTGCTTGAGCCGGTGATGATCGTCGTGCTGGGCCTGATCGTCGGCACGATCGTGGTCTCACTGTTTATGCCCCTAGTGGCGCTGATGCAGTCGGTGATGTAACGCTCCCTCCCGCGGTGCCCCCGGCGGTTCGTCCGCCGGGGATGCCGTTTTAGATTCAGGACACGGACATGACACACACACGCACGACAAACCGCCAACCGTCCACGGGTTTCTCGCTGATCGAGCTGCTCGTGGTGATCGCGATCATCTCGATCATCGCCGGCCTGCTGCTGGGCGGGGTCGCGTACCTGAAAAGCGGGACCGAGGAGAGCCAGACCCGAGCCGTCCTCGCCAGCCTCAGCGGGCACCGAGGGCAGCTCGAGACGCAGTTCTCCACCGCCGCCGCCATGCCGTCACACCTGGACAACGACCAGACATACAACTGGTCAACGCCCAAACGCAAGAACGCATTAAATTCCGACAGTAACAAGGTCCTGCTCGATACCGGCGTAGACCTCGCCGGAGATGACAACGGCGACTACACCTACACCAACGGCGACACCAACGACGAGTACATGCAGCGGGCCAACCTCTACATGAAGCGTTTCCTCTGGGCCGCCAATCAGATGCCGGTCATCCGAGACGCCCTGCCCTCGCTGGGCGAGTCGTTCGGGGACTTCGATGATGACGGCTTTATCGAGGTGGTCGATGCCTGGGGCAACCCGATCGCTTATGCCCGGAGCGTCGAACATGGCGTCGCCGCGACTTCGGATGACGACTTCCTGCCCAAGCACAACGGCCCGTTCTTTGCCTCCGCCGGGAAGGACCAGCGATGGGGGATGCCCCGGGTCCGCGGCGAGTTCGCCACCGAGAACGACTGGGAGGCCTACAAGGCGACCGACGAATACAAGTTTTCCGTGGACAACCTGTACGACTTCGACATCGACCGCGCCGCGGCGCAGAGGGGCGACTGACGCTTTATGTTAAGAGCGACCGGCACAACCCGCCTCGGCTTCTCGCTGATCGAACTGCTCGTGGTGATCTCGATCATCACGATCGTGCTGGCGCTGTCGTTCCCGATGATCGCGGACATGAGGCAGAGTGTCAGTGCCAGCTCGGGGGCGAACACGATCGCGATCACGATCTCATCGGCACGCCGATACGCGACCGACCCCGCCTTCGCCTTTGCGCTGTCCGATGTGGACCCGCGCCCCACCACCGGCAGCAGCGAGCCGGGGCTCTACAGCGGGGTCGCCGCCCTCTTCACCCCCGCCGGGGAGATCCGGCTGGTCAAGAATTTTGAGAGCGCCCGCTACCTCAGAAGCTCGAGCATTTACTGGTATCTGGAACGCAAAGGGCCGCGGATCGCGGACGCTCAAAGCCTGGGCCAGCCCCAGCGTGAACTCAACGGTTTCGTCGACATCGGCATCGACTATATCCAACTGGGCTCGGATGTCGGGGTGGTCGGGATCACGCGTAACCGCCTGGTCTCGTCGAGCAGCGCCCCGCTGCTGATCCCCCCGCCTTTCGCCATCTGGTTCGACCAGAACGGCTACATGGTCGCCACCGGGCAGGACACCAGCGTTCCGGGCAACCCCGACAACGACAACCAGTTCGTCTACTACGACGGCGACTACGACACCAGCTACGACTGCTTCAAGAACCGATACAGCGAGCCCTACAACCCCAACGAGTACAACCCCAACAGCGGCGAGTTCCTGCCACGGAATTACAACGACGCCCTGGGCAAGTACCTGCTCCCGATCGAGAAGATCGAGGCGGTGATCGGGCTGTACGTCTTCTCACAAGCGGCATTCGACGAGGCCGTGGAAGACAACCTGTTCCCCGCCTGGGACAACGCCCAGCTATCCGACAACGTCAAGTACTGGCGTTGGATGCAGGCCAACGGGGAAATGATGCTTTTCAGCCGGCAGACCGGGATGCTGATGCGGAACCGAGACGAGTAACCATGCACACCATGCACCCTATCCTTGAAGATCGGCTACAGCCGTGGCTCCCCGCCGCCGCCGGGAACACCGGGGGTTCCGGGGGTTCCGGGGCTACCGGGGGTGCGTTGCGTGTGCGCAGCGGGCGTGGCAAGAACGCCGGGCGCGCAGGCGGGTTCAGCCTGATGGAGGTGCTGGTGGCGCTGGGTATCTTCGCGGTCGGGCTGGTCGCGGTCGCCGCGGTCTTCCCCACGGCGATCTCCGTGCAGAGCGAGACCGTCCGCGACCTCGCCGGTCAGCGTGCGGTTGCCAACGCCCGGACCACGATCCAGTCGCTGGCCCGGTCCAAAGAATCCGCGCCGACGAATCGATTCCTGACGCTGACCTACAAGCACGACATCGTGCCGACCCTGCGTGAGGGCACGCTCGTGCCGTTCACCGAGAACAACCCGCCGGCGACCGGCCGGACCGGGTCGCCCGGCGGCGTGCAGCCGATGCTCGACCAGCCCCTGCCCCCGATCGGCGCGCAGTTGACGCTGCCCGCGTTCGCCGAGATGAGCGCAAGCAGCCCCCTGAACGCGGCCAAGAGTTTCCACAACCTCTTCTCGCAGGACATCCGCAGCTACCCGCAGAACGTCTCCCAGTCCGACCGGCGTGACTACTACTGGTTCCCGCTGATCCAGGCCCGCGACCTGACCGCCTCGAATCCGATCTGGATGACGTACATCATGGTCATGCAGCGCCGCGGCACCGAGGCCGTCCCCGAGGTCCGTGCCGCCCGGATCAACCCGGGAGCCTCCGGCGGCAGCGTGATCGTGCTGGCACAAAGCGGGCCCATCGCCGGCGAGATCTGGGACAACGACTTCGACGACGACGGGCTGCCGGACCTGATCCAGCCCGGCGACTGGGTGCTGGACTCCCGGGGCACCATCCACCGGGTGCTGCTGGCCGAGCGCTTCCAGATCACGGTCGAGTCCGCCGTGCCGGTCAGCTTCAGAAACGGGGACCTGATCTACTTCGCCGTCGCGATCGAGGGCGGGGGCAACTGGCAGAACCCGGTTATCAAGCGTGAATCGCGGTCCCCGATCGTGCGGATCGAACAGTTCGAGATCGTGGCTGAGAACCCATGAGACATACCCCCGATACATCCCGGAACCACCGCGGCGTGACCCTCGTGGAGATGATGGTCGCCCTGGCGATCACCACGTTCGTCATCCTGGTGGTCAACCAGCTATTCAACGAGGTGATCCAGACCGTCGGGCGCGGCACGCAGGCCGGCGAGATCCTCCAACGCTCCCGCGCGTTCGACGAGCAGATCGCCAGCGAGACCGAACTGCTGATCTCAGGCGGGCGTAACCCGTCGACCGATGCCTACGACTGGTTCAGCCGGATGGTCGGTCCCGAGGGCCGTGAGGCCGGCGAGCCCGGCGGGTTCCTGGTCATCGTCCAACGCGTCATCGATGCGCCGCTGACCATCGAGGATGCCCTACAGGTCCCCGTCAGGACACGACAAGTCCGCAGCGACCAGTTGATGTTCATCTACGACCAGAAGCCGCTGCTTGATAACACCGGCAAGAAACGCCTGCCCGCTCTCGCCCCATCTGATGACGGGACCTACGGCGGGGACATGCGCAACTCGGTCAACGCCGACTACGTCCGGCTCTGGTACGGACACGCGGCACAGCTTGATACTCAAGGTAGTTTCAGCGGCGATGTGGGCGATTATTTAGTCTCAGGCAACCCCAACGCGATCGCCCAGGATTGGGTCCTCGGTAGGCATGCACTATTCCTGACCGGCTGGAATCCATTATCACCGGGAGACCCTG
>JAJDCW010000064.1 GCA_029260635.1 Phycisphaeraceae bacterium | reverse complement strand
CGGCCATATAAAACAGGAAATAACCGCAGAGGCGCGGAGGAAGGCATGAAAAGAAGGATAAGCTTTTCCTCCGTGCATTCCTCCGCGTCCTCCGCGCCTCTCCGGTTAAACCCAATCTTTTCGTATTTACCGCGACCGGGTCATCCTGCCTTCGATCGTAAGGCCGCCCGCCGCGATCAGGCGGATCGCCTCGGGATAAGCCAGGCACTCCTCGGCGAAGACCCGGGCCGCGAGGGTGTCGGGCGTGTCGTCCTCCAGGACCGGGCAGGTGCGCTGCACGAGGATCGGGCCGGTGTCGTAGGTCTGGTCGGCGAAGTGGACGGTGCATCCGCTGACCTTGCAGCCGTTGGCGATGACGGCCTCGTGGACGTGGTGGCCGAACATGCCTTTGCCGCCGAAAGCCGGGAGCAGGGCCGGGTGGATATTCAGGACCCGGCGATTGAACGTGTCCGGGATTGAAAGCAGGCACAGGAACCCCGCCAAACAGACCAGATCGACATCGGCGTTATGGATGATCTTGAAGACCGCTGCGGAGAATGAGGCCGTGTCGGCGTGGTCCTTGCGGGACACCACATGGACCGGCAGGTCGAGCCTTTTAGCGGTGAGTTTGTCATAGGCGGCCTGATTCGAGCAGATACATACCGCCAACTCGGCGTGCAGGTCCCCCGCAGCGATCTTCTCAGCCAGATTCACCAGCGTCGTCCCCCCACCGCTGACCAGGACAGCCAGGCGGATCGGTTTGTGACGCGGTTTGGGTACATCGTTCGGCATGGTCGATACGATACACGACGATGGACACGCCACAACCCCCCCCGGAACCATGCCCCAGCGATTTGGATACCCTGCCCGATCCGTTGTGTCATCCCGGCACCGGGGTCACACGACTCGCCCCCTCACCTACCGGCGCGCTGCACCTGGGCAACGCACGGACCTTCCTGATCAACTGGGCGATGGCGAAGCAAAACGGCTGGCGCATCGTGTTCCGTGTTGAGGACCTGGACGGCCCGCGTGTCGACCCCGCCGCCTCTGAGAAAGCCATCGATACACTCGCCTGGCTGGGGCTGGACTGGGACTACGACCCGCTCTATCAATCCCATGACCTCACCCCCTACCGCAATGCTTTAGCAGACCTCTACCGCCGGGGCGCGATCTATCCCTGTACCTGCACACGCAAAGAAATCGTCAGCGCTCAGTCCGCCCCGCACGAGGATGAGCACGAGTTGCGCTACCCCGGCACCTGCAGGCCTCCCTTGGAAACTTTCCCCCCGAGTACTGATCGCCCAGGTCATCGTGAGGCCTTGCTCCAGGACTCCGCGACCGCCTGGCGTGTGGCTGTCCCGGATGAGCCGATCGAATACCGGGACCAGTTGCACGGCCCGCAATCATTCAACATCCAGCAGCAGGTCGGCGACTTCGTCGTCGCGACCAAGATGGGCCTGCCCGCGTACCAGTTAGCAGTCGTGGTCGATGACGTCAGGCAAGGCGTCACGCAGGTCGTCCGGGGCGATGACTTATTAAGCTCCGCCTGCCGACAACTGCTGCTGTACCGCCTGCTCGGACTGTCCCCGATCCCGGCCTACACCCACCTGCCGCTGGTGCTGGGGCCGGACGGCCGACGGCTGGCTAAGCGGCACGGGGATACACGCATCGACACCTACCGCCAACGCGGCGTCACCGCCGAACGGATCGTCGGCCTGCTGGCCCGCTGGTCGGGGATCGGTGGTGGCTATGATGAGATGACCACCGGGGCATTTGCCCAACGGTTTGACCTGGCTAACCTGTCACGCGAACCGGTCGCCATGACACAGGAGGACGAGGCTTGGCTGCTCGACGGACGCTCAACCTGATCTATGTTGTTTTGCTGCTGCTCGGGCTGTCGGCCTGCTCCGAGCGTGAATCCTCGTCCCCCGCAAGCCAGACAGCCAACGACACGCATCTGTCGGTGAAGATCAAGGGTGAGACGTTCAATCTCGAGTTGGCTTTGAATGATGAGACGCGCCTCCAGGGCCTGTCCGATCGGCCGGAGATCGCAGCCGATGGCGGGATGCTGTTTGCCTTTCCCGAGGAAGATATACGGGCCTTCGTGATGCGGCGTTGCTTGGTGCCAATCGACATCGCCTACCTGAACGCTCAGGGCGAGGTGGTCTATATGTATGCGATGCAGGTCGAATCGGACCCGGACACCCCGGAATACCGGCTCAAACAGTACAACAGTAACTACCCCGCCCAGTTCGCGATCGAGGTCAGGGACGGGACGCTCCGGCGGTTAGGGTTGCGCCAGGGCGATCGGATCGACCTGCCCCTCGAAGAGCTTAAGGGCCGTGTCGAGTGAGTCGATGAGACTTAAACGACACCTGTGGCGGCACCTAGAGGGGATAAATGCCAGGCTCAGAACTCTTGCTTGTAGTTGACCCCGCACTTGGTGCCCAGGACGTCGAATCCCGTGCGCAGGCAGCTCTGTCGTTCTGGAAAGGCTCCACCCGCCCGACCCTCCGATCGATCTCCATTCAGACGATGGTGGATGAGCCGGAATCCTTAGCCAAATGCAAAGCCGTCTGGCTCGTCTTGCAGGACGAGGGTTCTTCAATGGCTTACGAAGCCATCGGCCAGGTGCAGGAGAGCCGGCTGCCCGCGGTCATCAGCCTGCCCGGTGGTGAGCCGGTCGTCTCGGGCTACGAAGACGGGATCATCGCCTGCCCGATCGATGCCAATCCCACGTTGATCTGCTCGGTGCTCAGTTCTCTGTGGAGTCAGGTCCCGGTCTTCGACGAACTGCGTCGGGAGATCCGTCTGCTGCGTGCCCAGGAGAGCGGGCTCTGCGGGCAGATCGCCCAACTCGATGAAGAGCTGCGGATGGCGGCCCAACTCCAGAAGGAATTCATGCCGACCGAGATGCCGAATGTCGGCGGCGTCGGGTTTGATGCGCTCTGGCGGCCTGCCGGGTACGTCAGCGGGGATATCTACGACGTGGTGAGGCTGGACGAAACGCGCATCGGGCTGTTCATCGCCGACGCTGTTGGGCACGGTGTGCCCGCCGCGCTGATGACCGTGCAGATCAAGCAGTCCATGCCGATGAAAGCCATCGACCCCGACAGTGAGCAGGGCTACCGGATCTACTCGCCCGGCGAGGCGATCGGCCAACTCAATCAGGCCATGCTCGAGAACCAGACCGGCAAGGTCCGCTTCGCCACCGCCTGTTACGGCATCATCGACACGGCAACCAATCAACTCACCATCGCCCGGGCCGGCCACCCGTTCCCCCTGATCCTCCGTGCCGACGGCTCGACGGAAACCATCAATCCCGAGGGCGGGCTGCTTGGCGTCTTCCCGGATGAAGTTTTCGAGGAAGCCACCGTGCAATTGGAGCCCGGTGATCGGGTCCTGTTGTATTCGGATGGTTTCGAGGTCGCCTTCCCCACGATCAACGAAGCCAAAGACGGCGAGCCAGCCAAGCAGAAGCTCTGCAACGACCAGTACGCTGAGGAGTTTGAAGACCTGCGTGTCGGGGATGCCGAGGCCGCTCTAGACCGGCTCGCCCAACGCCTGAACATGCAGTCCGGCTCACTGAACCAACGCGACGACCTCACCGTTGTCTGCATGAGCGTCACCGAGCCCGCGATCTCGCAGGCGATCGACGCCGAGCCCCCCGCCGTCAACGCGGCCTAAAGTTGGATTGTGCAATACGCCACCGCCCCCAGATCTATCCGTAGCCGGCGTCTAACACTTCGTCCTGATATACCCCTGCGGTTATCGTGCTCATAGCAGACAGTTCGCTGACTCGATAGATATTTGGCATACGCCATGTACAATAGTTGGATGGGCGAAAAACCATCTTTCACGATCAGACGACATGCGCCGGGACATGTCCCCTCGTTTGCGTTCAACGACGTGCAAATGCTAAGGAGCAACGCATTCGGTCCGCCTGTCAGCGCAGCGGAGGCCCGTGCAGACGAGGCCGTGCGAGTCCGCAGTGAGAACTGGTGGGTCCATGGGGAGTGGCCGAAGTCGGATCGCCGCCCCGAGCCGCGGAAAGCCTTGTATCACCTGCTCTACTACAAGGGGGGATTGGCCGCGGTCTCACAAACCTCGGTACGTACGGTTCACACGCCCAGAAGCGACTTGGACCTGCTGACCCTCGCCGGTGTGTTCTGCGCCCCACCTGTACGCGGCTGTGGCTTAGGCAAGGCGGTGATCCTGGACGCCTTTAGCCGGCTTAAAGAACAAGGCCTGTCTTACTGCCTCTTCCAGGCCGGGTCCTCCCGTGGGCTGTATGAAAAGTTAGGGGCCACAGTAGTTAACAACCGATTCGTCGATCGAACCGCCAAAGACCCCGAAGCTAATCCCTGGTTTGAAGACTGGGTTATGCGTTACCCCGCGGAATCACCTTGGCCCGGCGGGATCATCGACCTTAATGGCCCGGGCTATTGATAGACGTGCCCTATCCGGCTTCCGGTCGTAACAGGATGATCACATGAACCCGGTGTCGCGAAGCAGTTGCATCGTCAGTTCAGGTTTTTTGTCCCCCCCGCCATGCAACCGTTCGAGTTGATGTACGACCGTCTTGCTGATGATGTCGGCTTCAAGGTTCACACGTCGGCCGACTGTGGTGTCACCCAGCGTGGTCAGGTCCAGCGTCGTGGGGATCAGGGCGACCTCGAAAGTGTCGTCATGGACCTCCGCGATCGTCAGGCTGATGCCGTCGATGGCGACCGAACCCTTGGGGATGATGTAGGCTATCAGCTCAGCCGGGGGTTTGATGGTGACGCGGTGCTCGTCGTCGCCCGCATGGACGTGGGTGACCTCGCCGACACCGTCGACGTGGCCCTGCATGAAGTGCCCACCCAGCGGCTGGCTCGGCGTGACCGGGGGTTCGAGGTTGACCGGGTCGCCTACCTTCAATTCCCCAAGATTCGTCTTCGCCAGCGTCTCGGCGATCACATCAAACCCAATCTCGCCGCTACCCGTCTCCACGACCGTCAGGCAGACCCCACAGACGCAGATCGAGTCTCCGTGGGCGGGTTTATAGATGGCTGGATCAGGCCAGCCCTGCCCATCCACCCGCAGGCGTGTACCGAAGTCGTTGTGGTTGATGCTGGCGATCCGGCCCTTGGCTTGAACGATCCCTGTGAACATGCCGAAAGTGTAGCAGACCCGAATCGGATTACGCTAAATCCCTGGTTTGGTATGATCCCCGATCCAAACCGGCACCCCGGACAATCGTTGCCTGGATAGCCAAATACCCGAGACCCGAACCCCGACCCCGGTACCCGACCACCATGAAAACACGGACAAACGACTGCGGCGCCCTTCGCGAAGAACACGTTGACCAGACCGTCACCCTGGCGGGTTGGGTCAACAATTATCGCGACCACGGCGGCGTGATTTTCATCGACCTGCGCGACCGGGCCGGGATCACCCAGATCGTCTTCCACCCCGAGGCCGCCGAGGCCCACGCCCTGGCGGACAAGCTGCGGAACGAGGACGTCGTCCAGATCATCGGAAAGGTCCTGGCCCGCGGGATGGATGACAAAGGCAAGAGCCTGACCAATCCCAAACTCGCCACCGGCGCGATCGAGGTCGAGGCCCACGAGCTTGAGATTCTGAACAAGGCCCAGACCCCGCCGTTCACGCCCGACGAGGCGGAGCGCACCGGCGAGGAGACCCGCCTGCGATACCGGTTCATCGACCTGCGCCGCCCGAAGATGCAGCAGATGCTCAAGACCCGTTCGCGGGTGACCAAGGTGATGCGCGACTACTTCGCGGACAACGGCTTCCTCGAAATCGAAACACCCTTCCTGTGTAAATCCACCCCCGAGGGTGCGCGCGACTTCCTCGTGCCGTCGCGTCTTCAGGAAGGCGAGTTCTACGCCCTGCCGCAGAGTCCTCAGCTCTTCAAGCAGATCCTGATGGTCTCCGGCTGCGAGCGTTATCTACAGATCGTCCGCTGCTTCCGTGACGAAGACCCCCGCGCCGACCGGCAGGCCGAGTTCACGCAGATCGACCTGGAGATGAGCTTTGTTAACCAGGACGAGGTGATGGACACGGTCGAAGGCTCGATCCGCGCGGTCTGGAAAGACATCTTGGATATTGATGTGCCCAAGATCAAGCGGATGCCCTACGCCGAAGCCATGGATCGGTTCGGCAGCGACCGGCCCGACCTGCGCTTCGGGATGGAACTTATTAACGTTTCAGACCTGGCCAGCAAGACTGATTTCAAGGTCTTCTCAGGGGCGATTGAAAACGGCGGCGTGGTCAAGGCGATCCGCGTGCCCGGCGGCGCGAAGATGAGCCGTAAGGAAACCGACGCCCTGGCCGAATGGGTCAAGCAGTTTGGTGCAGGCGGCCTGCCCGTCTGCAAGGTCGAAGATGGCAAACTCACGACCGGCGTGTCCAAGTTCGTTCAAGAAATCGCTGGCGGCCTGATCACGCGCATGGAGGCCCAGGACGGCGACCTGATCTGCTTCGGCGTCGATGCCACCCCCGCCACCGTGGCGCGCGTGCTCGGCGAATTGCGCGTCAAACTCGCCAACGACCTGGACATGATCGAGCCGGGCCGGTGGGAATGGGTCTGGATTGTGGACTTCCCGATGATCGAGTGGAGCCCGGAGAAGAATCGCTGGGACAGCCTGCACCACCCTTTTACCGCACCCAAGGTAGAGGACATTGAGAAGCTCGAATCCGACCCCGGTGCCGTGCTTTCCGACGCTTACGACCTGGTGCTCAACGGCTCGGAGCTCGGCGGCGGGTCGATCCGTATCCACAGCATGGACGTTCAAGAGAAAGTCTTTGGCCTGCTGGGTATCACCCCCGAGGAGGCACGCGGCAAGTTCGGCTTCCTGCTGGACGCGCTGAAGTTCGGCGCACCGCCCCACGGCGGGATCGCCTTCGGCCTGGACCGTATTGTCATGCACCTGTGTGACACGACCAACATCCGAGACGTCATCGCCTTCCCCAAGACCCAGACCGGCGTAGACCTGATGACCCAGGCCACGTCCAAAGTCGATCAGGCGCAGCTGGATGAGTTGCATATAAAGTTGAACCTGCCGGAGAGGTAGGGTCTGGGGTCTAGCCAGATTGTTCTTTTTCAAAACGTGCGCCTGTGAATGTGCGTGGTTGTGATCGTTCGATGTGTGTAGGTTTGTTCCGGGTCTGTTATCTTTTTCCGACCAGACCCTAGACCCCAGCCCCTAGCCCCCCTCCCCCATGTGCGGAATCGCTGGCATAGTCCGATTCGATGACCAGCCGATCGGTCGGCGGCGGGCCGAGGCGATGCTGACACACATGATGCACCGCGGCCCCGACGGCTACGGGGTCAGCGAGCATTCCCACTGCACGCTTGCGCATACCCGGCTGGTTATCATCGACAAGCTCGGCGGCTCCCAGCCAATGCACACCCCCGCCTCCGGAAGTGCGAACAACGCGCAATCAAGCGACCACGGCCCGCTGCACCTGGTTTTCAACGGTGAGATCTACAACCACCGCACACTCCGCGAAAAGCTCAGCAGGCTCGGCCACCGGTTCAGCTCCGACCATAGCGATACCGAAGTCCTGCTTCTGGGCTACCGTGCCTACGGCAATCAACTCCCAAAGCATCTGCGCGGGATGTTCGCCTTCGCGATCTGGGACGAGAACAAGCGCGAGCTGTTCATGGCCCGCGATCGGACGGGAAAAAAGCCCTTGTACATTTCCCGGCGCGGCAGTGAACTCACGTTCGCCAGCCTGCCGGCCACGATCGCGGCGGGTTACGACGAAGCCTTGACACCCGACCCCGAGGCGTTACTTACATTCCTCCAGTTCGGGTACCCGTTCGGCCGGTCGATGCTCAAGGGCATCGACGAGGTCAAGCCCGGGCACTGGTTGACGGTACAGCCTGACGGGACCACGCGGACCGAGCGATACTGGCGGCCCCCACCGATCTCCCGGACCAGCACCGCGATCGGGGCGGTTGATAGTGTCGAACAGGTCTTGGACGAAGCCGTGGCGATGCGGCTCGAGGCCGACGTCCCGCTGGGATGCTTCCTCTCAGGCGGGATCGACTCGTCCATCATCGCGGCGCTGGCGCAACGCTCGCTCAAGGCCCGGGGCACCAAACCGCTGCGCACGTTCAGCATCACCCACGCCGACGCGGTCTACGACGAATCAGAACAAGCCCGCGCGATCGCCGAGCACATCGGGTCCGACCACACCGAGCTGCGTGCCGACCCGTCGGATATGTTCGCCGACCTCGAACACCTGATGCAGACCACCGGTGAGCCGACCGCAGACAGCGGGATGCTGCCGAGTTACTGGCTTTGCAAGACAGCACGACCACACATCAAGGCCGCACTGACCGGCGACGGCGGCGATGAACTCTTTGGCGGCTACGACCGCTATCGCGCGCTGGCTTTGCTAGCGAAGCACAGGTGGTGGTTGCAGACGATACCTCGAAGCCTCGTTCACGGCACCGAAGCACGCTCCCGACGCGCACGGCTGCGCCGACTGCTGGATGCCGCAGCACTCGGTCCCGATCCAGCAAGGCAATACGGCGGGATGATCCATCTGTTTAATCAGGAGCAGATCGGATCGCTTGCGCCGGAGCTGATACAGGGGCTCGCGCCCGAGATGATCTACGACTGGCCAGATGAGGCGGACCCGGTACAGGCGGCGATGCGTTGGGACCTGGCGCATTACCTGCCGTATGAACTCTTGCGTAAGGCCGACCGCTCCTCGATGGCGGTCGCGTTGGAGCTGCGTTGCCCGATGCTGGACACGCAGGTCGTGGACCTGGCAGGCCACCTGCCGACCTCGGTGCTCATGCCCGACGGCCGACCGAAAGGGCTGCTGCGCAAACTCGCCGCCCGGCATGTCCCGGCCTCGATCGTCAACCTGCCGAAACGTGGGTTCAGCGTGCCCATCGGGCAATGGTTCCGGGACACACATAACGGCACACTTTCGGATTACCTCAAGGACCCCGTCCTGGAAGAGCTTGGCATGAATCCGGGGGCGGTCAGCCGGTACATCCAGGAACACACGTCCGGCCGGGCGGACCACGCACACCGGTTGTTTGCGTTGCTCCAGCTATCAATTTGGGGCCGGTGGCTGCGGCAACAGCATGACGGGGACTAAGCCGAGCCCGAGATTTCACTACGCCATACCACGATCTGCGGGTAAGATACGTCATACGATCAGGCCCTATTTCTGCCAGAGGATTTAGATTTGAACTACCGCATGCCCCTCCGTCTGTTTGCTGTGACCCTGTTGGTGCTATTCGCATCCGTGACTGTATCCGCTCAGGACGCGTCCACGCTGCGCATCGCCAGCTACAACGTCGAGAACGCCTTCGATGTGTATGACGATCCTTATACGAATGACGAAGGCACGGACGTCAAGCTGCGTTGGGAGGTCGAGATGATCGCGGGTGTCCTAAAGAAGCTGGACGCGGACGTCGTGGGTTTTCAGGAAGTCGAAAACGAGGCGGTGCTCAAGGCGATCGTCACCGAGTACCTGCCGGGGATGGGGTATGAGTACGCCGCGGTGCCGTTGACCAACGACACACGTGGGATCAAGCTGGGCATCATCAGTCGGCTGCCGATCATCTCCATCACCAGCTACCGCTGGCAGACGCTGAACCACCCCGACACCGACCAGACCTGGCGATTTGCCCGCGACCTCTTCCACGCCAAACTACAAACCTCAAACGGCGAAGTGCTCAACGTGTTTGTCGTCCACCTCAAGAGCAAGGGCAGCCGGGACGGCGATCCGCAGAGTGTGAAGTGGCGCACCAGCGAGGCGATACGCATCCGCCAGATTATCGGCGACATGATCGCGGATAACCCCGATGAACTGGTCGTTTTGATGGGTGACTTCAACTCCAAGCCCGACGAACCCGGGACGACCACGCTGCTGTCGCCCGCCGAGGACGGCTCGGCCGTGCTGTCGGACTGCCACGCGTCCATCCCCATGGAAGACCGCACGACTTATCCGAGCGAACGCTTCCCCAACTCGGTGATCGACTTCATCGTGACCAGCCCCGCGATGACCGACCGGCTTGTCCCGGATTCACCGGCCATCTTCAACGACCCGGATATAATCACGGGGTCGGACCACCTGCCGGTCATGGCTGACTTTGATATGAGTAAATGATCGGCACGATGAGATTCGCAGCGAGCCCTGCACATCAATTTTAATAGTGAATCCTACCTACCCCTGCAAGAAGGGGTTGGTTGCGCGTTCGTGGCCGATGGTGGTTTCGGGGCCGTGGCCCGGCAGGGCGCGGGTGTCGTCGGGGAGGGTCATGAGCTGATCGTGGATGCTGCGCATCAGGGTCGGGCCATCCGAGGTCGGGAAGTCGTGTCGGCCGATCGAGCCGGCGAATAACGTGTCGCCGACGATGGCGAGCTGGTGTTCGGACTGGTACAGGCAGGCCCCGCCGGGGCTGTGGCCGGGAGTGTGGCGGACCTGGAAGCTGTGGCCGTCGAGGGTGAGTGTGTCGCCGTGCGCGAACGTCTCGGTCGGGTCCGGGGCGATGACTTCCTGAGTGAGTGCGGCCGAAAGATTCAGCATCGGATCGCCGGGGAAAGCGCGTTCATCTTCGTGGATGAGGATGGGGGCATCGGGATAAGCCTCGCTGACTTCCGCCAACCCGCCGATGTGATCGACATGGGCATGGGTCAGGACGATCATCTCGGGCTTGAGGTTGTTGTCAGCGATGTACCGCAGCATCACGCCCGGCTCGAAACCGGCATCCACGATCCAGCACGCGCCGCTGTCGGTGTGAACGACGTAGCAGTTGGTCCCCCAGTCTCCGAGGCAGAAGCATTTTGTCTTGAGTGTGTCAGGCATAGTGTGAGTCAAAGCGGGAAATAGAAATTGATTGATGCGTCGTGAATTAGAGCGGTGTCTTGCGTGGCGTGCCGGGCTCGCGGGGGTATTCTCGGGGGGTGGGTCGATCCTTGACGATGCTTATCAGGATCAACTCGCTGTCGAAGCCTTCGGGGTAGGCGTCGATCAGGGCAAGGTCGCCGGCACCGAGCACCGCCAACGCGTCCCCCGCGTCCGCGAGCTCGGACTCGGCGGCGGCTCCCTTCATCGCCAGCATCCGTCCACCGGTCTTGATCAACGGGATGCAGTACTCGGCGATCTCCGCGACCTTGCCCACCGCGCGCACGGTCGCAAGGTGGTACTTCTGCCGGTGCTCGGGGTCGTGCCCAAGCACCTCGGCCCGGTTCTGGATCGGCCTGACATTTTTCAGGCCAAGCGCTTCGACACAGGATTGCAGGAAGGCGACCTTCTTGCCTGTCGCGTCTATGAGGGTGAACGACAGGTCTGGCCGGGCGATGGCCAGTGGGATCCCGGGCAGGCCGCCACCGGTACCCACGTCGATGACGGTGTTCCCCGCTTCAAGCATCTCCAGGCCAGGCAGCAGCGTGAGGCTGTCGAGGATGAGCCGACGCCAGGCGGTGTCGGGGTCCTTGACCGCGGTCAGGTTCGTCCGCTGATTGGTTTCCAACAGCAGGTGCAGGTAATGAGCCAGCGCCTCGAGCTGGTCGTCAGCGATCGATAGCTCGAGCTTATCGAGGTCCGCACGGATAAAGTCGGGGACGGCTAGGTTAGACATGCGGAGATGGTACACGGTCGGGCGGATTTCGCTAACCGTGCTTTATTTCATGACTTCCTAAATCCCACGATGTTCCGACGTGTGACGGCAGGCGCGGACTGCATCGGGACCGGGCCGAGGCCGCGTCCTGTTTGTCCGTCATCTGGCCGGGGCGTCCGCTACCAAGTCCCGTCACCGGGTGCACCTTTTGAGTACACCTTTCCGTGGGGGCAGCCCTCGAGTCCCGGTCCTTTTAATCTTTGGATACTCAGGGTAGCTGTCGATCGCCGTCGTGGGTTGTCGGCAGACGCCCCCGGAAGTTACTCCGGAATACATGGCGCCTCCGTAATAGGCTGGTGCGACGCATATGTGCGCAATTAGGTAGTCATAAGTTGTGGTCAAGAGCCACAAGTCTTGCGGGGGCCCGGGAAAGCCTATTTATATGAAGTAAGAGTTAAAAACCGAATACATGTGATGTATGTGCGCACAGAATTGTGGTGGGTATCGCTACGCTCCACCCACCCTACTCGCTCAAGGCAATTAGCATACTAGCTGAAGGCTCTTTATTGATCGCTCCCAGATCAAGCAGTTAGCGCCAGCATCACCTGGGACGAAAAACTGAATATACATATATTCACTGTTCTGTTTATAGAGAACATCCCAGCGAGTGAATGTTATATTTGCATTGTTGTCATGTGCTTCTACCAGAGATTCAATAGCTTTAATTTTAATATCGGTTTTGCCTCGGCGCAGAAGTTTACGTGTTATAACATCGTCGTTAAACATCTTTGTTTTAAGTATAATTATTTTGTGTATACGCATGAGTGATCGCGAGATTTCATGCTCGATATAACAAACGCCTGTTTCAGACCTACCTTTTATTAAGTGCTTCCACTCGAATACATAGTGGTAAGGGTTGTGAATCTGTGAGTACCCAGACGGTAATTCAACCTGAATCATATCGTCACGAAAAAGTGTATAACTCTGCTCATCATACATACGGCCTCTCCGTAATTACCTAGAAATATATTGGACATCCATATGCCATACATTAGAGCAATAGTGAAGAAAACAGGCGGGAGCCGTAAGGCGCATCGATGTTGCCCTACTGAAATATCGCATCCGGATTGTCAAACTCGAAGCTCGGTCTGGCGAGCATGGCGGGTCTTCGGGATGCGAAGTTTAGGGCGAGGCCGATCATGATGAAGGTGGAGAGGAGGCTTGAGCCGCCGTAGGAGATGAAGGGGAGTGTGATGCCGGTGATGGGGAGCATGCCCAGGTTCATGCCGACGTTGATGACGACCTGTGTGAAGATCATGCCGGCAAAGCCGACGCAGGCGAGTTGGGCGAGGGGGTCTTTGCTGCGGCCGGCGACCATGAGCAGGCTGGTGGTGAGGGTGATGTAGAGGGCGAGCACGCCGAAGACGCCGAGGACGCCCCAGCGGTTGGCGATGACGGCGAAGATCATGTCGTTGTGGACGTGGGGGACCTTGTTGAACTTGATGATGGTCGCGGAGCGTTCTGAGCCGTAGCCGGTGAGGCCGCCCGCGCTGACGAGGGTCATGGCTTTGTCCTGCTGGTAGGCGGAGGACTTGATGAAGCGGGTGTCACCTTGCGCGAGGCTGACCATGGAGACGATCCGGGCGCGCTGATGCGGGCGCAGGACCTGCATGGAGTCCGGTGCCCACAGCGCGATGGCGACGTTGACGCCGACCGCCAACACGACCATCCCTAACAGCATGCCCAGGTGTCGGAGCTTGGCGCCGGCGGCGACGAGCATGACGAAGAGGGTTGGCGCGAATAGGAGTGCCGTGCCGAGGTCCGGCTGCTTTAGGATCAGGGCAACGGGGATGAACATGATGAAGAACGGGACGAGCAGGCCGCGGAGTGTCCGGTAGCTGCTGCGGTAGCGGAGGTACCAGGCCATGGACAGTACGAAGAGGACCTTGATGAGTTCGGAGGGCTGGAGTGTGATGCTGCCGAGGCTGATCCATGCGCGTGCGCCGTTGCGGACGGGGACCAGGGCGCGTGGCATGAACGGGAGCGCCATGAGGATCAGTACGACGAGCACGGCGGCGAACAGCGGGTAGGCGGCGTAGCCGATCCAGCGCGGACGGGGGATGACGCAGACGGCCATGACGGCGAGCGCGATGGGCAGCCAGAAGCGGGCCATCTTTGTGGCTTCATCGGGCGCGACGGTGCCGATGGCGGCGACGCCGATCAGCGATAGCACGAGCGCCGCGAAGAAGGCGATCCAACCGGGGTGTAGGCGGAAGACCTGGCTTAATCTAGCGGGCAGCGGGATCAATTCAGGTA
>JAJDCW010000063.1 GCA_029260635.1 Phycisphaeraceae bacterium | reverse complement strand
TAAGGCATAAAAAAAGAAGGCTTACCGGGGCTTCGGAACCGACGGCTACTCTCTGCTGAATAACGCCGGGTTCAGGGCGTCGTCCATCACCTCACCGACCTTTGTCGATGGGGTCCATGCCTCCCAGTCCTTCCGCTGGTTTTCGTTCGCCGGTTCGGCGAGTTTCATCTCTTTGTCCATGTAGATCACGGTGTGTACGGCGCGGGCGCGGTCGGTCGTGTTCGGGCCGGCGCGGTGGAGCGTCCAGCCGTAGTGGAAGCTGACTTCGCCCAGGTCAAACGGGCCGTAGTCCAGTTCCAGCTTCTCACGATCGATCGCCTCCTGAATCACGGTCTCGCTGTCGTCGCTGATGGCCATGTCACGCGCGATATCGGTCTTATGACTCCCGGTCGCGAAACACAACGGCCCCATCTCCATGGGCGTCGCCTGAAGCGGGATCCACGCGGTCACGCACTTCTCGGTTGCCATCGGCCAGTACTGCTCGTCGGCGTGCCAGGGCGTAAAGCCGCCGGCGGGTTCTTTGTAGAGGGCCTGGTCGTGCCACATGCGTACGCCTGATGTACCCAGCAGTTCGGTCGCGATCCGAGCGATGCGTTTGCTGAATGAAAACTGTTTGACGGTGTCGGATTTTGTCCATAGGTTGCCGACCTGGATGAACGCCTTGGCGTAGGTCGTGCGTTGCTCCATCGGTATGCCTTTGCGCGGGTTCAGGTCCATGACCAAACGTGTGACCTCCTGGCCGTAGTGCGCCAACTCCCCTGCTGAGAAGACCTGTTTGAGTTTGATGAACCCGTCTTCCCGGAAGCGTTCGATCTGCGCGGGTGTCAGTGTGTACGGCGTGGCCAGGTCCAGGTGGTTTGCGGTGGTCGTCATGGCGATCTTTATTCCATAGTTTCATGTGTCGAAATGAAAGAAGTTACTCCAGAGCACGGTGCAAGCATGATGCTCATCATATCGTGGCATCGATTCATACTAAAGACCCAAGGGGAGACAATATCCTACTTGGGCAGGGACAATGACAGAACCAGGATCACGACTTCAAAGTTCTCCTGCTCAGTCGGTCCGCCGGGCTGATCCGAAGCCGCAAACCTGCTACCTTACGCGGCTCATGGCATTAGTCAGCGTGGCCAATCTGGTGTTGAATTTCGGCGACCGCCGGGTCCTGGACGGGGTGAACCTCACCCTGGACGCGGGGCAGCATGTCGGGATGGTCGGGCGCAACGGGTGTGGCAAGTCCACGCTCCTGAAGCTGATCGCGCAACGCCCCGGGCTCAAGCCCGACAGCGGGCACGTGCAACTGGCACGCGGGGCACGGGCGGGGTACCTGACACAGGACCCGGACCTGGACCAGGAAAACACGCTGCGTGAAGAGGCCCGGACCGCGATGGCGGAACTGGACGGGCTTCACAAAGAGATCGAGCAGATCAGCCACGACATGGCCGAGGCGTCCGGGGGTGAGCTAGACCGGCTGATGAAGAAGTATGAGCAGCTGGAGGTCCGGTTGCACGCCCTGGGCGGGTACGCGACCGACCACCTGATCGACCAAGTGCTTCACGGGCTTGGGCTGAAAGATGACGTGTTTGACGTTAAGGTCAAGGACCTGTCCGGCGGGCAGAAGGGTCGGCTGTCGCTGGGGAAGCTGCTGCTGTCGCACCCGGATGTGTTGCTGCTGGATGAACCAACTAATCACCTGGACATCGCAGGACGGGAGTGGCTGGAGGGTTTCCTCGCCAGTTACACGGGCGCGGTGTTGATGGTCAGCCACGACCGGTGGGTGCTGGACCGGGTGGTAACGAAGATCTATGAGATGGAGGCCGGGCGGCTGGTCGAGTACCCGGGAAACTATCAGCAGTACCGCGAGCAGCGGGCCGATCGCAAGCTGTCCCAGCAGCGCGCATTCTCCAAGCAGCAGACGGCGATCAAGCAGGAGACCGCGTTTATCGCGCGTTACAAGGCCGGGCAGCGTGCCAAGCAGGCCAAGGGCAGGGAGAAGCGGCTGGACCGGTTCAAGCGCGACGATGCGCTGGAACGGCCGATCGAGTTCGAGACGATGAAGCTGACGTTCAAGTCCGGGCCACGCTCCAGCGACAACGTCATCATCACCAACGAGTTGGGGGTTGAGTACGACACCCGCAAGCTGTTCGACCACCTGAGTGTGACGATCAAGCGTGGTGACACAGTCGGGATCATCGGACCCAACGGCGCGGGCAAGAGCACGGTCGTGCGCTGCATGCTTGGCGAGCAGGAGCCTACGATGGGCGAGACGCGCGTAGGGTCGCAGGTCAACGTCGGGCATTACAAACAGACACACGAGCATTTGGATATGTCGCGGACGGTGATGGAGTACCTCCGCCCGATCACACCGAATCAATTGGAACAGGAGGCGCGCGACCTGGCGGGCGCGTTCTTATTTACGGGGGACGAACAGGACAAGCAGTTGGGCGTGTTATCCGGGGGCGAGCGTAGCCGGGCCGTGTTGGCGGGGCTGGTCGCCGGGGGGCACAACCTGCTGGTGCTGGACGAGCCGACCAACCACCTGGACATCTCCAGCACCGAACGCTTGGAGGAGGCGCTCCGCCGCTTCTGCGAACCGGCGGCGGGTTACGGGCAGAACCGCAGCCCCGAGGGCACGTTGATGGTCATCAGCCACGACCGGATGCTGCTGGATAACCTGGCAACGCAGCTATTGGTGTTCGACGGGGAAGGCGGGGTCAAGCACTTTCTCGGGACTTACAGCGAGTATCTGGAAACTCAGGACGCGCAGGTGGTCGTGAAAGACGACGCCGTGAAGGTAGATACCAAGCAGAAGAAGACGGACGCCTCTAAACAGAAAAACAGTATCGGCAACGAAAAAAAGAAGAACAATAAGGGTGGCAAGCCCAAGCGCAAGAAGTCCCGATTCTCACACATGAGCCAGACCAAGCTTGAAACCCTGATCGAGAAGACCGAGGCGAAGCTCGCCGAGCTGGATGAGCAGCTGGCCGATCCGGATATTTATCAGGACCACAAGAAGTTCAGCGGGCTGCACGACGAGCGGGAGAAGCTGCAGGCGGAGTTAACCCCGCTTGAAGAAGAGTGGGCTGGCCGGGCGGATGAGGGGTGATGCAAATCTGCTAATCGCCGAATGACCTAGTAGATGGATGCTGATTCGGCTACCCACATTCAGAGAACGTGGGCTTCTTCATTATCCGTTTGCATCCGCATGAATCCGAGTTACAAGAACTTAACACCCGGTATAAACTTCGGATGGGTGTGGATGTAACAAAAGACGAGGTGTAGAAATTTATCGCGAAGGCGGCGGTCAAATCTTAGGCACCAGAATCGTTTGAGTTGTCCGGTATCAATCCGACGGGTTGCTGCGGTTCGACCACTTCCGGTTTATCCCAGAACTTGATCTTGCTGAATTTGCCTGGCGGTGCCTGATACGGGGTGTAGGTGTACCGGCGTTGCGCGACGAAGAGGTCCGAGGTGTTAGCCGACGCGAAGTCAAGCCAGGGCCCGCCATCCGTGCCTAAATCTTGCCCGGTCAGCAGCGTCAGTGAAGCGGACGCGGTCTGGACAACGCCGAAGTTGTGATCGGAAAGCGCCCCGACCAAAGCGTTGAAGACCGGCCGGGTTGGGTACTGCCCCAGTGCCGCGGCGGCGGCGAGGCGGACGTCGTTGTCCAGGTCGTTGGCCATCGCCTGCATCAGCGGACCGACCGCGTCGAGGTGGTGGATCTTCTGCAGAGCCTTGGCGGCTTCCCAACGCACGAAACCGGTGTCGTCTTTGAGTAACGCGGTCAGTGTCGGCGCGTCCTGGGTCGTGCCATGCAACCCCAGCGCGTGGGCACAGGCGGCCCGGACGGTCGGGTCCTGGTCATCAATCAGCAGCCGGTACATCCGGACGTAGGGCTCTTCGTGGCCGAAGTGAGAGGACGAGAGCAGCGCGACACTCCGCCGACGCAGGTCCGGGTCGTAGACATTGAAGGCCTGACGTGCGACCTCGGAGGGCTTGGGCGGCATCAAAGGCTCGATCATGTCCGCGAAGACATCGCCACTGTTCGAGCTGGTACAGCCGGGTAATACCCCGGCCATACCGCCGATGATGATCGCGGCGAGCAGGGTTTGGGCGCTTGTTGATCGGTGGGGTTTGGTCCGCATGGTAGAAAAGTGTATCGTGAGCCGAGTCATCCTGCATCGTTATCGGTCACCGCGACATAATGCCTTGATTTACAGGCTGTTTACAGCACCCCCCGTGTCCTCACCCCGACGCAGTTACAGCCGACATGGCGAACCAACCCAACAAACTGCACAGCCTGCTGAGGTTGACCCGCCCGGAGATGATGCCGGCCCTGGTCAGTGGGCTGTGGATGATGGTGTTCCTGGCTTATGGGGTCGAACCGGCAGAACGACGGAACCCCGCACTGGATGAGATGGGCTGGGGGCTGGCGCTGCTGGGATCGGCGGTGATCGCCTGCGGGCTCGGGGTCTTCATGGCAGCGCTAAATGATGCGCTGGATGCCCGGCACGACCGCGCGTTTGAACCCGATCGGCCGATCCCCGCCGGGCGAGTCACCCAGCGGGCGGCGTTGGGGTTGGCGATGGTGGGCCTGCTGGCGGCGTTAGGTGTTTCGGTCGCATTCGGCCAGCTGAGCATGCTGCTGGCCCTGACGGCAGCGGGCGCCATTGTCTTTTACAACGTCGCCGGACGATTCGTCCCCGCCGTCGGCGTGGTCACGCTCGGCCTAGTCATCGGCGTAACCCTGGTGATCCCAAACCCCCGGCTCGCATTCGCCTGGCCGATCCTGTTAACCATGACCCACGTCATCGCGGCGGCGACGCTGCGCTACTGGCTCGCTGGCAAACGCCCACGCCTCACACCGATCAACGGCTGGGGTATTTGCGTCGGCTGGGTGTTCTGGATCCTGGTCGTCATCGTGTTGATCCGAGTGCGCGGCCAAGACATCGCCCACGAAGGCCTGGGCTGGGTCTGGCTTGGGCCGACGATCGCGGCGATTGGGCTTATATGTTTTATTTGGCTGCTGTTAGGCCCCTCCGCGCTGCACCCCAAAGCCAGGCGTGGCACCGCGGTACGGTTCACGTCGCTCGCCATAGGCGGGCTGATCCTCATCCACGCCGCGTGGCTGGCGTCTGCGGGGCTGTGGTGGCAGGGGCTCGTGGTCTTCGCCCTGCTGTTCGTGACGGGGATGAAGACCGTAAAAACAGCCTGAAACTGTACCAAAACCGACATTTCGCACCGCCCTCAACACGGGTCGTCATAATCTTCTGGAGGGTCCGACTACACCGGGATGACACCGCCATCTTGTGGAGACTTGCAAAGCATGAAACTCATCCGCTTACTGCTGCCCGTGAGCCTGATCTTTGTTTCGTTGACCCCGGCTTGGGCACAGTCCCAGCTAAAACCGATCCTCAAGGAGGCCCGCGAGAAGCACGAGCTAACGGCCCTAGGTGCCGTGACCATCATTGATGGCCAAATCGGCGAGCCTGTAACGGTCGGCGTCACCGGCCGGGGAATGACCAAGATCGTGCCAAGCGATGCCCGCTGGCACCTGGGGTCCTGCGGCAAGTCGATGACCGCGATGCTCGCCGCCGTCATGGTCGAACGCGGCGAGCTACGGTGGGAGCAAACTCTGGGCGAATCTTTCACCAACACGGATATCGAGGTACACCCCGGCTATCGAGACGTGACGATCGACCAACTGCTTCGCCACCGCGGCGGCCTGCCGGGCGATCTGATCAAACGCCCGATCTGGGGCGGCCTGCGCATGCAAGGCGGGCCCGCAGCGGATCAAAGGCGGCTGATAACAAAGACCTGTCTCAGCGAAGCCCCGAACAACCCACCGGGGGAAGAGTTCAAGTACGCCAACGAGGGTTACGTGATCGTCGGCCACATCCTGGAATCTATCGCGGGCAAGCCTTACGAAGAACTGATGGCTGAGCTGGTGTTCGAGCCCATGGGCCTGACCAGCGCGGGCTTCGGGCCACCGCCGGGCGAGACCGATCCCCGTGGGCATAAGTGGAACACCCCGCTGCCGCCACACCGATTGGCGGACAACCCCGAAGGGCTTTCACCCGCGGGCCGGATACACATGTCGCTGGGCGACTGGGCCGTCTATGTCCAGGCACACCTGCGCGCCGCGCGGGGCGAGTCGTATGAGCTTGTCTCACAGGCGTCTTACGAGCGGATGCAGACCACGCTCGACGGGCAGCACTACGCCCTTGGCTGGGGCCGCCCATCACCGGATTGGGCCGCCGGCCCCGCCCTGGCGCATGCGGGGAGCAACACGATGTGGTGGGCCGAGGTCTGGATCGCCCCGGCACGCAACGCCGCCTTCCTGGTCGCGACCAATCACGGGACGGAGCAGGCTAACAACGCCTGCCGTGAACTGATCGAAACGCTTACCACACAGTGCTTGCCGACCCCTAAACAGGCACCCGCTGTGCCGTTGCCATGACCCGAGAGCCGAGTTACCAACAACCCGGCAACCCCCTCTTGAATCCAATCACCGCGCATGGTACAAACGGGGATGCCCCCCCAAAACGCTGACCAGAACGACAACGACCCCTCCCAGAACGCCCTCGGCTCTGCCGACAGTTCTGACACCGCCGACCTGCTGGCCGAGGCCGGGCACGCGACGCAGGAATCCGAGTTTTTTAATCCGATCCCACCCGGGTACAAGCCCGGACGCCATAAGTATGTCGTCGTCCTGGGCACGGTCATGAGTGGACTGGGCAAAGGGATATTCTCCTCCAGCCTCGCGAAGATGCTCAAAGACAAGGGCTTATCCGTC
>JAJDCW010000062.1 GCA_029260635.1 Phycisphaeraceae bacterium | reverse complement strand
GGTGATGGTCTGCTACCGCTGTCGCAGCGAGTACCGGGACATGCCGATTGGACGGGATGCGAAACCCTGGGCGGCGGGTCTGGATGAGCAGCACAAGCCAGCGCGTTCATCTTCGACATCGACGACACATCACGACAGCGGCGCAACGCTGTGAATATATAGAAGCATAGGGGCCACCGCCCCACCGCCCTTCTACTTGGTATCAACCGCATTCAAGAGCACAACTACATGACAAGAGATCGCGCGGTTCTCGCCGAGCGCATCGACTTGTTCGTGGGTCTTTCCTTTGAGGTTGACTTGCGAGAGGTCGCAGCCGAGCAGGTCGGCCAAATTGTTCTTCATCGCGGCTTTGTGCGGGCTGAGTTTGGGACGTTCGAGGATGACTGTGATGTCGATGTTGCCCAGCGTGTAGCCTGCTTCACGCATCAGCTTGACCGCCTCCTGCATAAACACACGCGAGTGGGCCCCCTTCCACTTCGGGTCGTTGTCCGGGAAGAGCTGGCCGATATCGTCCTGGCCTAACGCACCGAGTATCGCGTCGGTTACGGCGTGATACACGACATCCCCGTCCGAGTGCGCAGCGCAGCCGCGGTCGTGCTCGAACTTGACACCCCCGACAATCAGCGGGAGGCCGGGCTCGAGGCGGTGCAGGTCGTAGCCGTGGCCGATTCGTTGCTTTATCATGATAAATATTAATTCATGTTCGGATTAAATCGTGCTTGAAGCTCTTTTTTCAATACCACGCCATCCGCGTCGGCTTCATCCCATTGCGTAAGCAGTTGATCGTATCGTTTGTTGTCTTCGGGCCTACTAAACTCAACCCATTCGTCCTCGACATCATAATTCCATTCGCCCAAGCGCTCTTCATACATACCAAGTATATTGACTTGTATATCCCATATCCGTAATTCAGTGGCTTTGATGTCAGCAATCAAATCCGGTGCCGCAGAATATCTGATTTTTCTTACGTAACTGTTACGAAAATCACGGTCAATGCCGCGAGCTTGGGCTTCGGACTCAAACGTATCTATGAGTCCTGCATAGGCGTCTGATAGTTCACGTGTTGTTATGATCGCGTTATCCAATATTCCTTTACGGATTTGTATGTCCTCAATGGTATTCAAGTCGGTGGGAACAACCCCACCCGATTCCATGTAAGCTGCTGTTGCAATGGCGTATGCTTCAACTTTTACTTGGATCGGCCGCATCGCCGCCCCAAATGCCACGATTGCCTTCCCCTCATCGCTCGTGTCTTCGGCGAGAGAATCCGTCGCATCGATGTATTTAGACAGCTTGTCAGCAGCCTCCATAGTTACGTCTTCACCATCTATCAATCGCTCTAACAGGTCACTGGATGAGAGTTCCTTCGACTGCTCATCAAATGTCTTCCATGCAGCGTTCTTTTTAGCAACGGACGAGGTGGAGTATATCCCAACAAAGAAGAACGAGATCATCAGTCCGACTAACACCGTGCAAGTAATATTGCCCGCAAGCCTTGACCGTGTAATACGCCACACGATCCATGATGGGACACCGATGAGGAAGGCACTGACTACAACTGAAACAAACAGGCCATCAAAAAGATCCATCTTGTCGCGCCAGATCGCCACGAACACGGTGCCCCCGATGATCAGAAAGAAATAGAGCCCGACAAGTGAGGCCACCAAAGGATGTAGTCCAAAACGATGCGCCTCGACATCACGCTCATTGGGGTCGGGCTTGGGCATAAGTTTTCCAGAGTCGGTGGGCGAGGTGTCTGGGGCAGTCATGAGGGGCTCCCGGTCAAGGCACACGTATTATTTCAACCCGTACTCTTTCAGCTTCCGATACAGCGTCCGTTCCCCGATGCCGAGCATCTGGGCGGCTTGTTCGCGGTTGCCGGCGGTGACTCTTAGGGCGTCGCGGATGGCTTTCTTTTCGATCTGGTCGAGGCTCATGCCGCCGGCACCGCCGATGCCCCCGGATTCGGTGAGGTTACCTGCGTCGTCGGTGCTGCCGGCGTCGCGGACTTCCGGGGGGAGGTGGCGGGGTTGGATCTTGTCTTGGCCTGCGATGACGACCATGCTCTGGATCGCGTTCATGAGTTGGCGGATATTCCCAGGCCAGTCGTGCTGCATCAAAGCCATCTGCACGTCCTCGGCCACATCGGGGACGGGCTTGTCCAACTGACGTGCGTAGTGACCCACGTAGTGGTTGACCAGCATCGGGATGTCCTCCCGGCGTTCGCGCAGCGGGGGCAGGTGCAACTCGACGCCCTTGATTCGGAAGTAGAGGTCTTCGCGGAACGTGCCTTCCTTGACGAGTTTTTCAAGGTCGTGGTTGGTCGCGGAGACGAGGCGGACATCGACGTGTCGTATATTGTTTGAGCCGAGTCGAACGACTTCCCCTGACTCCAGGACGCGCAGGAGCTTGGCCTGCATGTCGGCGGGCATGTCGCCGACCTCGTCCAGGAAGAGCGTGCCGCCGTCGGCGAACTCGAAGCGGCCCTGGCGTTCTTTATCGGCGCCGGTGAAGGCGCCTTTGACGTGGCCGAAGAGTTCGTCTTCGAGGATCGAGGCGCTGAGGCCCGCGCAGTTCAGCGGGGCAAAGGGCTTCTTGGCGCGCTTGGAGTTGTTGTGCAGGGCCTGGGCGATGAGTTCTTTTCCAGTACCGGACTCACCGGTGATGAGCACGGGGATGTTGCTGGGCGCGACCTGGCGCATCGTGGTGATCAGCGAACGGATCGAGGGCGCGCCGCCGATGATGCCCTCGAAGCCGAACTGCTCGTCGAGGCGTTGATGCAAGTGTGTATTCTGTGCGCGGAGCATCACGGCCTGGATCGCGTGGTTGCAGAGCGTGCGGAAAATGTCCAGGTCCAGCGGCTTCTCGATAAAGTCGTAGGCCCCGCCCTTGATGGCGGCCTTGGCGGTCGGGACGTCGCCATGAGCGGTGACCTTGATGGTCTCGGCATCCGGCTGGCTCTGGCGAGCGGCGGCGAGGACCTTCTGCCCGTCGTCGGGGTTATCCATGACCAGGTCGGTGACGATCAGGTCGAACTGGCCGTGCTTGAGTTCGTCGTTCGCGGCTTCCAGATCGTTCACGAGTGTGCAGACATGGCCCATTCGGCGCAGGGCCTCGGCCATGACCTCGGCGTGGTCTGGTTCGTCATCCACAATCAAAACCTGGGCGGTCGGCATCTTTTCATCACTTGGCATGCGGGCAATCTTGACGGTCAACCTGCTTGGGGTCAAGGCGACAGCCAAACGTGCGGCGTCGGGGCGGATATAATCACGGTATGCCCCCCAGCACCCCCGGAATCCCCAAGCCTCGCGCCGCGGTCGAAACTCTAGGTGTCAAACGGATCGGCTGTGTGGCGTACCTGAATGCCAAGCCGTTGATCGAGGGGCTGGAGGGCCTGGCCGACCCGGTCGTCCAGTTGGATGTGCCTTCGGCTCTGCTGGACGATCTGGAACAGGGCGAGGTGGATATCGCGTTGTGCCCGGTGATTGATTACTACCGATCGACCGAATCGTTGGTGATGGTGCCGGTCGGGTGTATCGCGTCGGATGGGCCGACGCACACGGTTCGGCTGTTCAGCAAGACACCGGTTGCTTCGATCGATCGGGTCCATGCCGATACGGACAGCCACACGAGCGTGGCGTTACTGCGCGTGGTGTTGAATAAGTTGCACGCGATAGACCCGGAGCTTGTGGCGTTTGATGCGCGGCGCGAGATCGGGGATGACGGGGATGCGCCCCAGGCGATGTTATTGATCGGTGACAAGGTGGTGAACCACGCCCCGTCTTCTAAGACGTACCCGTATCAGCTGGACCTCGGCGAGGCGTGGAAGAAGCTGACCGGGCTGCCGTTTGTGTTCGCGGTGTGGATGGCGAAGCAAGACGCCGACCTTGACGACCTGCCGACTCGGCTAGGCGGGGTGCGGGAGGCGAACGCGAAACATATCGAAGCGATCGCCGACCGTCACGCGGCGGCGCACGGATGGGAGGTCCAGCAGGCGAGGGCGTACCTGGGGCGTGTGCTGAGTTACCGCGTCGGGGATAAACACCTAATAGCGATCGCGCGATTCGCTGAGGAAGCCGCGGCGTTGGGGTTAATCCCCGAGGCCAAACCGATCGCACTTTGGCGGGTTAACTCTTGAACCCGCGTCGCGCTCGGTATCCGACGGGGAGAGGCCGGTGAGTCGGCGATTAAAGCAAACCTTTAACTGTGATCCTCTTGACGTCTTAGTACGGCAGTTGATTTTTTCGCCGCCGGATAAGCGGGCACAGCAGGTCGTTCGGCTTGAACAACTGCACGACCAGGTCGATCCGGATGCGAATTACCCGCTGGATTTTCTTGCGTACCGGATCACGGGCTTCCGGCGTGAGGGCAAGGACTCGGTCGTGCTCGCCGGGGCGGCGGTACTGCCGGACCTTCGGCTGATGATCGATATCCTCAGCCGATCGGTGCGGATGCCGATCGACGAAAACACCGGCCCTGTCGAGACGGTACCGGAGCTTGCCACGAGGTTAGGGGTCAGCACAAAAACGATCGGGCGCTGGCGGAAGGCGGGGATGCGCTGGCGTTGGGTCGTGCCGGATGGCGGCGGACGGAAGGCCGTCGCGGTCCCCCGGTCGGTATCGGATCGTTTCCTCCAGGATCACGCGGAAAAAGTAGAACGTGCCGCAGCTTTCACACAGATCCGGCCCGAGGTGCGTAAGCAGATTATCTCAAGGGCGAGGCAGATCGCGCGTCGGCGGGACGTGTCGCTTAATCAGGTCGCGGCTCATCTCTCGGGCAAGACCGGGCGGGCCTTGCAGACGATCCGGCAGGTGCTGGCGAACCACGACCGGGACCACCCCGATCGGGCGATCTTTTCTGAGCACACCGGGCCATTGACGGCGAAACAGAAACGCGTGATCGCACGGGCGTACCGGATGGGTGTGCCGGTGGACCGGATCGCCCAGAAGTACAAACGGACACGCTCGACGGTGTACCGGGTGGTGCATCAACACCGCGCGGGCGGTGCCGGGCGTTTTTCTCTTGACTATATCGCCTCGCCGATCTTCGAGCGTGAGGACGCGGACGAGGTGATCCTGGGTCGGCCTCTGCAGGACCTCACGAAGCACAAGACGTTTGCGCAGATCACCAAGGCCGCGCTGAGCGAGCTGCCCGAGCCGATGCGTCCATTGTTCAAGCAGCCAGCCATCTCTGACGAGCGGGTCCACGCATTATTTGTCCGGTACAACTACGTGAAGTTCCGTGCCCATCAAGCCCGTGGTCAATTCGACCGGTACAGCCCTGGCGCGAAGCAGGTCGCGGTGTTTGACGGTTTTGCGAGGCAGGCCCGGGAACTGCGTGACCTGCTGGTGCGGCTCCACCTGCCCGTGCTGCTGTCGGTCGCAAGGCGACACCTGATCGGCGAGCGGGAATCGACGACGAACCGATTGATCGAACTACTCGAGCAGGGTTTGATCGTGCTGATCCAGTCCATCGAATCGTTCAATCACGTCAGGCAACACCGGTTCGACTCGGCACTGACCAACCGGCTGCTGGCCCGTTACGCCACCTCCACACAGACGGGCGGAGGCAGGGCCACGCGACAGGCACAACGCAAGCTGGTCGAGGGTGATGGATTAAAACGGTTGACGGAGATCGCGAGCGAGGCGGGTGTAAGGATTGCTGATCTGTGATTGATGATTGATGATGTGAAGAATCGTAGAACAGGTATTGCACACTCCAGAGATCTGCGATCAGAGATCATCCTTGCCCACTGTATTCCGCGCTGCTGGTGCAGGTCTCACGGACGCGGACGGATGCGAGCAGCGGCAGTTCGGGCTTGAGCCGGTCGTAGACCCACTTGGCGAGCATCTCGGCGGTGGGGTTTTCCAGGCCTTCGATATCGTTCAGGCAGTAGTGGTCAAGCTGGTTGCGTATCGGTTCGGTGGCCTGCTTGACCTCACCGAAGTCTTGGAGGTAGCCCTTGGGCGGGTCGACCTCCCCGACGATGACGACATCGATCTTGAAAGAATGCCCGTGCAGACGCCGGCACTTGTGCCCCTCGGGGAAGGTCGGCAACCAGTGCGCGGCTTCGAAGTCGAATGTCTTGGTCAGAGAGATTTGCATGGTATGCTGGGGTCTGGGGTCTAAGTCGGGGCCTGTAGACCTACGATCTTAATGATATTTAAACGCCTCGCGTACTCGGGTCCCAGATCAGTTTATGCAGCTGGGTCTGGACACGCACCGGCAGGCGGTCTTCCAGTACCCACTGGGTCAGGTCGTGCAGGGCCAGGCCGGTGCTGCCGGGCAGTTCCTTGCCGGCCGGGGTCTCGTGGACGGCGCTGACCAGGATCGCACCGACACGTTTGGCCAGCTGGTGTTTCTCGATCACCTCACGGGCCCACTCGTAGTCTTCTCTTGAGCAGAGCACGAACTTGACCTCGTCGCGATCGTTGAGGAGATCGATGTTGGGCCAGAGGTTGCGTTCCACTTCGCCGCTGTCGGGGGTCTTCAGGTCCATGATGCGGATCACGCGCGGATCGCACAGGCCGATATCACACGCCCCACTGGTCTCGATCAACACGGTCTTATTAAGGTCGCACAGACGCGTCATCAGTTCGTGGACGTTGGGTTGCAGCAACGGCTCGCCGCCGGTGACTTCGTATAGGTCGCAGCCGCCGCTGAGTTTTTCGGCCTCGGCGATGATGTCGTCGATCGTTTTACGCTTGCCCTCGTGGAAGGCGTACTCGGTGTCGCAGTAACCGCAACGCAGGTGACAGCCCATCAGGCGGATGAAGACGCAGGGCAGCCCCGCGTGGGTGCTTTCGCCTTGCACAGAGTAGAAGACCTCGTTGATCATCAGCGTGCCCATGGCGTCGGTGCCTCCAACTCGGCGAGCAGTTCGCTGATCGTGCGCTTCAAGACGGGGTGAACCGCGTCGGGGGCGATGTCGTTCAGCGGGCGGAGCACGAAGTCGCGCTGGTGCATCCGGGGGTGCGGGATGATGAGGTCAGACTTTCGGGTATCGGGTATCGGGTGTCGGGTGTCGCAAGAAGATTCTGGGGTGATAATTTCGTCGCCGAAGAGGAGGATGTCCAGGTCGAGGGTGCGGGGGGCGCAGCGTTCAGGTTCGGCCTGCCGGTCCCGGCCGCGACTGGCCTCGATCTGATTCAGTTCTGCTAATAGTTGTTCGGCAGAGAGGTCGGTGTTGACAGCGGCGGCGGTATTGAGGAACTTGCCCTGCCCGGCCGGGCCGCCCACCGGGTCGGTCTCGTATAATGGGGCCGGTTCAACGCTTAGAACGCCCGGCAGCGAGCGCAACGCGTCCAACGCCGCGGACAGATGTGCCCGACGGTCGCCCCGGTTGGACCCCAACGCGATATAGGCTTTTGTTGCCATCATGGGATTGTTGCCGGTTCACACCCCGCAGGCAAACAAGGGCCAGGTAAACCCCGGATGCCCCCCGGATCGAGCCGATCAGTGTGCCTATAGTTGAGTTCAGAAATCGTGAGCGAACTAGAGGCGAAGAAGTAAGACGTATCCGCAGATTTCGCAGATGACGCAGATTCAGATTTAAGAAAGTCGGCTTAGCTTTAATCTGCGTAATCTGCGTAAACTGCGGATTAACTCCGGCCTCTGTTTCAGACAGTAACTTAATTGAAACCACGATTGATTCAGCCATGACCACGACCCTGAAACATCCCGACCTTAATGCCGTCAACCCCGAACTGGAGTCGGCCGAGGCCGAGGGTATCGTACGCTGGGCCCACAACACGTTCGGCGAAGGGCTCGTCCTGTCCACCAGCTTCGGGATGCAGGCCGCGGTCATGCTGCACCTGGTCACACAGGTCGTCCCGGACATCCCGGTGATCTTTATTGATACGGGGTTCCACTTCCTGGACACCTACAAGTTCGCCGACCAGCTCACCGATCGGCTGAAGCTGAACCTCAAGGTCTACCAGGCTAAACAGAGCGCCGCCTGGACACTCGCGCAACACGGCAAGCTCTGGGAGCAAGGCGTCGAAGGCCTGAATAAGCTCGACCAGATCCACAAGGTCGAGCCGATGGCCCGTGCCTTGAATGAACTGGGCGCGACCGCAACGTTAGCCGGGCTTCGACGCGGGCAGACCGAAAACCGCAAGAACCTGCCCACCGCGGTCAAGCAGGGCGACCGTTACAAGGTCCACCCGATCCTGACATGGTCGACCAAGGACGTGCACGATTACCTGACCAAGCACGACCTGCCCTACCACCCGCTTCGTGAGCAGGGATATACCTCGATCGGCGACTGGCACTCGACTTTACCCATCACCGCCGGCATGGACGAACGCGACGGGCGTTTCGGCGGACTCAAACAGGAGTGCGGCCTCCACCGGCCCGAGACCCAGGAAGAAGACGACAGCCGGTTTTCATCGGGGCTGTAAGGCCGGACTTCATCACAGAGAACACTGAGAAGCAAGCACACCCCGTTTAGCCCGGACGTTCACGCCCGGGATGTTATTAATTGGCCCTACCGGTTGAACTGATATCCTGTCCACATTCCGGACACGTCGGACGCCCGACAGAACCGCGCAAATCGTATCCACAAGCCCGGCATACGATCGCGCCATTGATTACGCGGAAACGACAGAAACAAACCAACAACATTACGATCACGACAGGCACCAAAACAAGAAGTCCCCACTCGGGATGTAGAACTCTGTTTGGCCCTAGCTGAACTGCCCATCCATGGGCGGAGATCGGATATGAACAATCCTGAATACTGATCGCGGGAGGAAAACCATATCCCCACCAAGTACATCCCCGACCACCACCAGCAGCTGGGCCTAGTATGGCCCAAACATAAAACAGTATGCAACAGAACAGAAAACGAGCAAGCCTAAACTCAAAGTTTACGCCGATTCGACGCTTCCCAATGCGAGGCGTTTTAGAGATGAGATTCATCTATCTTGGTCGCCCCTGCGTATCGGTATCGTCCCGCTGCGGATCTTGAAGGCTTCGCGGCGGCCGGTGTCGCGGTTCCACTTGAAGGCGCTGGCCTTGGT
>JAJDCW010000061.1 GCA_029260635.1 Phycisphaeraceae bacterium | reverse complement strand
CCCCACTGTGGATAAAGTCTGATAGTTGATTGAGTCCAGAATCGGGGTAGACTCTTCGGACATGCGAGACACGGACCCCGCGAAAACGCTTCAGGATGTTGGGCTGCAGGTCACTGCGCAGCGTTTGGCGGTGTTGCGGGCGGTGTCGGGGCGGCCGCATTGCACGGCGGCCCAGGTTGTCGAAGGGGTTCGGTCGGAGATCAATGCCGTGTCCCGGCAGGCGGTGTATGACGCGTTGGGTATCCTGACCGAGCATGGGATTCTTCGGCGGATTCAGCCGACCGGGTCGCCGGCCCGGTATGAGGATCGCGTGGGGGATAACCATCATCACCTGATCTGTCGTGCGTGTGGTGACACGATCGATGTCACGTGCGCTGTCGGGAAGGCGCCGTGTTTGGAGGTGGACGACCCGCATGGGTACACCATCGACGAGGCGGAGGTGGTGTATTGGGGGACCTGCCCGAAGTGTCGTAAATCGAAACCGAAGCCGAATCCGGGGGGAACGAAACACAAAACTAAAAGAAGTGCCTCGTAACCAGACTAAGCAGCTTCGAGCTGAGCTGGCGCAGAAATAAATAACAAGCAGGAGTCGATCGATGTCCAACGAATCCAAGTGCCCCTTCAACCATGCCTCCCCCGCATCCCCCGGTAGCACCGTCGCGGGAAGTGGTACCACTAATCAGGACTGGTGGCCGAACCGGTTGAAGCTTGAGTTACTCAGCCAGCACTCGACCAAGACCAACCCGATGGGCGGGGACTTTAATTACGCGGAAGCGTTTAAGAGCCTGGACCTGGCGGCGGTGAAGAAAGATATTGCGGAGATGATGACGACTTCGCAGGACTGGTGGCCTGCCGACTTTGGGCACTACGGGCCTTTGTTTATCCGCATGACCTGGCACAGCGCGGGGACGTATCGTACGGGTGATGGCCGGGGCGGCGGGGGGCGCGGTCAGCAGCGTTTTGCGCCGTTGAACGGTTGGCCTGACAATGTGAGCCTGGATAAGGCGCGTCGGTTGTTGTGGCCGATCAAGCAGAAGTACGGGCGGAGCATTTCGTGGGCGGACCTGATGATCCTGACGGGTAATGTGGCGTTGGAATCGATGGGGTTCAAGACGTTTGGTTTTGGTGGCGGGCGTGTAGACGTCTGGGAGCCGGACCAGGACGTGTACTGGGGCGCGGAGAAGACCTGGCTGGGCGGGGATGAGCGTTACGCGAACGGTTCCGAGGGGGTCGACAAGGCGCACTCGGCGACGGTGTCGGACGACGACGGCGCGAACCGTGAGCGGAGCGGCCGGCTGGAGAACCCGCTGGCGGCGGTGCAGATGGGTCTGATCTATGTGAACCCGGAGGGCCCGGGCGGGAACCCGGACCCGCTGGCGGCGGCGCACGACATCCGGGTGACGTTCAAGCGGATGGCGATGAACGACGAGGAGACGGTCGCGTTGATCGCGGGCGGGCACTCGTTCGGCAAGGCGCATGGCGCGGGTAAGACGGACCACGTCGGCGTGGACCCGGAGGCGGCGGGGCTTGAGGAGCAGGGCTTCGGCTGGAAGAGCAGCCACGGCAGCGGGAAGGGTGCGGACACGATCACCAGCGGGTTGGAGGTGACGTGGACGAAGACCCCGACGAAGTGGAGCAACAACTTCTTTGAGAACCTGTTCGGGTACGAGTGGGAGCTGTCCAAGAGTCCGGCGGGAGCGTATCAGTGGGTGGCGAAGGATTCGGAGGAGGTGATCCCGGACGCGCACGATCCGTCAAAGAAGATTCGACCGATGATGCTGACGACGGACCTGTCGCTGCGGATGGACCCGGCATACGAGAAGATCTCGCGTCGGTTCCTTGAGCATCCGGAACAGTTTGCGGACGCGTTTGCGCGTGCATGGTTCAAGCTGCTGCACCGAGACATGGGGCCACGGTCGCGGTACCTGGGACCCGAGGTGCCGGACGAGGAACTGATCTGGCAGGACCCGATCCCCGTAGTCGATCACGAGCTGATTGATGCTGCGGATGTTGCGAGTCTTAAGAATCAGTTGCTCGCGTCGGGATTGTCGGGGACGGAACTGGTGTCCACGGCGTGGGCGTCGGCGTCGACGTTCCGCGGGTCAGACAAACGCGGCGGGGCTAACGGGGCGCGGGTGCGCCTGGCCCCGCAGAAGGATTGGGAAGCCAATCAGCCGGCGCAGCTTGCGAAGGTGTTGAAGGTGCTTGAGGGGATTCAGAATGATTTCAATGGGGCGCAGTCCGGGGGTAAGCAGGTGTCGCTGGCGGACCTGATCGTGCTGGGCGGGTGCGCCGGGGTTGAGCAGGCGGCGAAGGGTGCGGGTGTTGAGGTGGAGGTGCCGTTCACGCCGGGGCGGACGGACGCGTCGGCTCAGCAGACGGATGCCGAGTCTTTCGACGTGCTCGAGCCGATCGCCGACGGGTTCCGAAATTATTTGAAGGGTAAGTATTCCGTCTCGGCCGAGGCATTGCTCATTGATAAGGCTCAGCTCTTGACGCTGAGCGCGCCAGAGATGACCGTGCTTGTTGGTGGGATGCGTGCCTTGGGTGCGAACTACGACGGCTCGAAGCTCGGCGTGTTCACCGACCGCGAGGGAACGCTGAGCAACGATTACTTCGTCAACCTGTTGGACATGGGGACGCAGTGGCAGCCGGTCACCGATGAGGCTGAGCTGTTCGAGGGCCGGGACCGTAAGACGGGCGGGGTGAAGTGGACCGGGACGCGGGTGGACCTGGTGTTCGGGTCGAACTCGGTGCTGCGTTCGCTGGCAGAGGTGTACGGCAGTGCGGACGCCCAGCAGCAGTTTGTGCACGACTTCGTGGCGGCGTGGGACAAGGTCATGAACCTGGACCGGTTCGACTTGAACTGATCGGCCGGGCGTGCCTAAGCTTGATAATCAGGGAAACCGGGTCGGGATGTCGATAAAAGGGTGTGTTTCGTTGTTTTTACGGGAGAGTAGCTGTGACATCCAACGGTTTAAAGGTCCTGGTCCTTGCGGGCGGTCCCGGTCGGGAGCGGGCGGTGAGTCAGGCGGGGGGAGGGCAGGTCGCCGGGGCTCTGCGCGATGCGGGACACGAGGTGATGGAGCGCGACATCCAGCCGGACGATCTTTCGGCGCTGGATGAGTTTAAACAGTGGGGCGGGGACGTGGTCTTCCCGGTACTGCACGGGCTGTGGGGCGAGGGCGGGGGGCTGCAACGGATTTTAAGCAACCGCGACCTGACCTACGTTGGCAGCGGGCCGGGCTCTGCGAGCCTGTGTATCAATAAGCATCTGACCAAGCTGACCGTCGCGGAGCACGGGGTCGCGACCCCGGAGGCGGAGCTGCTGCTGGCGGGGCAGACGCGGAAGCTTGAGGCCCCGGTTGTCATCAAGGCGTTGGAGGAGGGCTCGACGTTTGGGCTGGCGATCTGCAAGACCGAGGCCGAGGCCGACAAGGCGCATGTTGAATTGAGCAAGGATTTTCCGCGTCTGCTGGTCGAGCGATACATTGCCGGGAAGGAGCTGACCGTCGGTGTGGTTCAGAGTGACGACCCCAAGTCGCCCGGGCCGATCGCGCTGCCGGCGATTCATATTGTCCCGGCGGGGGAGTGCTACGACTACGATGCGAAGTACGAGCGAGACGACACGCAGTACCTATTCGACATCGACGTCCCCGATGAAACGCTGGGGCAGGTCAGCGATTGGGCATTGACGGCGTACCGTGTACTGGGCGTGCATCATCTCTGCCGGGTGGATTTTATGGTGGATGCGTTCAACCGGCCGTGGTTTATCGAAGTCAACACCATGCCGGGGTTCACGACGCACTCGCTTTTGCCGATGGCGGCGGCGAAGGCGGGGCTTAATCTTACCCAGCTTACCAACCGGCTGGTTCGTCTGGCGTTGGCGGGGATCGACGTCCATGACGTCACGCCGGGGTGACCAGCCTTCATTTGTAAACAATCCGTGTAAATCTCGAAATTCCACTTGCGTCGGCTTGCCATTATTTCTAGTCTGCATGGGCTTGATTCAAGTAATCGCTCGTGGGATCAGAAAGCACGTCTTTATTCGTCGTCTACGGTAACAACACTTTTATTTAGACTATCAGGGGTTAAAAATGTTCAAACATCGACTCGGCACGTGGCGTATGTCTTGTGTGGCTTTAGGTATGGCTTCACTGATCTGGGTACCCGCCAGCGCACAAACCACGAACTTCGACGGTACCGGTGACGGCACGAACTGGACCGACCCATTTAACTGGGACGCGGGTGAGCCTAGCGGCGCAGGCTTTGATGCCGTCATCGACGGTGCCGCCCTCAGCCCGTTCGATGTCCAACTCACCGCCGACCGGATCATCGACAACCTCACCGTCGGCGATGAAGACATCCTCCGGCTACTGAATACGGTGGATCTGGAAGTCGGCACGGGCATCAACAACGTCGGTACTACCCGGATCATCAGCACCACGTCCGCGACCGGCCTGCGGATCGAGACCGCGGTGACACTCATCGGCGGCGGCAGCGTCCTATTGGAGGGTGCCAACGCCCGGATCGCCGATTCCACCGGCCTGGCCGACACCGGGCACTTCATCAACGATAACAACACCATCTCCGGCCAGGGGGCCATCGGCAGCAACCGCACCCAACTTACTAACCACGGCACGATCCAGGCGAGCGTCGATGGTGGCATCCTCACCCTCGACCCCGGCACCGGCGGCCTGCTCAACGACAGTCTGCTCGAAGCCATCCAACTCAGCACCCTACGCCTTAGCACAGGTGCCTACGACAACACCAGCGGCACCATCCGCGCCGATACGGGTTCTAACGTCGAATTCTTTAGCGGTCCGACCATCACCAACGGCACGCTCCAGACCGTCGGCACAGGCGTCATCGAGACCGGCAATGCCACCCTCACCACGCTCAACGACGTCACACTCGACGGCCTGCTGCGGATCAATAACAGCGACAACATCGAGC
>JAJDCW010000060.1 GCA_029260635.1 Phycisphaeraceae bacterium | reverse complement strand
CGCGAGTACGGGGACACCCGCCCTGACCATATGAAACAAGCCCTGATTTCGACGGGCAAGCATAAAGACCAGTCCGCCGGCGATGAATAATCCACCAGCAATAACCTGCCCCGCTTCCATAAAGAGGTTGGGCCAGCGGTCATAACCGAACGCGTCGGTCAGTTCACCCGCCAAGCCGGGGAGGACCGCGCCGGATTCGATCGCGTGAGGCAGATGCGTAATCAGACCCACCGACAGGACGAGACCGGCAAAGATCAGCACCGAGGCCGCGAGCGACAGCATAATGCTAATGAACCCCGGCCCCGTCTGGTTACGTCTGGTGTGAAAAGGCCACCGTAATAACTCATTGGCATCCTGTGGCATTGAGTTAAGGTCAGCGCGGGGCGGCCTGACGGAGCGTTTAGGTTTACCACTTTGCTTGTTCGTATGGAGCTGCCAGAGTGTCACAGGCCGGCCATGGACATCGGTGAATGCGCCGAAAGAGATCATGATGATATCGACGATCTGCCCGATGCCGCACAGCCCGCCGGTTAGCAGCCAGAGGATCCCCGTGCCGATCTTGCCGGCGTAGAAACGGTGCAGGCCGAAGATCGGGATGGTGGTGGCGAACGGCGCAACGGCCAGCAGGATAGCGATGAGCCGGCTGCTTGTTGATGCGTTACCGGTTACCACGGCGGAATAAGCGTTCACCTGCTCGGTGCGGTGCGCGGCCTGCTTGGGCCGGCCGGGCGTAAACCCCGCAGCCTGCTTGCCTTCATCGCGAGGGTGGTGCTTACGACCACCGGCGTTGATACCAATGTCGTCGCCATCGTGAGCCCAGTCCTCATTCGTGGTCGGGTCAAAAGGACTCAACGCCTGGGTGGCCAACATGACCGCGGCGGGGATCCCAAACGCCATCACCGCCCCCATATCATCAAACATAATCGAGGTCAGCAGCCCTAAGGCACCTGCACCAAACGCCATGCCGAATGAGATACGGTCAGATCGGCCGGGTGACATCGCCTTCGCCCAATTCATCAGCAACAGCGGGCCGGCCAGCGCAAACAGGGAACCCATCTGCGCGTCATGCCAGTCCCCTGTCATGGTCGTAAATGCGGTGAACGCCACCAGGCCCGAAGCAAAGATCGTCACCCCCCCGATCATCACCCGCCCCAGCATCTTCGACTCACCCGCCAGCGTCGAGACTAGCCGTTTTTGAGCAAGCATCAGCCCAAGCACCGCGCCCAAAGACGAAGCCACCGCAAACACCATGTACTGACGTTCTTGAAGCCCGCTGCCTCCGGCGATTATCCCCGTGCCCAACGCCACCACGCCCAGCGCGATCAACGCAAGCATCCGGCGTTGCCCCGGCTTCATCGGGTCACGCAGCGGGTCGGCATGTCGACGCACGCCCAACCCCCGATCCTGCATCACCCGGCCGCTGACGTACCCCGCCTGGTATGGGAGGCTACCCTCACCGGGATCGCTTTCATCTTTGTAGGTGTTGACCGTGTCATAGCTCGCCGGAGAACTGCCGGGATCGCCGCCGACGCGCACCTTCTTCGCGACCTGCCCGGCGACCATGCTCAGGTCGGCCGTGGAGAAGCTGGCCATGCTCTGCTTCATGCGTTCCTGACCAAATACCGCTTCGACCATCTCGTTGACGCTCTGGTACCGCTGCGTGGGGTCTTTCACCATCGCCTTGCTGATAACTGTCCGGAAAGGCTCTTCGATCGATTCCAGGTCGGGCGTGGCCGACAGGTGCTTCATCAGGATCTCGCTTGGGGTATCACCCTTGAAAGGCACGCGCCCGGTGAGCATTTCGTAAACCACCACACCCATCGCATAAATATCGATGCTGCGGTCGTAACGCCCGGCACCGACCTCGGGGGCCATGTAATGGACGGTCCCGACGGTGACGGTCTGGCTGTGTTTCTGATCGGCGTTGATCGCCTTGCTCAGGCCGTAATCACCGATCTTCACGTAGCCGTTTTCGTAGAAAATATTCGCTGGCTTGAGGTCGCGGTGGACGATCCCGCAGTCGTGCAGGTACGACAGACCCTTGGCGATCTCGCGGAGGAAGAACGCCGTCTTCTCGGGGCCGAGCCCGTTGGGCGAGTCGTCGATCAGGTCCGCCAGCGACGGGCCGGAGACGTATTCCATCAGGACGAAGGGCTGGCCCTTGTCGTTATTCTTAACATCGAAGATCGTGACCAGGTGCGGGCTCTTGAGGTTCATGCACTGGCGGATGCCGCGCAGCTCGATCTGCTCGTAGCCCTGCACGGCCTTGAGCGCGACCTCTCGGCCGGAGTCGCTGACGGCGTAATACACCTCGCCGAAGCCGCCGTGGCCCGCAGCGCTCTTGATCGTGTAGCCCGCTAAGGGTGTATCGCCGGGTTGGTATTGGTAAGTGTGCATCGTCTATTTTCCGCCGACACATGCCGGCTTTGCCCCTTGCCCTCTAACGACTCTCAGGCCTGTGTAACTCGAAGTGATACCGTGCCAAGATCCACATGTGTATCCATCGGCAGCCCGTGCTGCGGGTCATAATCACCGACCCCGACTTTCACCGCCTGACCGGACTGCACCATCAGCCGACCGTCTTTCAGATTCAACACCACCGGCTTTTCCGCAGATTCCGCACGCAGGTGACACGCCGAACCGGCACCGATCACCAGTTGGCGATCTAATAGCACCACGCGCTTCACATCCGCGCGGACCATCCGCGAGCCGGTCATCTCCAGGACCGCCGTTGTGCTCGCCGCATGTGGCAGGCGGAACCGGAACCGGCAGCGTGAGGACAGCTCAATCTTATCGCCGTCGCTCAACAGCTTGTCGTTCGTCGGTTTGCCATTGACCTTCACAGGCTGGGGGCTGCGGAGGAAGTAATCCTCCTGCGAGCGCTGGATCGTCACGACCGGGGCGCTGGGGTCGGCGATCAGGCCGACGTCTGGGCGTTGCGGCGAACTCACCGGGCCGACCGTCACGACCGGCTGGCACGACGCCAACGCCGAACCCGCACCGTCCACCTGGATCAAAAACTGCTTAGGCAACACGCCGTGGCTCCCGCCTGTTTCGTTTACCCCATAATGATAAGCGATCGGGGTCATCACATTTGCAACTGTGGACGCCGTATGTGCATTATTGGGCTCCGCATGGGTTACAGACGCGTACCCGTCCGAGATCAACCCAAGCGGTCCGTTCTCTAAGGCGTCTTGGCTCTCGATGATGCGATCCGCCAGCTTGATCGCGTCATCCACCCAATCGGCGCCCGGCAACCGGGCCTTGACCTTCCGCAGCCCGCGACCTGCCGACCGTGCGTCGCCCCGCTGCATCGCCTGCGAGGCCTTGGCAACCTGCCCGACCGCGTCACGCATCTCTTGCACGCCCAGATCGTCGCCCGCCGCCGGGGCTACCGCCCGCAGGATGGCCTGCGCGGTATCGACCCGGCCACACTGCATCGCTTCACGTGCCTTACCCGTCGCGTCATCCGACAGCCGACCGGCCAGTTCATCAACCCGGCGGTCAAACGGACGGAGCCGACGGGCCTCAGCAATATGGTGCCCGGCCGCCGCCCAGTCTTCCCGATCAAGCGCGGTCTTGCCACGCTCCATCGCCGTATCTGCCTTCGCACGGTGCAGGTCCAATTCCTGCTCGGCCTGCTCGACGCGTGTGCTCTCGCCATTCACGCCCCGCAGCATCGCCACACCCTGGGAGAGGAATCCCTCCCGGGCGTGCTGACGTGCCGCGTCGAGTTTCATATCTCGCCGTTCGACATCGTTCCGTTTCTGACTCATCTGCTTAACGACACTGCCGCGTAGCTCTGCCACATCTGCCTGATGTCCGCCGAGAGAGCCGGCCTTGTCACAGTCGGCCAAGGCCTCGTGCAACCGACCCTCATCCAGGTGTGCCTGCCCGCGCTTGACGTAAGCCTTCACCAGCTTCGTCGCCAGACGTTGGCCGTGACGATGCGATCGCACGCTGTCTCGGCTCAGCAGACTATGCGCCTCGTCCAGCCGACCGTCGGCCAGAGCGAACTGCGCCTGTTTGACTCGCAGGAAGTTCACCGATGCGTCTCCGTGTCGATTTCGGTCGGCACAAGGTCACTACGAACGCCCCTGACTTCACTGCCACGCGGGATACGGTTCGTCGCCAGGTCTTGGCTGATGAATTGTGAATCCTGCAGCGAGTCGTTCACCGCTTCTTCCACGCTGTTCAGCATCGCCATCCGCAGATAAGCCAGCTCCCAGTCCCGCAGGCTCACCAGCGAGCTTTCGCTCATCCTGTCTGCTCTCGTTAATAGTTTGGAATCTGTCGCAGTCATCGTCCGTGCTCCTGACATGAAGTGAGTGATCTGATCAAAGCCTTCCGGGCAGGTGTTTCGCTGGCGGGAAGGGAGGTATCTTTAATGCCCCCGGCCTGTCGGGTACTACGCCGCACCCGACAGGAACGAGGACCGCATCAGCAGGAATTAGTTAAGGCTTCGGATATCCGCCAGGCGATCGTTCTGGGCCGACGTGTCCGTTGAAGCACTTTCTGCGGTTTCCGTGTCCAGTTCAGCCGTGGCTTCCGCCGGGCCGTAGAGGTACTCATCCACCTGGGCCAGCAGATCGACTTCATCGACGACGCTGACTTCGATGGCCTGCACGAACTGCGACTCACGGGCCAGGACACGCTCAGCCACATCCAGACGCTTCTGGATCTCGCCGATCAGCTTCTCGGTCTTAGCGAGCTTGCTGTTGTCCATCTGGACCTTCGAACCGATCGCCGCGGCCTGCACCAGACGGTGCTGGCTGGCAAGCGATTCGATCTTGTCTTCGAGCAGCGACTTCTGGCCACGGGTCTTCTGGAGCATGTTCTCCGCCGCGGCGAGGGTGGCTTCACGCTGATTCAGCAGGCGCTCTTTGCCAGCCAGAACCATCTCGGCCTCCTTCACACGCTCGAACCGCCGGGACAGGTCTTCGGCGACCTGGTCACGTGTGTACTGCCGACCACCGACCCGGTAGCTCGCCAGCTCGACACCCATGACGTTACGAAGCTTGGCGACCTTGGCACGTTCCTCTGCCAGCTTGTCGTTGCTCACCTGGATGTCTTTCTTGAGCGACGCCAGCTCGACCTCTTCGGTCGCGATCCGGCGGACGTTCGCGTGCATCTCCGGGATAATCTCATCCAGCAGGTCCTTGGCCCGGGTCAGCTCAAACTCGATCGGGACCGCACCCTTGACGGTGCCCCGCACCGAATTGGCTGAGCTCTTCACATAGCTCATCAGGTCGCCTCCGAACAACAGACCGCCAACCAGGGTTGCCCCAACGGTCGCGATCACACCGCGTTTGATCCATTTACCAATCATCACAAATCTCCTTTTTTTAACGGTTTACAATCGCAACCGGTACTTGCGGAACACGTGCCCGCTATGAGGTAGACGCCCGCCAACCCGGTTTATGGCGCGGTTGGGTCGATTAGGAGATATTTTTTTTCGGCACCCCAATCCCACGCCGCAGCCGCTCGCGGCTTAGCGCACCCGCCCCCCGTTTAGTCGCCACAGCCACGCGGCGTCATCCGGGCGTGGCCGCCCGGGCTAAACCCGGAGAATGTTGACCACTTGCCGCCCCCCGCTCACGCAGGTAACTTGCCCACTCACACCCAGCCGGTGTGGCGGAATTGGCAGACGCGACGGATTCAAAATCCGTTGGTGGCAACACCATGTGGGTTCGAGTCCCTCCACCGGCATTCACTTCGGGCAGAGACTCAGTGCGATAGTTTCCGGCGACAAACTTTCTTCTAACCAAGTAGATATGACATGCGTTGGATCAGATATATCTTCGCCCTAATCGCAGTTACGAGCCTATGCATTTGGGTAATGTCTCACATTTATATCATCGGAGCGCAGTACACTTATCAGAAGGGTAACAGCCTGACCTGTTCCAGTGGTTATGGATTCACAACATTCGGTGTGAGTCATGGTGGGATACCTCAACCACCCGCTATCGGATGGAAGGTGGATATAAAAACCGCCAAAGAGATCGAATATCACTTCGAGATGATGGGTGACATTATCCCAGATATGAAGCACCCTAGGGAGTATTTGAGTTACGGATACAGCACATTTAACCATGCCGACCCCGGCGGCAAGTGGACATGGTCAGGCGCTGATTTCACCATTCCCCTCTGGCTCCCCACCCTCCTCTTCGCCCTTTGGCCCGCCATCGCATTTACGCGCCATATCAAACGCCGCTACTTCTCCCCCGGCATCTGCCGCAAGTGCGGCTACGACCTGCGTGGCACACCGTCCGGCATCTGCCCGGAGTGTGGGCGATCATCTAAGCCACATCCTGACGATGAATCGACGTCCACCAACGCCCAGACCTGAACCATCTATCCCGGGGGCCGGGGGTGAAACACACTTTTCTGCTACATTCCCGCCCTATGGCGATGTTGTTGACAGCCCGTGACCTGAGCAAGACCTACGCGACACACACCCTGTTTACCGGGGTGTCGATGAGCCTGTCCGATGGGGATCGGCTGGGGCTGATCGGGCCGAACGGGTCCGGAAAGTCCACGCTGTTGAAGATTTTGGCGGGCTTGGTCGAGCCGGACGAGGGCGAGATCACCCGGCGCAAGCAGTTGCACGTCGCCTATGTGACGCAGGACGATACGTTCGAGGACGGGGCGACACCGATGTCGGCCGTGCTGGCGGAGTTGGGCGAGGACAAGCCGGGGGTGGCGCTGAACGTCGAGACGCTGGCGTCGATCTCGTTAAGCAACCTGGGCTTCACCGAGCTTGATCGGCCGGTCTTGACGTTGTCCGGCGGGTGGAAGAAGCGGCTGTCGATCGCCTGCGCGTTGGCGCACGAGCCTGACATCCTGATGCTGGACGAGCCGACGAACCACCTGGACCTGGAGGGCGTGCTCTGGCTGGAGAGCTTCGTGAAGAAGGCCCCGATGGCGGTCGTCTTCATCACCCACGACCGGGTGTTCCTGGACCGCATGGCCCACCGGATCATCG
>JAJDCW010000059.1 GCA_029260635.1 Phycisphaeraceae bacterium | reverse complement strand
GCCGGCGGAGACCGTCAGCCGGATGGAGGGTCAACGAAGACTATGGGCGCTGGCCGACCGGGTGCTGGACCCGACCCAACGCACCGCGTTGTGGATGCACTACGGCGAAGATATGAAGGCCAAGGAAATCGCCAAGACCCTTGGGATCACGGCGGTCCACGTCCGCGTATTGCTTTACCGGGCAAGGCGGATATTGATGGGGCATATGGATGAACAGACGCAGGATGCAACAAGCAACGTGGTGCTCACGCCCCAGGTCGGCCCACCAGTGACGCAACCTTCCCGGCAGCGGGTCACAAGCCGGCAGACGAGGAAATTAGAACAAGGAGCGGTGACATGATACGTTGGTTGTCACAGTACTTAGTCAGCCGATCGATCGACGATGGCGGCAAGCCGTCCGCGCTCTGGCGTCACACGTGTGGTCGGCTCTCATCTCACAAACGGTTCGCTTCGCAGATGAATCAGTTGGACGCCCAACTGAAACGGCAGGCGGCGTCGCAGCGTCGGGCGATCGCGCGCGAGCAGTTGCCCGTCGGCCGATACGCGAATCAGACGGTCAGTCAGGCATCCGTACATGGTGACGCCCTGACAAGCCGCGGCATGGGCTGGCTCCGACCAACGTTGACGTTCGGCTCTCTCGCCGCGGTCATCGGCCTGGGTGTGATCGGCGCAGTGATCTGGATGAACACCCCGGCCCACTCCCCCCAGGAGTTGCGGGCCATGGCGACCGAATCATTCGACCGGGTCTGGCAGCCGCTTAGCAGGCAGGCCGAGACGACCGGGCGGGCGTTGCGAGAGCAGACCGTTCACGTCACCAGCCTGTCGGACCGGCTCCCGAAGATGGACAAGGTGGTCAACGAACTGGGCGTCGCGATCCAGTCGCCGATCCAGGAAGAGGTCAAGCGGTTTGCCGAAGACCTCAAACGCCCCTGGACCTATCTGGCCGGACAACTGCCGAGGCTGCCCCGCGAGGGCAATGAAGACCGGACTCAACAGCTGGAGAGTTGATGCCGAAGTGAAGCCAACTCCCGTTTGTATGTATCACCTGCTTACAGACCCGAACGCATAAGTCCTACCCGGCGTAAGATTCCTCTGTACAATGGCGGTGCGAGCCAAGGGGTATCGGGTCCTGTGAAGGGTAGGGTTTGGAAAGCCAGGCGTTTCGAGAACTAGCGATCGGCGAGATGGACTCGGTGTACCGCATGGCGATGCACCTGGCGCGGAATCCCGAGGACGCGTCGGACCTGGTCCAGGAGACTTTCCTCAAGGCGTTTAAGGCCGAAGGGCGTTTCGAGCTGCGCGAGGCGGGGGTCCGGCCATGGCTCTTCAAGATACTGCACAACAACTTCTACACCCGTGTCGGCAAGAAAAAACGCGAGCCGGTGCTGTCCGACGACCTCTCGTACCAGCCCGGCGCGGACGGCGATCCGAGCGAAGCGAGCCCGGCCTGGGACCTGTCTCACCTGGACTGGGAACAGGTGGACGACCGGCTGAAAAAAGCGATCGAGGATCTGCCCGACCACTACCGGGAGGTGCTTTTGCTGTGGGCCGTGGAGGGCCTGAAATATCGTGAAGTGGCGGACGTGCTGGACGTGCCTCTGGGGACGGTGATGAGTCGGCTTTACCGGGCAAGGGCGATCCTGGCCAAGGGGCTTAGCGGGCTGGCCGCGGAGCACGGGATCAGCACCGGGGAGGCCGGGACATGAGGCGGAGACTACCACGCACACGACCCCATGAGATGTACCCGATAAATGTCGGGGTAAAGAGCCATAACCCCCTGTTTTTACAGGCTGAAGGTTTCTTGAAAAACGTCGGATTTTGGGAAGAAATAACGGCCCCCACCGGTTCTATACCGGGGCAGAGCCTTTTCGGATGAGATTGCCATGATGACCGACCCAAACATGAATGACGCCGACCAGAGGCTCGCGGCATTTGCCGACGGGGAGTTGGACGGCGAGCAGAACCTGGAAGTGCTCAGGCAGATGGCCAAGGACCCCTCCGTAGCCAGGCGTGTGACCGAGCACCAGCAGCTGCGCGTCGCGGTCGGCAAGGCGATGAACAATCCCTCGATCAAAACGCCCGACAGCCTGCGTGATCTGGTCATGCAGATGGCCCGGGACGATGCGGCTGACACCCCAGGCAACCAATCTCGCCGGGGCTCGCCTGTGCTCGCGAGAATCGGGCGCTGGGCGCCCGCCGCTGTGGCGGCCGTGCTCCTGTTCGCCGCGGTGGTCGTGTTCAACCAGTCCGGCCAGGTCCCCGGCGATCGGCTGGTCACCTCCGGCCAGGTCTTGAACGCGTCATTAGTCGATAAGTTTGGCGACCGACACTTCAAGTGTGCCCGCAAGATCACACCCATGCACGGGACCGAGCAGTTCCCTCAAAAACTGGACGAACTGCCCGGCGCGCTGAGCAGCTACTTCCATCAGCCCGTTGATGAAGACGCCCTGAACCTTTCCTCGCTCGGGTACGATTTCGACATGGTTGGACTGTGTATCCTGCCGGGCAAGGGCTCGGTCCACGTGATCTACAAATCACAGGCCTCAACCGGACAGGCCGACACGCTGAGCCTGTGGCTTAGACCCTTTGAGGCGGGCTCGGGGATCGAACCCGGCAGGCTCTACAAGACCGCCAATCCCCAAGAAAACTTCCCCATGCTCGTCTGGCGGACCGGGGACATGGTCTACTACCTCGTGGGCGACTCCTACGACGCCGTGGAACGGGCCTTCGACGCGATCAGCCGGAATCAGGGTTGACCGCCTCTATCTACCGATTCGGTACTCCGAATACCGCTGTAAACCCCACAATTCCTTGACTCTATGAGCATCCGCGTGGTATACTCAGGTGCTATGGTGTTTTATGCAATGATTCTGCTGCTGGCGGTTCTCGCCGTGACCGAGCTACGGACGCCTGTCCGGGCCACGGTCGGGGTCGTTGTTAGCTGAGCGGAAGACCCGCACGGCCCGTCATCGGGCATGACCCGACACCCGACCAATCAAGCTAAACCGCCTGTGCCCCTGACTTCAACCAACACACCACGCCCGCCGCACTCGGCCGGGTTATCAATCGATAAGATCGGAACTTCGCGATGCCTCAAAGCAAACCCAACCTCAACGCCGAAGCCATCCCCACCACCGGGCACGGCGAACCCACCGACCGCTACACCGGCATGACCGGCGCACAGATCTTCCACGAGATGATGCGCGAGCACGGCGTAAAGACCATCTTCGGCTACCCCGGCGGCGCAATCCTCCCGGTGTTCGACGCGATCCACGACTCCGAACACTTCCAGTTCATCCTCTCACGCCACGAGCAAGGCGCAGGCCATATGGCCGAGGGCTACGCAAGGGCATCCGGCAAGGTCGGCGTCGTGCTGGTGACCTCCGGCCCCGGCGCGACCAACACCGTGACCCCGATGCAGGACGCGCTGATGGACGGCACACCGCTGATCGTCTTCGCGGGTCAGGTGGCGACCGGGGCCATCGGCTCGGACGCCTTCCAGGAAGCGGACATGACCGGGATCAGCCGGCCCTGCACCAAGTGGAACGTGCTGGTGAAGAACGTGCGTGACCTGCCAAGGGCGATCAACCAGGCGTTCCACATCGCGACCACCGGCCGGCCCGGCCCGGTCTTCGTGGACCTGCCCAAAGACATGACCGCCAGCACGCTCAAAGAAGCCGTCTGCGACCAGCCCCACCTCCCGGGCTACCACATCCGTGAGTTCGGCACGTCCAGCGAGATCGAACGCGTCGCCGAGATGATCAACGGTGCCAAGCAGCCGATCTTCTACGTCGGCCAGGGCGCAATCCTCTCGGGCGCGACCGAGGTACTCCGCCAGTGTGCCGAGAAAGCCAACATCCCCGTGACCACGACGCTGCAGGGCCTGGGCGCGTTCGATGAGCGCTCGCCTTTGTCACTGGACATGCTGGGGATGCACGGCTCGGCGTACGCCAACTGGGCGATGCGCGACGCGGACTGCATCATCGCGGTCGGTGCGCGGTTCGACGACCGGGTGACCGGTAAGATATCGGCCTTCGCGCCGGGCGCCCGCGCCGCCGAGGCCGAGGGCCGCGGCGGGTTGATCCACTTCGACATCGCGCCGGAGAACATCAACAAGGCCGTCCCCGTGACGATCGGCGTCGAGGGCGACGCCAGGAAAAATCTGGACCTCTTACTGCCACTGTTAAAGGACATCGACCGCGGGCCGTGGTTGGCGACCCTGAGTCAATGGAAGAAGGACCACCCCTTCGCCTACGACCACGACGAGCGAGAGTTCCACCTCAAGCCTCAGGCCGTCATCGAAGAGATGAGCAAGCAACTCAGCGACGACGCGATCATCACCACCGGCGTGGGGCAGCACCAGATGTGGGCGGCGCAGTTCCACAAGTTCAGCCACCCCCGACAGTGGGTCACCTCAGGCGGCCTGGGGACGATGGGCTTCGGCGTGCCCGCCTCCATCGGCGCCAAGCTCGCCTGCCCCGACCAGCCCGTGATCAACATCGACGGCGACGGGTCGTTCTGCATGACCGCCATGGAGATGACCACCGCCGCGCAGTACGGCATCGCCGCCAAGACCATCATCCTTAACAACGACTTCCAGGGCATGGTCAAGCAGTGGCAGGACCTCTTCTACGACGAACGCTACAGCCACACCGAGATGCACAATCCCGACTTCTGCAAGCTGCTCGAGGCCATGCACTGTAAGGCCGTGCGCGTGACCAAGCTCGAAGACCTCCCCGCCAAGATGAAAGAGTTCCTGGACCACGACGGCCCGGCGATCCTCGAAGCCATGGTCGAAAAACACGAGCACGTGTACCCCATGCTCCCCGCGGGCAAGACCGTGGACGAAATGGTACTCGGGCCGGGGAAGAAATAGTCTAATACTTGGTCTAACATCTATCTAATTATGAAGAAACTCACCGCCCTTGTCGTGTGCGTGCTGTTCTTTGCCTGCTCTACTGTGCAGGCTCAGGATTACGCGTTTGTTCCCGCGTTCAAGAACCTCAGCTTCGAACGCCCGCTGTTCCTGACCTACATACCCGATGAACCCAACCGACTGCTCGTCGTTGAGCAGGCCGGGCGGGTACTGAGTTTCGAGAACCGGGCCGATGTGACCGGAAACGGCGTCCGCGTCGTGATCGATATCCGTGGCGACAAAGTCCTGCGTAAGGGCAACGAAGAAGGCCTGCTCGGTCTTGCATTCCACCCGGACTTCACGAACAACCGCTACGTCTACCTGCACTACTCCACGAAGTCGCCGAGGCGGAACATCGTGTCGCGATGGACCTTGTCTAAAGACACGGGCAAGATCGCGCTTGATAGTGAACATATCCTTTTGGAAGTTGAGCAGCCGTTCAGCAACCACAACGGCGGGCACATCGAATTCGGGCCGGACGGGTTTCTCTATATCGCGCTGGGTGACGGCGGCGCGGGCGGCGACCCGCACGACAACGGACAAAACCTATCCACACTCCTGGGCACGATCCTGCGCATCGACGTCGACAACCCACAGGACGGCAAGGCCTACGGCATCCCTGCGGACAACCCCTTCATCAACACCCCCGGTTCCCCCGACGCAAGACCGGAGATCTACGCCTACGGCCTGCGCAACGTCTGGCGGTTCAGCTTCGATCCTGAGACAGGCACGCTCTGGGCCGGCGACGTCGGGCAGGTCTCCAAGGAAGAGATCGACATCGTTACCGCCGGTGGTAACTACGGGTGGCGACCACGAGAAGGGTTCAGCCCCTATAACGGCGGCGAGAAGACCGACGACATGATCGACCCCATCGTCGATCACAACCGCAAAGAGGCCGCCAGCATCACCGGCGGCTACGTCTACCACGGCAACGCCCTACCGCAACTCAAGGGCGCCTACATCTACGGCGACTACGTCACCGGCATCATCTGGCGGCTCCACTACGACGGCAAAAAAGTCACCGGACTCGAAGAGATCGGCAACGTCCCCGAGATAGCCAGCTTCGGCGTGGACGCCGACGGCGAACACTACATCTGCTCGTTGCCGGGCAAGATCTATAAACTGACGCCGAAGTAAAAAAACTTGTACTACTCGTCCGTCTGTGTTGTTGACTTATCGAGTTTTTCACGATTGGATTGCATCAGACCCAGATAGACCGTGTCCAGATAGGTCCCCAGCGCCCAGGCGCTGACGATACAGCACGCGACCGCCAGGAACGGGTTGACCAGCACCAGGCAGGCGACCGCGCCGGCGAGCGTAAGCAGGCCACAGGTCAGCAAGAGGAAACGCACCAATTGATCGCCCTGTCCGAAGAAGCCGTTCATGCTGTCACCGCTGATAAGGTCTTGAAGTCGTGAATATGCAGTTCAGGTCGGCGGACGCCCTTCCAGGCGTTGACCTTGGGCTCGAAGACCAGATCGACCGCTACGCCACCGGGCAGGACACTTGCGTGCTCGCCCATCCCAAAAGCAACTGCGCGGATCGTCTGGCCCCGGTGTGCAATACTCAGCGACAGGTGCTGGCCCGACGCGCCCATGCGCTGGGAAGGCCGGTCAAGCACCGCGCCCCGCAGCAACAGCCGCGGCGTCCGGTTGCCTCGGCCAAACGGTGCGAGCCTGCTAAGACTGTCAAACGTGTCCAGCGTGCATTCGTGAAACGCGACCTCGGCATCGATGCGCGTCTGCCTCACCAACTCGCTCTCATCAAGCATCGTATTGACCTTGGCGATCAGTGATTCTCGTAAGACCCCGACGTCGTCGATCGAGAGCGTCAGCCCCGCCGCCATCGCGTGGCCGCCGAAGCGTTGCAGGTGTTCGCCGCAGGCGGACAGCGCATCATGGATCGAGACCCCGTCCACGCTACGAGCAGAACCCTGCGCGACACCGTCGTTAAAGCCCAGCACCACCGCGGGCCTACCGAACGTATCGACCAGCCGGCTGGCGACGATCCCCACGACCCCGGGGTGCCAGCCCTCGCCGCCGACGACGATCGCACGCCGGTCCGGGGCGTCGTAGCCCTGCTCGGTGACGATCTTCCTGGCCTGCTCGGTGATCTTACGCTCGGTCACACGCCGGCGGTCGTTCTCATCGGTCAGGAAACGCGCCAACTCGGTGGCACGCGGCCCCTTGGCCGTGGTCAGTAATTCCAGCGCGTCCTTGGCGTGCCCCATCCGCCCGCAGGCATTAAGCCGAGGCCCCAGGACAAACCCGACGTGGTACGCATCAATCTTCTCGTCACGCAGTTTCGACGCGTCGATCAACGCGCCCAGCCCAACGAATGGCGTCTGCTTGATCCGCCCGAGCCCGAACGCCGTCAGCACCCGATTCTCCCCCTTTAAAGGCACCACGTCGGCGACGGTGCCCAACGCGACCAGTGGTAGCAGCTCCACCATCAGCCTGCGGTAATCATCCGGCAGCCGGTCCGACCCGCACAACGCACGAGCAAACTGCCAGGCCACCTTGAACGCCACCCCCGCACCGCAGAGATCGGGACAGGGGTAGGTGTCTGGAGGCTGGCGGTTGGTGGTTGGCAAGGAGGGGTGGACGAGCGTGTGCGCATCTGGCAACTCGTCGGGGTCGAAGTGGTGGTGGTCGGTGATGATCAGGTCGATGCCGTGCTCTTTAGCAACCAGCGCGGATTCGACTGCGGTGATCCCGCAGTCAACAGAGATCACGAGCGGCTTGGAAGAGTAAGCCTCAGCGAAGGAGGCGATGGCCTCGGGGTTCAGGCCGTAGCCCTCATCCAGCCGGTGCGGGATGTAGGTATGAACCTCCGCGCCGGCCAGCGTCAGGGTGTGCCAGAGGATGGCCGAGGCGGTGACGCCGTCGACGTCGTAGTCGCCGTAGATCACGATGGGTTGATCGTCTTTGACCGCCCGGACCAGACGCTCAGCCGCACGACTCGCCCCGGGCATCAGCGCGGGGTCGTGCAGGTAGGAGAGCTTAGGATTGAGGAAATGCCTGGCGGACTCCTCCGCGGCATCGGGGTCGGTATGCTGATCGTCGGCGACCGTGCGTTGGGCCAGTATCTTCGCCGTCAGCGGGGGGATACCAAGCGAGCGGGACAGGGTCTCGGCCAGATGCTGGGCGTCGGGCGATTGGCCGGTAATCTTCCAACGGTAACGTGTCCCAGCCTCCTGCATAGGGACATGATACCCCCCCGCCGTCGTGTCCGCCCGGGTCTTTCTTCCGAGGACTGGGATGTGGTCGATGATGTGTATACTTAGGCCAGGACCCGTAACCTCAGCAGAAGGATCAAGGATGATCCGGCACAACTCCAAACCCGAACAACCCGCCCGATCTGTCTATCCGCACCGCTTCATGCCGGGGTGGTCGCTGTGTGTCGGCCTTGTCCTGGCGGGCTCGTTGCTGTTCAGCGTGTTGCTGACCGTCGGCTGCACCCCGGTGTCCCCGGTCTCCTCAACACGACGGCCCGCACCTATGCGCCCGGTGCCCGCCCAGAGCAACGCGGTCTCGCAACGGGTGGTGCTGCCCACCACCGGTTCGATCCAACGCGAACCGGTCCTCCGGGTACGCATCGCCCAGGGTTTGTCACGGGCCGACATCTCAACCGGCGGCGATCTACTGGTCGGCCCGGCAACCCCGGTATCGGGCGTGGCGGACCGTCGATACCGGCAGGCGGTCGCCGTGTCGTACCACAACGGGGCTTTCCTGATTACTGATACGCAGCGACGCAGCATCCGCTGGGCACTGACTGAGATACGACTGACCCCCGCAGGCGGCGCAGCAGTGATGTACAACGGCAAATCCTACCCGGGCTCCGTCGTCCTGGTGCCGGGTCGGGACAAGAACGGCCAACCGACCGGCAAGCTGGACGTGGTGAACCATGTCGGGATGGAGTCTTACCTGCCGGGCGTGCTCGAACGAGAGTTGTACGGCTCGTGGGACCCGGCGACGTTCCGCGCCGCGGCGATCGCGGCACGGTCGTACGCGGTGTTCGAGGCGTCGATGCACGCGCATCAGCACTACGACCTGGAATCCACCACCGCGAGCCAGGCCTACGGCGGTCGGGCAACGAACCCTAAGGCGTTCTCCGCGGTGAGCCAGACGCGTGGGCTGTTGCTCGAATACAACGGCCGGGTCGTCCCCGCGTTCTACTCCAGCGCCTGCGGCGGGACCGGGCAGGACGCCA
>JAJDCW010000058.1 GCA_029260635.1 Phycisphaeraceae bacterium | reverse complement strand
GGCATATCTATTTTTGAGGGCGGGCCTAACGATTGAATCGATCTGATGTCACCATCGTCGTCCCGACCTATAAGGAAGCAGAGAACCTGCCTAGGCTGCTGCCGCGCATCCTCGACACGCTGGAGAGTGGCGGGCTGACCGGCGGCGTGGTCATCGTTGATGACAACAGCGACGACGGGACGGCCGAGGCGTGCCAACCATTGATAGATGACGGGCGGGTGCGCCTCGAGGTCCGCGAGCACGAGCGGGGCCTGTCAAGCGCGGTGTTGCACGGGATCGACCTTGCGGAGAGCGAGTTCATCGTCGTAATGGATGCGGACCTGTCGCACCCGCCCGAGGCGATCCCCCGGATCATCGATGCGCTGCGTGACGGGGCCGACATGGTGATCGGCAGCCGGTACAGCGAAGGCGGGAGCACGGCGGATGAGTGGACCACGTGGCGTTGGTTCAACTCGAAGGTGGCGACACTGCTGGCACGGCCTTTAACCAATGTAAAAGACCCGATGGCGGGGTACTTCGCGATCCGCGGGGAACGGGTGTTGTCGGTGAGGGATCAACTGAACCCGCTGGGTTACAAGATCGGGCTGGAGTTGATCGTGAAGTGTGGGTGTAAAAGTGTGGCCGAGGTGCCGATCCGGTTTGAAGACCGTGTGTACGGGCAGAGCAAGCTGAACATGCGCGAGCAGTGGCATTACCTGCGGCACATCGGTCGGCTGTATCGGTACGCGCTGGCGAGGCGGTTGCGGGGCGGGTCAATGGTATCTGAATAGATTCGTTAGCGAGGCTGGGCATGATCTATGGTTTGATGGTTCTGTTGGTGGCGGTGACGGGCGCGTTGATGTGGGTGCCCGGGTTGAGGCGGAGCACGCTGGGGGGGCCGACGGCTGAGTCTGGCCAACACTTTCATGCGCTCAAGGCGTTCGTGCTTGTGATGACGGCTGCCTGGTGTTTTCTGGCGATCCGCACGGGGGCGCGGCTGGATTATGTGTGGTACCTGCTCCAGTGGGATGTGATACTGAAAGGCGAGGCGTCGCCCTGGGTGGAGCACGCGAAGAACGCGTATGGGCCGGCGTACAACCTGCTGGCTTTGCTGACGCTGCCGGATCTCTACTTCCCGAAGATCCTGTTTGTGTTTACCTGGTCATGGGTGACGGCGTTCCTCGTCGGGCAGGTGGTCCAGCGGGGCGGGTCGGCGCGGCAGGCCTGGGGGGTCGCCATCGGGATGCTGTTCAGCCCGTACTTCGCGACGCTGATCGTGCACTACGGCTACTTCGATATCGTGCCCGCGGCGCTGTGTCTGATCGCGGTGCACATGCGGATCAAGAACCGGGACGGCTGGTCGGGGGCGGCCCTGGCGTTGGCGGTGCTGATGAAGTTCTACCCGATCGCGTTGCTGCCGTTCCTGATGCTGGACGGGCGGAGGCTGCGTATCCGGTTGGCGGTCTGGTGCGTCGGGGTGTTCGTCCTGGGGATGCTGGGCAGCTACCTGTACTGGGGCGCATCGACGCTGACCCCGTTGATGTTTGCCGCGGAGCGGCCGTCGCGGTGGCTGTCGATCTTCCGGTTTCTGCGCGGGCCTTACTCGCCCTTGAACTGGTTCATGGAAGACCCGAACCTTGATTACCTCACGAGCCCGTCGATTGTTTTGTTTGGCGGGCTTGTCTGGCTGGCGTGCTGGTGGCGACGGGTCGAGATGGTGCCTGCGTGTATCGCGGGGATGGCGACGGGGCTACACTTTTACAAGGTCGGCCACGTCCACTTCCTGATGATCGTCGTGGTGCTGATGGCGTACTGGTACGCCCGCGGCGGCTGCTCGCTGCAACGCAATCGGCGTGCGTTTATCGCGGCGGCGGTGAGCGTGGTGTGGTGGACCGTGTTCGTGGTCATCTGGGCGGTCATGCGGCGGGTCGCACGCCCATCGATCACCCCGCTGCACGACCCGGCGAGCCTGTTCGCTTTCTTCCAGACGGCGTGGCTGGTGCTGACGCTGATCGGGTGCCGGGACGACAAACAAGAGATCGATGCAAGCGAAACAATGGCTTGAATCCGTGCAAGCCAAGGCACCTCATTATGCCCGATGCCAGGGAGGCCGGCGGGGTATAATGGGCGGCTCATGAGAATCGGAAACGTCGAGCTGAAAACCAACCTGCTGCTGGCACCGATCGCGGGGTACTGCGACCTGGCGTTCAGGCTGGTGGTGCGCTCCGTGCCGGGACACGAGGGGATATCCGGGGGCGGGACCGTCGGGCTGGCGTGCACGGACCTGCTGTGCCCCCAGGCGGTGCTGAACGAGAACCAGAAGTCGTTGTGGCTGGCGGCGACGAGCCCGGACGACCAGCCGATCTGCATGCAGCTCTACGGCGCGGACGGCGAGATCATGGCCCAGGCCGCCCAGTGGGCCCAGGCACACGGGGCGACCACCATCGATATCAACATGGGCTGCCCGGTCGATAAGGTCACCAAGAAAAACGGCGGCTCGACCCTGCTATGTGACCCCCTGAATACAATCAAACTTGCCAAACAGGTCGTCGACGCGGTGGACGTGCCGGTGACGGCGAAGATCCGCCTGGGCTGGGACGACACGCAGATCATCACGGACACGCTGCCGACGGCGCTGGCGGATGTAGGGATCGCCGCGGTGACGGTGCACGGCCGAACGACCGAGATGAAGTTTCGAGGCAACGCCCGGCTCGAAGGGATCTCGCAGGTCGTCGAATCAGTCAAACGAAAACACGACATCCCGGTCATCGGCAACGGCGACGTCAAGACACCGATGGACGCGAAGCGGATGCTCGACGTCACCGGCTGCGACGGCGTGATGATCGGCCGCGGCGCGCTGGGCCACCCCTGGCTCTTCCGCGACACGGCCTACTACCTGGCGACCGGCGAACTCCCCCCGCCCTACCCGCGCGAGGAGCGCGCTCGGCTCGTGCTACAACACTTCGAGAACCTCTTAAGCATGCGTGACGAACGGATCGCCTTGAATACGATCAAACGCCGGATGAGCTGGTACAGCGCTCACCTGCAACCCTGGCCGGGGCTGCGGCGGGATGTGCAGGACATCGCATCGCCGCAACAGTTCAGGGAATTCATGGCGGCGGGGATCGAACGGATGCAGGAGGACGCGCTGCCGGTCTGAGCAGTAGCTTGATCGGGTTCGGCAGACGCAATCGCCGCCCCCCTTCCATAACAGACCCTACAAACCCACCCCCAAGAAGAAGTTCCCCCGAAGAACTCTGGTCGATCGCATGGGGTGATGTAGAGTTAGTGCACGAAGCCGTCAGCCCAGACGCCAAGGCCCGACGGCCATTGACCCGGGTGGTTAGCCTCACAAAATAGCGCGTCCGTTAGAGCGTACTATTTCAGCACCGGCCGAGAGGCCGGTGTTGTTATGCGCGGGGGGTCGCGAGGTAAACATCTTTACGACAGACATCGTGGTTATTAGTCTGCCCCTTCAGCCCCCGGCTCTGCCGGGAGATCGGCTTGCCTGTGTCACGATCCCCCGGCAGAGCCGGGGGCTGAGGGAGGGGTATTACAACCACCGCAACACTCTGTCATGGCAAACCCGCTATAATGCCCGGCTCGCCGGATTTCGGCGATACCCCCGCCCCACCGAGCCCTGAACCCCGACCCCCAGTCCCGGATACCCCCAAGGCCCAGAACCACCTCCGTAACGTCGCGATCATTGCACACGTCGACCACGGCAAGACCA
>JAJDCW010000057.1 GCA_029260635.1 Phycisphaeraceae bacterium | reverse complement strand
CACCAGCGGGATTGAGGACGACCCGGCATTGCACGTGCCCAGTATGTGCGGCATCTGGTCCGGGGCCGAGTGGACCGAGCGTGAGGTCTTCGACATGTTCGGCATCCGCTTTGACGCCCACCCGGACCTGCGCCGGATCCTGCTCTGGGAAGACTACCCGGCCCATCCGTTGCGTAAGGACTACCCCGTCAACGGCCGAGGCGAACGTGAAGAATACGTCGTCATCGACCGCGATAGCGCGTGATTGGCTGAGAATATAGGGGGATTGGGCATCCATCCTGGTCTGGTGTGAGACGATGTGAAGGAAGTGGCTGTATTTGAAGCGTATTAGATTGGGGCCACGGTTGACAATCCTCAGAAATGTGCAATAATTTAATAATCATGAACGCGAATACCTTCTTTTTTGGCTACTTTTGGTTTGACCGGACGCAGACCGCGTTGGGAATGGAGTAGTCAACTATCAAGAGTTTGACGAATCACGACCCTGACGCGGAAGCGTTGGGGTTTTTTTATAGGCACGAGACACACCGATGACAGGGTATTGGCAATATTAACGAACACACACGGGTAGGGGCCTTCACGTTACGAAGCGCCCCTCACCCGTCAGGAACACCAAGGAGACCGCGATGATCGTCGTAATGAGGCCCGATGCAACGAAGCAGGAAGTGCAGCACGTGGTGAAACTAATCAAAGAAATGGAACTGAAGGACCACGTCATCGAGGGCACGGACCTCACGGTGATCGCGGTGATCGGTGACGACCGAAAGAAAGACGGCTCGGTCCTGGAAGGGGCCCCGGGCGTCGATCGTGTGATGAAGGTCCTCGCCCCGTACAAGATGGCTGCCAAGGAAACCCGCTCCGGGAAGAAGACGTTGATCGACATCGGCGGCGGCTGCGTCTTCGGCGGTAAGCAGGTCCCAGTCATCGCGGGTCCTTGCAGCGTGGAAGACGAAGAGAAGATCATGGTCGCCGCAAGAGCCGTCAAGGCCGCCGGCGCCCACGCGCTACGCGGCGGCGCGTTCAAGCCCCGCACCAACCCCTACGCCTTCCAGGGGCACGGCGAGGATGGCCTGAAGATGCTCGCCGCCGCCCGCGCCGAGACCGGCCTGCCCATCGTCACCGAGGTCCTGACACCCAGCGAGGTCGAGATGGTCAGCGAATACGCCGACTGTTTGCAGATCGGCACACGCAACAGCCAGAACTACAAGCTCCTGGAAGCCTGCGGCAATCAGCCTAAGCCTGTTCTTTACAAACGTGGCATGTCCATGACACTGGACGAGTGGTTGCAGGCGGCTGAATACATCCTCGCGGCCGGCAACCCCAACGTCATCCTCTGCGAACGCGGTATCCGCACCTTCGAGGACCACACGCGCAACACCCTTAGCCTCTCGGTCGTGCCGGAGCTTCAGTTCCGCACGCACCTGCCGATCGTGATCGATCCATCACACGGCACGGGCCACGCGCGTCTGGTCCCCTCGATGGCCAAGGCCGCCATCGCCGCCGGCTGCGACGGACTGGCCATCGAGATGCACCAGGACCCCCAGCACGCCATGACCGACGGGGCTCAATCGATCACCCCCGAAGTCCTGACCGAGCTGATGGGCCAGCTCCAGCGTGTTGCCGAAGCCGTGGACAAGGAGTGTATCCCCGGTGCCGCCGCGGCCGTCTGACGTTAGCATGTGCCTATGAGCACCGACATCATCCGACTCTCGGCCGGTGATTTCGAGGAGGCGATGGCGTTCCTGAACGCCGTCTTTGCTGAACACGCGCCACATGACTTCGCCAACCTGCTTCCGTCGGTCTATCAGCCGACCGACGAGCACATGCGCTGCAACTACGCCATCCGCGACGGCGGACGCCTCGCCGCGATTGTGGGAGTATTCCCGATTGATTGGCGGGTCGGCGGTATCCTGCTGAGGATGGCGGGCATCGGGGGAGTGTCGGTCCACAAGGACTTCCGCGGCAAGGGCTACATGAAGCTCTTGATGAACCACGCCATCGAACAGATACGTGCCGAGGGTTACGACCTGTCCTACCTGGGTGGTCGGCGTCAGCGGTATGCCTACTTTGGCTACGAGGTCGGCGCGACGGCGTATAACCTGCTTTTTCTAAGAGACAACATCCGCCACGCCTTCAATGGACAGGATGAAGTCGTCACGTTGGAGCCCGCGCCGGATGAGGCCGACACCAACGCCGCGATCAAGGCCCTGCACGACGCGCAGTTACAGTATTGCGAGCGTCCCGTTGATACTTTCGGACGATACCTGAGAAATTGGCACAGCCAGCCGCTTCTGGCACGCGATAAGACGGACAAGATCGTGGGCTACTTGTCACCAAACCGTGACAACCGCGTCGCGAATGAACTCGTCGCGGATACGCCCGAAAACGCGGTCCAGGTCGTGCGGGCCTGGTCCGACCGGATCGATGAAACGGTCAACGTCATGGTGCATGCCCCGGCGGGTCCGGTCCTCCGTCGGCTTAATCAGTTCGCCGAGTACACTCGCGTGGAGACCGGCGGGAACTGGCAGATATTCAATTGGCCACACGTCCTGGATACGCTGTTTAAAGCCCAGCACGCATCAAGCGCGCTGCCCCCGGGTTCGGTTGTCCTGAGTATCGACGGTCTGTCTCAATCGCTGTCGCTCACTGTCGATACGACCGGAGCGCGATGCGAAACCACTGACAGCGTCCCCGGCCTCACGGTGGACAGCTTGACCGCCACGCGCGTCTTGTTCGGCCCGGCGCCTCCCGCAACCGTGATATCGTTGCCGGACAATGCCGCCATGCTCGCCGCCTGGTGCCCGCTTCCGCTAGGGATATCCCCGCAGGACAAAGTTTGAGGCCGCTTGTGGCTTAGCGTATTTACAACGCCAAGAACACTTCAACGATCCCCACCGCTCCCAGCAACACACTGATCACCCCGTTGACGGTGAGGAATGCGATATCGATGTGATGGGTTTCCGACCGCCAGACCAGCGCGTGTTCCAGAATCAGCAACGACAAGGTCAACGCGCACGCCAAGCCAAAAGCAACACCTAACGCCGGGCTTAACTGCCACAACGTGAATAAGCATCCCGCTGCTAAAACATGCAGCCCCCGGCTGATCCATAACGCCGGCTTAACCCCCAGCCTCGAAGGCATCGAATACAGCGCAAGTGATTGGTCGTGTTCGATGTCCTGCAGCGCGTAGATCACGTCAATCCCCCCGACCCAGGAGGCGACCATCCCCGCCAGCAGCCAGGGCTCCGCGAGGCCGAGATACCCCGGCTCGATCGCCAGCGCTGCCGCGACCGGGCTGAGGGCCAGAGCGCTGCCCAGGTACACATGACACAGCCAGGTAAACCGTTTGGTGTAGCTGTAGCCCGCCAGATACGCCAGAACAACGGGAGAACATATCAACGGCCAGGGGTTGGCCCGCGTCAGCCAGAAGCCCGCCGCGCCAAGAATGAATAAGCCTGCGCAGGCGACGATCGTGCTCGACGCGAACCGTTTGCTTAACAGTCCGCTTGCGATCGCGCGTTTGGCGGTTCGTGGGTTGCTGCCGTCGAGTTCTGCGTCGGCCAGTCGGTTAACCACCATCGCAAACGTCCGCGCAAAGAACATGCACACCACGATCAATCCGAACTCGTCCCAGCCCGGCAGACGTCCCGCCCAACCGGCGGCCAGGAACGTCGCCAGCAGAGCGAACGGCAACGCGAACACGGTGTGGCTGAGCTTGATGTCCCGAGCAACCGTTGACAGCTTCCCCGAAAGCGTCGTGATGGGTTCGGCGGAAGTCGTCAAGGTCAACGTGGGCCCGCCTCCACCGCATCATCCTGATCGGCCATTAGATCGTCACGCCTTGGCTCGGTCCATCGCACATCCAGGTCGTGCTCGACGTCCAGCAGGTCCAGGCAGCGCCCCGCGACGAAATCGACCAGCCCCTCGATGGTCTGTGGCAGCAGATAAAACCCCGGGTTCGCCGGCGCGATGATCCCGCCGGCCTCCGTTACCGACTGCATGTTCCTGATGTCCACCAGCGACAACGGCATCTCCCGATGCACCAGCACCAGTTTGCGTCGTTCTTTGAGTGTGACGTGCGCCGCCCGGTGCATCAGGTTTTGCGCCATCCCATTGGCGATGGCGCCCAGCGTATTGGAGGTGCAGGGCACGACGATCATCCCGTCATGTCGAAATGAGCCGGACGCGATCGACGCGCCGACATCCCGGTAGTTGTGATACACAAGTCCCGGCGGGGCGGAAGCGGGGCGGTTGTCGTCGGGCTTTACCAGGCCGGACAACGCCCAGAGGTCCACGCCCTCCATACCCAACTCGTCGTGCAGCAATCTCTGCCCCAGCGGGGACACCACGAGGTGTGTCTCAACGTCCGCCGCGATGAGCAGCCGGATCACCCGCTGCGCGTACACCGCTCCGCTGGCACCGCTGATGCCGACGATGATCCGTTTATTCTTGGTAGCCAAGGCCGATCCTCTCTAAACAGACGCCCCATCATAGGCGGCTCGCCGGGTCGGGTCATCCCTGCGGAGTACTCAGTCGCGCACGTTCGGCTCTGCCTGCACGACCAGCCCGACCCCCGATTCATCGACCTCAAGCCCGATGATCCGTGCCCTCCTGGTACCGTCGATCGGCAGCACGGGGTCGAAGGCCTGTTGGCCCATCAGCACAGCGACCGCCTGCGAGTCCTCGTTACCGGCCCCGCCCGGTAGCCGATCCATCACCTGCCCAACTGGCAGGGCCAATCGCCCGCCCCAGATACCATCGACCGACATCGTCGCCCGTCCGTCATCCAGAAACTTCAACGACATCGCCACGCTGAAGACCTGATCGATCTCATTTTTCCGGTAACGAAATGCCGCGATCAAACGCCCGTCGTCGGAGGCCAGCATCGGATGGCTCAGGCCGTTGGGCAAATCCCGTCCCTGATTCTCAAGCCAGCCGCCCAACCGCTCGGCGAGCCAGGCGTTCGCTTCCTGGAAGCTGAGCCGGATCGTTCTTACACCCAGCGAATCCTCTGTCACGGGCCGCCACTTTTCGGTGCCGCCGGGTACATACCCGCGCGACTGTGAAAGCTCGCTGAGGACCCGGTTGTATGCGTTGTCCGCTATGACCCCGAGCGTCTCTTCTGGCGTCACTTCAACAAACCTCTGGTTCTGTTCCCAGTACACGGGCTCAGCCTGCCAGAGGCTTTGGCCGACCCAATAACTGATCCACCCGATCGCACCCAGAAGCAGGATCACCCCCAGGCAACCGATCGCCCAGCGCTTGCGTCGACCGGGGCGTTGATTCTTGCTTGTAGGGATATCGCTTGCCATGGAAACGTGGGCCGTAGGTTTGAGGGGGAGGCTTTCAGGCCTGCGATGCTGCTTCTTTCGCGGCTTGTGCCAGATGTTGATGAAGTAATTCGTGGTCGGGGAACACACGCAGCCGTGCTTGGAGTGCTTCAACTCTTGCTTCGCCGGTTAACGTGTCTTCGACCGATGAGAGCGCCGCATCACCCAGTTTCTCCGTCGCGTGCAGGAACCACTGCGCGGCATCCTGTCCGTCTGCCGGGGCCTTGATCTCGCAACTCACCTCCGGGCCTTCATAGGCACGCAAGACCCACCGGTCCGCGTCCTGTGGGTTGTCCGCGAACAACACTTCCACAAACCGACCGTCCCGCCGGGTTTGTTCGGTCAGTTCTCTCGCATCCTCCACGCTATTCGGATGCGTCAACGCCAGACACCCCGGCCGGTCCTGCTCCAACCAGGCCATCCAGTCGATCCCATTGACCCCGCCCCCGAGCAGGACCTCGCCCTGCGCCGCGATCATCCGCCGTTGTCGACGTGCTTCCTGAAGCGGCAGCAGCACTCGGGCGTAGTACCGGTATCGCTTCTGCCCGCGCGCGGATTCGAGTGCCTGCACGCACAGCGCCTCGCACTTGAGGTAATCCATGTCCGCCAACGCCCGGCTGGCCTGTTCCATGATCTCGTCGAGTTTCTCGGTCACGCTACTCATCCTGAGGATTGTACCCGCTGCCCCGGTCGGCGCATGGCCGAATCACCTAACTCAGCCAGAACACCAGCAGAGGCAGCGGTATCAGAGAGAACAGCACCGTGTTGACCAGCCAGAGCGTGCTGGCCATCCGCCC
>JAJDCW010000056.1 GCA_029260635.1 Phycisphaeraceae bacterium | reverse complement strand
CGGGACCCAATCACCCGCCGGCCAGACGTGAACATGTGCTACAGCCAGATCGACGGGATCGACAAAGATATCAGCAAGATGGTCATGGGCTGTGACAATCAGGAAACCTACACTCACGCGGCGGCGATCTTCGACGACTGGTTCGAGCGCGGCGGTAACGCATTCGACACGGCACACCTCTACCACGGCGGGCGGCAGGAACGGCTGCTCGGCCAATGGATGAAAGCACGGGGCGTCCGCGACGACGTCGTCATCATCAGCAAGGGGGCGCACACGCCGGACTGCTACCCCGACGCGATCACCAGGCAGCTCATCGAGTCCCAGGAGCGGATGCGGATCGACCACGCGGAGGTCTACATCCTTCACCGGGATAACCTCGATATCCCGGTCGGTGAGTTCGTGGACGTGCTCAACGAATATGTGGACGCCGGCCGGATCAAGGTGTTCGGCGGGAGCAACTGGTCGCTCGATCGGATCGAGGAGGCCAACGCTTACGCGAAGAAGAACGGCAGGCAGGGCTTCGGCGTGTTGAGTAACAACCTGTCGCTGGCCGAGATGACGACACCCATCTGGGACGGGTGCCTGCATATTTCGGATACGGAGTCGCGCGAACGGATGACAGCGATGGGCCTGCCGAACTTCGCGTGGTCAAGCCAGGCGCGCGGGTACTTCCTGCCGGAGGACCTGCGGCTACGTCTGGGGCTCGACAACTACTGCGTGTGGGACAGCCCCGCCAACCGGGCGCGGCGCGAACGGGCTTACGAGTTGGCCAAGAAGTACGGCGTGAGCCCGATCAACATCGCGGCCGCGTACGTGCTCTGCCAGGCGTTCCCCAGCTTCGCCCTGGTCGGCCCGCGATCGATCCACGAGACGGCCACCACCCTGCCGGCGCTGGACCTGACCCTGAGCGAAGAAGAAATCGCCTGGCTCTGGGGCGGAGACAGCTGATCCTCAGACCCCCGAGGCAGTCGGCCGACACAGGGTCCCGTGAACAAACTTAACATTCTGTATGCAAAATTGTCATTCACTCTGGCTTGTCACGGCATCAAGGCTTAAGATAAACCCTCATCATCTGCACTCGTATCAGGGAGCCCGCCATGACTGAACCAACAAGACGTGATGTACTACGAACCGCTGCTCTGGGTGCGGGTGCCGCCGCGATGGGGCTGGGCGTGACCGCCAAGGGCGAACAGGCCGTCGCCACCAAACCTGTCGAACAGACCGCGGGCAAAGTCGACCGCCGCAGACTCGCGAAGATCGGTGCGGAGGCCAGCATCCTCGGGCTCGGGCTTGGCAGCGCGTTCACCGGACCCTACGCCGAAGACCGCGACGCCGGACTCGAATTGCTTGGTGAAGCGCTCAAGCTGGGCGTCAACTACTTCGACACCGCACGCGCCTACGGCCCGAGCGAAGAGATCATCGGCCCCTTCATCGAACAACACCGCAAAGACATCTTCCTGGTCTCCAAGTGCGGCGACCGGACCTACGACGGCTTCATGCGCGAGTTCGAGACTACCGTAAAAAACCTGCGCACCGATAAGATCGACCTGTATCACCTGCACAACTTCAAGCCGGCGCAGGACACCGACCTTGGCGCGATCAACGACGGCGCAGCCCGTGCCGCGCGTGAACTCAAGGAACAGGGCGCGATCGGGCACTTCGGCATCACCGGGCACAGCGGGGCCAAGATCCTGATGGATGGGATCAAGCTGTTCGAGCCCGACGCGATCCTGACGATCTTCCCCGCCGACCGGCCCGACGAGGGGCGCTACGAGGACGAGCTGCTGCCACTGGCACGTGAACGCGACATGGCGGTGATCGCCATGAAGACCGTCCGACACGCGCGGGAGTCGGACCTCAAGGGCAGTGATCTGGTCCGCTACGCCCTGTCACTGGAGGGCGTCTGCACCGCGATCGTCGGCCTGGACTCACTGGCGCACCTCACCGAGAACGCCCGCATGGCCAGCCACTTCGAGCCGATGGAGGCCTCGGCACGTACTACGATCAGCAGGCGGGTGCGTATGGCACTGGCGGGTCACGCAGCCCCCTGGGACCGTGACGGCTACGACGACCACGCGCAACACTGGGCCTAAGCCCGGTGAAGCCGTCTGCCGTGGCTATCCAACATGGAAATTAGCCCGCATCGATCGGTCAAGATGACGCCCAGGTGTCAAGGCGTTAATAAACGGTCCAGCCCCATAGCCCGCCCTGCCCCGAAGGGTAAACGGCCCCGCGTTGGCCCCCACGGCTACACCGGCTACAATCCTGCCGACACGATTTTTGACCTCGAAAGCAAGGAAGCGACGCGAATGTCTTATCTAGTCCCCACCGTGATCGAAAAAACAGGCCGAGGCGAGCGGGCCTACGACATCTACTCCCGACTGCTCAAGGACCGGATCATCTTCCTGGGCGGCGGCGTCAACGACGACTCGGCCAACCTGATCGTCGCCCAGTTGCTGTTCCTGTCCAACGAAGACGCCAAAAGCGACATCCACTTCTACATCAACAGCCCGGGCGGCTCCGTCTCGGCAGGGCTTGGGATCTACGACACGATGCAGTTCATCCGGCCCAAGGTCGCGACCTACTGCATCGGGATGGCCGCCTCGATGGGCGCGGTCCTGCTGATGGCCGGCGCCGAGGGCAAACGCCATGTCCTGCCCAACAGCCGGGTCCTGCTGCACCAGCCCCTGATGGGCGGGGTCATCGAAGGCCAGGCGACCGACCTGGGCATCCAGGCCAAAGAAATGGTCCGCACCCGCGAACGGCTTTACAAGATCATGGAAAACCACACCGGCCAGAACGCCGACACCATCGCGCGTGACTGCGAACGCGACAAGTGGCTCAGCGCCGAAGAGGCGGTGTCCTACGGCGTAGTCGACAGCGTGCTCCAGCACATCCCCGACGCCCTCTCGGACAACCACGAGAAGGAAGACGCGTAAAACGCATCCATGTTGATGACCCATAACAAGTCTCAGACCGACGTGACCGACCCCTGCGCCGCCCGGCGCAGCGCGGCGGTATCGGTGCTGTGTGTGTTGTCGATGGTCTTAGGCCTGACCGGCTGTGGCCCGAAGAATTTCATCAACGATAACGACAAACTGCGCGAAGAGAATCTCAAGCTCAAGCAGCAGGCCGCCGAGCTGAATGAACAGATCGAGTTACATCAGGGCGAGATCGATTCGCTCCGAGCTAAGTCGGCCGGGGAACGCGCTATCAAGGACGCGGACCCGCCGGTGCTGGCGAAGATCAAGTTCTCCGCCTACAGCGGCGCGGTCGACAAGGACAGCGACGGCAATGACGACCTGATCCGGATGTACCTGACGCCTCTGGACCACCGGGGCCGGCTGCTGCCGGTCGCCGGCCGGCTGAAAGTTCAGGCCGTGGCACTCCAGGACGACGCCCCCCCCGCCCTGCTCGCCTCACGCATCTACGAGCCCAGCGAATTCGATGACGCCTACCGCGCCAACCTCACGGGCTACCACTACACCATCGAGCTTGAACTGCCGGAATCGATTGATCCGACGATCACAAGCGTCACCCTGAAGGCCACCCTCACCGAGGCGGTGACAGGGCATGTGCTGTCGGCGGAAAAGATCGTGAAGCTGAAGACAAAATAGTTTACGACCCGGACTCACGACATACACCCCAATAAAGAAGCCCACGCTCTAAGAACGTGGGCTCCGTTGTTTGTAATTGAGATATTTAAATACGTCCTCACACCTTCAACTGCGGGCGATCCGGTTCGGGCCAATCGACGTGGAAGAACTGGCCGCGTTTCTTGTCGGTGCGCTCGTAGGTGTGGGCGCCGAAGTAGTCGCGCTGGGCCTGGAGGAGGTTGGCGGGTAACACTGCGGTGCGGTAGCCGTCGAAATAGCTCAAGGCCGACATGAACGCCGGGACCGGCACGCCGTGTTCCGTCGCCAGGACGACAACCTTACGCCAGTTGCGCTGACTGTCGTGCAGGGCCTTCTTGAAGTACGGATCGAGCATCAGGTTCTGAAGCTTGGGGTTCTTGGTGTATGCGTCGGTGATCTTCTGAAGGAAACGAGCCCGGATGATGCAGCCGCCACGGAAGATACCTGCGATCTTGCCGAAGTTCAGCTTCCAGTCGTACTCGTTCTGAGCCTCGGCCATGAGTTGGAAACCCTGAGCGTAGGCACAGATCTTGGAGCTATAAAGCGCGTCGTGGATCGCCTTGACCAGTGCGGGCTTGGAGCCCGAGTAACGCTTGCGCGGGCCCTTGAGTTTCTTGCTGGCGACAACACGTTCATCCTTGATCGCGCTGAGGCATCGGGCGAATACGGCCTCGGCGATCGCGTTGGCGGGGATGCCCATATCCAGCGCATTAACCGCGGTCCACTTACCCGTGCCCTTCTGCCCGGCGGTGTCCAGGACCTTGTCCACCAGGAAGTTCTTCTTATTCGCCGGGTCACGTTGCTGGAGGATGTCGGCGGTGATCTCAACCAGGAAGCTGTCGAGCAGCCCCTTGTTCCACCGGGCAAAAACCTTGCCCATCTCGTCGGGCTTCATGCCCAGGATCGTCTTCATTAACATATAAGCTTCGCAGATCAACTGCATATCGATGTACTCGATCCCGTTGTGCACCATCTTGACATAGTGACCCGCGCCATTGGGACCGATGTGGTAGGTGCAGGGCTCGGCTTTCTTCACGGGCTTGCCTGCCTGATAGTCTTCATTTGGCTTACCGGTCTTGCGGTCGACCTGCGCCGCGATGGCGGTCCAGATCGGCTTGAGTGATTTCCAAGCCTCTTTCGATCCGCCCGGCATCAGCGACGGGCCGAAGCGTGCGCCCAACTCACCGCCGGAGACGCCCGACCCGACGAAGTTGATCCCCTTGACCGCGAGGTCTTTCTCCCGGCGGATCGTGTCGGTCCACAGCGCGTTGCCGCCGTCAATCAGGATGTCGCCCTTCTGCAATAACGGCAGCACCGAGTCGATGGTCGCATCGGTGGCGAAGCCGGCCTGCACGAGCATGATGATCTTGCGTGGCCGCTTGATGCTCATCACGAAGTCGCGGAGCTTGGCATAGCCGATGACGCGCTCATGTGAAGGCTCTCGCTCCTTACACTGCGCGATGAAGTCGGTCATCTTGCTGGTCGTGCGGTTGAAGACCGAGACCTTGTAGCCGTGGTCGGCCATGTTGAGCACGAGGTTCTGGCCCATCACGGCCAGGCCGATCAGGCCGATGTCCGACTGGGTGGTTGCTTTAGACTTTTTCTTCTTCGCCATGGTCAAACCGTTTCCTGTATTGGCATGAGGCGTGGTTGGGGCCGTGCACGGCGTGTGTGCCCGGCGTGTAACACAAGGTTTACACGTTTGCCGGTCGGTTGTAAACCGGCTGCCACGGTCCAAGCCTGTGGGTACGTGAAAAACCCCGCCTATGGCGGGGAGCCGGGTGTCTGCTTAGCGTGATCGGACACACCCGTGCGCGGTATGAGAAGTCCCGGAAGGGTCAGTTCATCCAAGGCACGTCAGCCGGGTCGGCGGACATGATCTCGACTCGGTTCTGCTTCTGGTTGCTCCCCTGGCGCTGAACCAGCTCGTAGACCAGGTCACGGGACTCGCCGGTGTCGATTTGGGCGGTGTACTGGACGGTCTGGAAGTCGTGTGATTGGGTATCAAGCCGGCTGATAAAGATCGCGTCCCCGCCGAAAGCCCGGCGGATTTCCAGATCGATCGGCTTGCCGGTGTAGTTGCGGATGCGCTGGGCGTAGACGGTGTGCTCGTCCCAGCCCTCGACCCGGCCGTGGTCTTCGATCCGGACGGTGGGGTCGTCGAACCGGCGTTTGAACCGGGCGTCAATTGAGCCCCAGATGTTGTCGCGGAAGGCACGCAGATCAATCAGCTCAAACACGACATTCGGGTCCTGCCCCAGGTTCAACTCGATCTTGTCGCCGATCGGGATGTACTTCACCGGCTGCTGTGTCAGGTAGGACAGTGAGCCGGTGTGGTTACGCTTGAAAAGCCGAACCAATCCATCCGGCAGCGGGCTCTCGCCCAATCCCGACTCTTCGTCGTTGGTCATAAGAAACATCTTCACGAGCTGATTGCCGTACTCGTTTGCACGGTATCGGTACTGAACCTTGACCGGTACGTCGTCGGCGTCGAAGCTGCGCAGGCGCTTGGACCAGTTGTTCGGCACGGTCTCCGTGCCCTCGATGGTGAAGATGAAGTATTCGCTTAGCCCCTCCTTGACAACCTGCTTGGCCTCCCCGAGTTCCCTGGATACGGAATACGACAACAAGCCCTCGGCCTCCATGACCGCGCCGAGCATCGCCTGATTCCGTCGGCCCAATACAGAGGAACCATCGAAGCCTTGCGCGGAAGAGGTGGGCTCAACGCCTCTCCGGGCGAGCTGATCGATCTTCTCGACGAGGTTGATCGTGCCGACAACTAGGCGAACCTGCGCATCTTCATAATCCTCACCGGAGTTGTTCGTCACTGTGACGAAGCCTTCCACGTGGGTGGACGACTCGTCAGGGTTTGTGATGGCGGTGTAGTCGGCGGACCAGGTGATACCGCTGGTGAAGTACGTGATCTCCACACGGGCCTCCCCGGAGAACTCGCTGGACACGTTCCAATACAGCATCTGCGGCTTGTCATGGGGGAACGTCGTGTCCAGGACAGTCAACTGGTCCGGCTTCGTCAGGAACTTTAACTCAACCGACGTGGGGTCGATCAGCGTGTTCGCCCAGGAGAACTGAAGCGGGTTGCTGCCCTGCTTGAAGCTGATAACACGCGTCTCACGCACCAGCGTCAGGTCCTCCGCGTTGTAGATCGTAAGCTGAACCGTGTCACGAGCGGGGACCGTCGATAAATCGATGTTCCGTGCAATTACGGGCGAAGTAAAAATCATCAGACAAAAAAGGACAAGCGTGCGTTTCATAACTTGGTTCTCGCGGGTACGGATCAGTTCATCCAGGGCACGTCTGCCGGGTCGGCCTTCATGATCTCGACGCGGTTCTGCTTCTGGTTGCTGCCCTGACGCTGAACCAGCTCGTAGAGAAGGTCGCGGGATTCGCCGGTGTCCAGCCGGGTGGTGAATTGGACGGTCTGGAAATCGTGTGACTTGGTGTCCAGCCGACTCACGAAGGTCGCATCCCCGCCGAAGGCCCGTCGGATTTCCAGCTCGATCGGTTTGCCGGTGTAGTTGCGGATGCGCTGAGCGTAGATTGTGTGCTCGTCCCAGCCCTCGACCCGGCCGCGGTCCTCGATCCGGACGCCACCGGGATCATCGAACCGGCGACGTATCTTGGCGTTGATCGAACCCCAGATGTTGTCACGGAAAGTCCTGAGATCAACTACCTCAAACACGACGTTGGGGTCTACGCCCAGGTTCAATTCGATCTTGTCGCCGACGGGGATGTACTTGATCGACTGCTGGGTCAGGTAGCTCAGCGAGCCGGTGTCGTTGCGACGGAACAGGCGGACGATGCCGTCGGGCAGCGGGCTCTCTCCGAGGCTGGACTCTTCGTTGTTGGTAAGCAGCATCATACGGACGAGCTGGTCGCCGTACTCGTTGGCTCGGTAGCGGTACTGGACTTTGACCGGGGCGTCGGCGGCGTCGAAACTGCGCATCCGCTTGGCCCAGCCGTTGGGGACGGTCTCCGTGCCCTCGATGGTGAAGATGAAGTATTCGCTGAGCCCCTCCTTGATGACCTGCCGCTCCTCCTGGGCGTCGGCGAAGTAGCTGGCGTCGGCGTCGGCGACCATGCTCTTGAGCGCAACCTCGCGCCTGGCTCTATCCATGCGCACCCCAGGCACCGCCCCGCCATACCCCGCCGGGGCCGGAACATTCATCATGCCACGCTGGGCAAGCTGCGCGATTTTCTCGACCAAATTTACCGTCCCGACGACCAGCCGGACCTGGGCGTCTTCATAATCCTCGCCGGAGTTGTTCGTCACAGTGACGAAGCCTTCCAGCCGCATCGTCTTGTTATCGGGGTCGGTGATGCCGGTGTAGTCGGCGGACCATGTGATCCCGCTGGTGAAGTAGGCGATCTCAACCGTGGCTACGCCACTGAACTCGCTGGCGACGTTCCAGTAAAGCATCTGCGGCTTGTCGTGCGGGAAGGTCGTATCAACGACGGTCAACTCGTCGGGGCGTGTCAGGAATCTTAACTCAACGGATGTCGGATCGATCAGGGTATTCGCCCAGGAGAACTGCAGCGGGTTGTTGCCCTGCTTGAAGCTGATGACACGCGTCTCGCGCACCAGCGTCAGGTCCTCGGCGTTGTAGATCGTCAACTGAACCGTGTCACGCGCGGGGACCGTCGATAGGTCGATGTTCCGGGCGAGCGTGGGGATCGTGAAAGTCAGTACCAGTATCAGGGTCAGTAAGCGCTTCATGGCGTGAGTCCTTGTCGCGGAGTCTGTGAACAAATATCCGGGGAAGTCATTCCGGGGGCGGACCTGCCCGCTGGAGCGGGTGGGCTTGGAGGGCAGCTATTTCAAAATTTAAAACTGGTTGCGGAACTGCAGGTGGAGCATATGGACGATCTTCTCGGCCTTGTCGCCGGCGCGGGCCGGGAGTTCGGCGTGGAAAAGCACGCGGTGCTGGCTGGACTCTTCGGCGTCGGGCCCACCGGTGAACGTGGTCTGCTCACCGATGACCCACTCGGCCTGCTGATTGGACCCCAGGCCCGTCTCGTTGCGGAGATTATTGATCTGCTCCGCGATGTCCAGCACAACCGCCTGGTCCTTGAAGTTCTCGATCTCGTACTTCACGATGACGTCGAAGTGGGAGAGGTTGCCCCCGACTTTCGTGCGGTCGCGTCGTTCGATGGTGCGTTTGACGACGACGTCCTGCGCCGTGCCGAGGTAGAGCTTCATCTTGTCGTCGATGGGTGTGAACGACCCCCAGTCCTCGCCGGTGAACGCCGTGGTGCCAGTAGAGTCTTTTTGGAAGATGCGTACCTTGCCGTGCGGCAACGACTCACCCCCCAAGCCATGATCCTCATCATTGGTCAGGACGTAGTGCATCGGGACGCGGAGCTTCTTCTGCGCCGGGTCGAGGTAGCCGTACTGCGCCAAATCGCAGGTGTAGGTCTTGAGGATCGGGACGTCGGCGATCTTCTCGATGAGGATCTCTTTGGTTTCATTCAGGCCGATCGGCTTGCTGAACTGCCCGCCCAGGCCGGCGTGGATCTGCGTGTCCTGGTACTGCTCGTTGGCGAAGTTCTGCACGCGGATGTAGCGGGCGAGCGTGAGCGTGGATTCGTCGTGCTCGGCGACCGCTCGGTAGTTAAAGCTCTTGCTTAAGCCGCCCAGCAGGTAGCTGATGCGCACGCGGACCGGGCCGGAGTGCGAGCTGGACACGTCCCAGACCAGGGCGCTCTCGCCCGGCGGGTAGCTGACGCTCAGGACGTTGACCTCCGGCTGGGTGGCGGGGTTCTTACCGACGACTTCGCCCTCGTAGCCGATCACACGGAACACAATCGTGCCCGGGTCGATGCGGGTATTGGCCCAGGAGAAGTCGACCTGGTTCGCGCCGGCAACCAGCGGTACGATCCTCTCTTCTTCAACGAGGGTCGCGTGGGCGTGGTCGAGCTGTACCTCGACACGTTCTCTGACGGGGAGGGTGATCAGCTTGACCCGAGCCTCTGCCGGGTTCGGCACAAGCGGCAGAGCCATAGCGACAACCAACGAAAGCAATCCGATCCGTTTCATCATAAATCTCCTGTGCGTGGCGGTGTGCCCACGACCTTGGACGGCCAAGCCGGGACGGGGTTCCACACAGGATGATAAAAACGGGCAAAGTAGCTGTACACAAACGGTGGATAACTACTTAGCCGCCGGGCTCGGTTGCCGGCTTCCCATCACGCAGCGGCGGGATGGGCTTGCCCTGCGGGTCGAATTCAGGGTGGCCTAGGTGCGCCGCGACCTCGTCCGCCAGTCCGTGGGCGTGTTCGAGGCGTTCGGCCACGTCGTGGACGGAGGCGACGTCCTGCTGTGCCCGTTCCACAAGGTACGACTCCCACAACCGGTGCGACCGGATCATCTGGACCGCCCGGGCCTCGCCCCTGGGGGTCAGCTCGACGCGGTTAGGGTCGGCGAGCACCATCCCGCGCGTACGCAAACGATCAAGCATGGAGCGGACGCGAGCGACCCCCATCGAGGCGTCTTCCGCGACGGATTGCACGGTCCGTGGCGTGTCGGATTCGGTCAGGCGGTAGACGGCTTTGAGGACGTCTTCGGACTGGATATGCAGGTTCAACTTCCATCGGCGGATGCGGTCGAAAACAAGGCCGTGGCTTGGGCTGAAAATAACCGCCAGCGTGAACAGGCCCGCCGCGACCAAGACCATCGCCGGGCCGGTCGGGGCGTTGGTGACAAAAGCGACCGACATCCCGATCGCCGCGGACAACGCACCGAACAAGCCCGCCAGCACAAGCATGACCCAGAACCTATTCGTCAGTTGATACGCCGCCGACGCGGGTGTGATCACCATCGCGACGACAAGGATCACGCCCGTGGTCTTCAGGCCCGCCACCACGGTCGCCGACAGCATCCCCATCAGCAGGTAATGCAGCAGCAGGACCGGCAACCCCATCGCGGCGGCCACCACGGGATCGAAGCTGGAGATCTTCATCGGGTGGTACAACAAGATCACAACCAGGATCACCAGCGGCGCGATAATCGCCATCATCCACAGGTCCGCCGTGCCGACAGCGAGCGGGTCCCCGAATAGAAAACACTTCAGGTCGAAGTGCACACCACGCGGCAACGCGCTGATCAGGACGATCCCCAGCGCAAACAACGCCGTAAACACAATGCCGATCGAGGAGTCTTCCTTGGTCCGGCTGAACCGGCTGACGAGGTTGACCAACACCGCCGTGGTGAGCCCGGCCAGCAACGCCCCCAGCAGCAGGCCGACAACCCCCGAACTGTGGGTCAGCATGAACGCGATCACCACACCCGGCAAAACCGCGTGTGCCAGGGCGTCGCCGATCAACGCCATCCGGCGCAGCACGACGAAGCAGCCAAGCACGCCGCAAGCCACACCCACCAGTGCGCTGCAAGTTGTCTCCTGCCACCACCGCTCGGAGAACGGGGCAAGCCACTGCGTAAAATCCATCTCGACCTGGGCCAACACCTCAATCATCACGCATCTCCGGGCCGGCGTACTTAAGCGTGTCATCCGCGCGGTCCAACAGCGACAGCCGGCCGCCGTAGGTCAACCGCAGGTTGTCATCCGTCGCCACCTCTTCGGTCGGGCCGAACGCCATGATCTGCTGATTCAACAACATGATCAGATCGAACCGGTCCAGCACAGACAGGTCGTGATTCACAACAAGCAGCGTCTTGCCCTCGGCGGTGAGCCGGTCCATCAGGCCGAAGATGGCCTTCTCGGTCGCGGCATCGACCCCCGCGAACGGTTCATCCAGCAGCAGGATGTCGGCCTGCTGGCATAGCGCGCGAGCCAAGAAGACCCGTTGCTGCTGACCGCCGGAGAGCCGTCGGATATGACGCTTGGCATACTTTGTCATCCCGACCTCTTCCAACGCCTCTGCCGCCTGAGCGCGTTGCTTCGCACCGGGTCGGCCGAACAGACCCAGCCCGGCGTAGCTGCCCATGAGCACCACGTCCATCGCCGTCACCGGGAAGTCCCAGTCCACCGCCTCGGTCTGAGGCACGTACGCGATCCTGTTGCGTACCTTTTCCAACGGCTGCCCAAACACGCTGACGCTACCACCGTCGAGCCTGATCAGCCCGAGGATGGCTTTAAGCAGCGTGCTCTTGCCCGCGCCATTGGGGCCGATGATGCCGACGAGCTTGCCCCGGGGCGCGGTGAAAGTCACCGAACGCAGGACGGGCCGACCCTCGTAGGCAACCATGGCGTTGACGACTTCGATAGGCGCGGGCTGCGTCGCAGCAGGGCTTTCAGATGGGTGGGTTAAGGCTGTCATGGTTGGCTTAAGGCCTTGACGATCAGGTCGGTGTTATGGCGGACCATGCCGATGTACGTCCCGGCGTCCGTGTCGGGGTCTCCCAACGAGTCGCTGTACAACGTGCCGCCGATGGCCGCGCCGCTGTGGTCGGCGAGCTTTTTGACGATGTCATTCAGTGTCCGGCTGACGGAGGTCTCGATGAAGAGAGCCTTGACGCCGCGATCGGCGACCTTGGCCTCCAACGCCGCGATGTCCTGCGGGCGAGGCTGCTGCTCGGTGCTGATACCAATGACGGCCAGCACCTCGACGCCGTAGCGCTTGCCGAAGTATTGGAAGGCGTCGTGGCTGGTGACAATCACACGTTGATCTTGCGGGACGGTGTCCAGCTGTTCGACCACATACGCTTGGAGCGTGTCCAGCTCAGCGAGGTAAGCAACCGTGCGCTCCTTGTAGGCCTCCGCGTTGTCCGGGTCGGCGGCGATCAATGCGTCGCAGGCCCGCTCGGTGTAGACCTTGAAGTATTCGATGTTGAACCAGCAGTGCGGGTCCGGCGCGCCTTCCTTGGTCTCGCTGCCGAGGGTGGCAATCCGATCGTCTTCCGCGAGCCGGACGACGACCGCCTGTTCTGCGTTATTCTCGATGATGTGTTCGAGCGTCGATTCCAGGTGCAACCCGTTCATCAGCACCACGTCCGCATCCGCAATCATCTGCGCATCACGCGGCCTGACGTCGTAGACGTGCGGGTCCTCGCCGGTCTTCATGATCCCGATCACCTGCACATCGTCACCGACCAGATTCTTCGCCAGGTCCGCGATCATGGTGGTGGTGCAGACGACGGTGAGACGATCGCTCCCCGCTTCCGTGGATGTATCGCCACAACCGGTCATCAAACCAAACCATAGGCAAAGACACGCCACCGCGAGTTTGTGGGAAACCTGATTGATAAGTCCGCTACTTGGCATAGCCACACCTGAATAAAAACAATGCAAAATTTGCGAGCGGGACCGCCCCGCCCTTGATTTTTATATACCCAAGTGTATACTTTGAGTAGTCAAAGTCAAATCGAGTCCTGTGATCACGCCATGCCCAGCCGAACCGTCGAGGATTACCTGAAACACCTGTATCTGCTGGAAAAAGGCGGACAGACGCCCGCTTCGCAGGTCGCGATGGGTGGGTTGGCGGCGGCTGTCGGGGTGACCGCAGGCACAGCGACCAGTATGGTCAAGAGCCTTTCCGATTCGGACCTGGTCGATTACGAGCCACGGGCCGGGGTCCGGCTGACCAGGGCGGGGACGAAGTTGGCGCTGCAGGTCCTGCGTCGTCACCGGCTGATCGAGTTGTTCCTGGTGCAGACGCTCGGGCTGGACTGGTCCGAGGTCCACGAGGAGGCGGAAGAGTTGGAGCACGCGATCTCGGATAAGGTGCTCGAAAAGATCGACACCCTGCTGGGCCACCCTGACACCGACCCGCACGGCGACCCGATCCCCCCCTCCACCGGCTCACCCAAACAAGAAAAACTCACCCCCCTGAACGACTGCGCCCCGAACACGACCGCCAAAGTCGCCCGCGTCCGCGACCAGGAACCCGAGTTCCTCCAGTTCGTCGATAAGCACGGCCTGACCCCCGGCGCGCAATTCACCGTCGAGTCCCACACCCCCTCCGCCGACGCCATCACCGTCCGCCCCCACGACCGCGAACCGGTGACGTTAGGCTCCGCCGCGGCGGGGAAGATTATGGTGAAGGTGGGGAGGTAAGGTCGACGTCAATATCCACCTCTTGCGGTATTGACTCGCCGCACTCCGGGCAGGTTTTTCGATTTGACTCGATCGTACCTCGAAGATCGTAGTGGCACTTTGCACACAACAGGGTTCCGGGCAATCTTAAGCTGCGTGTTATCCAAGCGCTGTACATAATGTGAATAAATAAGATTGGGATACTACTGAATAGAAGTAAGTATCCAATTGGTGGAACAAATCCTATCCACGCCGGGTCGATGTCTTGTGGCCCGCGGGGCCAACCTATAGAAAATCCGATTGGAAAAATGATCGCGCTCATCAAGCCTAGCCAAACGGCTGCAAAGAATAGCTTCGCCATAAATCTGTCGATCTTGACGATAATAAAAACTAATCCCCCCAATGAAATTACCGCACAAAACAAGCCGAATCTCTTTGCTGCCGGCCATCGGCTCTTATACCAATACCCACTGTTAGGCTCCGAACGGCTATCCCAGTCGTCTAATAGCCCGTGATTATCAACACCATTCTCGCCAACCGAACGAATCACGACCTCGTTAGGATGATTTGCGTCTGGCGGCTCATACACCAAGGGGTGGCCATATAGATCTAGCGGGTACTTACCTTCAAGTGAAGTTTCTCGGATACCTAGGACATGTGTTCCGTATTCCGCAACTAGCTTTTCATACCATGTGCTTTCCCGGTCTGTGAGCGGATAGACTCCGTGTTTCAATTGATATGATTTCGCATGGTATGCAAGTACTAATAGATCGACTTGCTGCTCGTGCCGCCACGATGCTTCGACTGGCAGAGCAGAAACGCATACAAGAAGAGCAAGAATGACTGCGTGTAGATAACGCATCACACTATTGTAACACTACGGCCTGAGCCATTACCCCCGAAGCTTCCCGATGATCATCTGCGTGACCAGCTTCGGATTCGCTTGACCCTTGCTGAGTTTCATAATCTGGCCCATCAGGGCGCCGACGGCCTTGTCTTTGCCGGCCTTGATGTCGTCGATGGCTTTGGCGTTTTTCGCATCGGCTAGGACCTGATCGACGAAGCCTTCTAACGCGCCGGTGTCGGAGACCTGGAGCAGGCCGTGCTTCTCGGCGAGGGCTTCGGCGGTACCTTCGCTGTCGCAGCAGTGGGCGAAAAGGTCGGCGGCGGCGCTGGAGCCGATCTTGTCGGCATCGACCAGGTCGGCGATGCCCTTGACCTGCGCGGGGGTGATGCCCAACTCGTTGACGGGGAGGTCGCGTTCGTTGGCGAGCTTGGAGCCGTAGTTCAGCAGCATCGCGGCGGCGCGTTTGGGGTCGGTGCCGGCGTTGATCGTGGCTTCGTAGAAGCCGGTCAGGCGGGGGTCGTCCAGGAGGTTGTCGGCATCGATGTTGCTTAGGCCGTACTCGCCGGTGTAGCGGGCGCGCTTCGCGGTGGGGAGTTCGGTGACGGTCTTCTTGATCCGGCTGAGCCAATCGTCGTCGATCGCGACCGTGACCAGGTCCGGGTCGGGAAAGTATCGGTACTCGTCGGCGTCTTCCTTTTCACGCTGGGGTGTGGTGACGAACTTATTGTCGTCCCAGCCGCGTGTGGACTTGGCGCGGGCGCCCATGACCTTGCCGTCCTTGAGCCAGTCGTCGACCTGTCGCTGGTATTCGTGGATGATCGCGCCGTGGACGGCCTTGAATGAGTTGAGGTTTTTTATCTCGACGACGGGGGTCTTGAAGGTTTCGCCGTCCTTCTCGATGTGGACGTTGATGTTGGGCTCGAATCGCATGTGCCCGCGTTGCATATCGCCTTCGGTGACGCCGAGGTGTCGGCAGATGTCGCGGAGGATTTGGCCGAAGGTCACAGCCTCGTCGGCGGTGCGAAAATCCGGCTCGGTGACGATCTCCAGTAGCGGCGTCCCGGCACGGTTCAGATCGACGATGGAATGGTCGATCGGTGCGCCGCCGGGCGCTTCGTGCATGAGTTTGCCGGCGTCTTCTTCGAGGTGGGCACGGGTGATGCGGATCGTCCGCGTGTTGCCAGCGTCCTGGCCGTCGCCTGCGGGGATGTCCAGCGACCCCTCGCCGCAGATCGGCTGGTCGTACTGGCTGATCTGATAGTTCTTCGGTAGGTCGGGGTAGTAGTAGCTCTTGCGGTCCCACTTGGTTTTTTTGGCGATCTCACAGCCCAGCGCCAGCCCGACGCGCACGGCCATCTCGACGGCCTGCTCGTTGATCACCGGGAGCGTCCCGGGCATGCCGATCACGACGGGGTCCAGCAGTGTGTTGGGCTCGGCGTCGAAGTAGTCGCGGTGGGCGACGTTCGGAGCGCTGGTCCACATCTTCGAGCGGGTGGCGAGTTCGACGTGGACCTCCATCCCGACGATGAGGGTGGTCTTGATGTCTGTGGAAGTCGTGGGCATGGGGTGGTGCGGGGTTCGAGTTACCGGTATCAGGTTTGATTTCTTTCATAGCCCGCGGACTACGTCCGCGCGGTCCGTGCTAATCGCTAACGGCCAACGGCTAAACACTAACATCTATCTGCGTTTGCCGTTGATCAGGTCGTCGATGTCCAGGGGGTGTTTCGGGGTGCCGTTCATGATCCCGTGCGTCGAGATCAGTATCGGGAGCATGGAGTTCCCCGAGGACTTCGCGGCGGCGGCGTAATAAAGGACGTCCTGCTTGATCTGTTCGTCGACCCATTCCCCACGCAGTTCTTTGGTGAGGTCCTTGTCTTTGACCATTTTGCCCGCGGCGATCTGCGACCGCGCGGGGGAGTGGTGGTCTTCGCTTGAGTACATCAGTTTGTCGAACTCGGCCCACTGGTCCGGATCGACCTTCCAGAACGCCAGCGATACTTTGGCCAGGTCGCATGAGTAGCGGTTGTTTGGGTTGTACTGACGGATCAGACGGTTGCACTTGGAACTCAGCGGGGTGGGCAGGCAGAGGATCGCGAGCTTGTTGCCGTGCCTGCTCTTGGTCTTCTCGAGCATCTTGCGTGTGTCCCGGCAGTGCGAGCAGCGGTAGTCGTAGAGCACGGCCAGAATGATCGGCGCGTGCGGGTCGCCGATGATCGGGACGGCGGTGGTGTCGATCTCCATCCGGCCACCGTTGAGCTTGACGATGCGCGGGCCGGCGGTCGGCGGGGGTGTCGTGGGTGTCGGCTCGAGGGTCGGCTGAACCGGTGTGGGGTCGGGCAACGGGGCGTTGATCTTCGGCGGCAGCGGGTCGACCGCCAACGGATCGACACCCAGAGGCCCATAGGCGGCGGGGGCTTGAAGCCCCGGCTCAGGAAGGGGGGTGTCGTCGGCAAACGTAATCAGCGCGTCGGGGCCGGCGGGTGCCTCGCCCATGACCTGCCCGACGATCATGACGCCAACGAGCACCATCGCCGCAGCTGTGGCGGACATCAGTTGCTTAAGCTCGATGCGCGGCGTGACCGTGACCAGGCATAGCACCGCGGCGGCAACGCCCACAGCGTGGGTGCCCATGCAGTATTTACACATCGCACCGATCGCGATGACCTGCACAGAGACGAACCAGGCCGCGGCGGCGAGCGTGGCGAACGCGGAGACCGCCAGGGTCAGCGTGATCGATAGCTGCGGCTTCTTGTCTTTAGGGTCGTGCGAGATTGCGGCGGCGAACATCGCGGTGTAGTTCGCCAGCGCCAGCAGGCTCACGGGGATGCCGAACCACAGCGACCATTTGCTGGAGAGGACCGTGTCGCAGGCGGACCCGCCGTCACAACCGGGCAGGGCCTGGTGCGTCTGTGACTGATACAGCAGCAGCCCCGCCAACCCGGCCGCGATGGCCGAGAGCAGGACGGTCGCGATCTTCACGCTGTTGGAGGAGGCGTCTTTCATCTTGAACAGTGGATTATAAGGGCAACCGCTCCGCGGGAATAGCCCCCGGACAGGTCCCGGGCCCCTCTGAAACCCGCCCATCTTAACCCCGCCTACTCGTGGATCGGGTCGAAAGTGCTGCTGAAACCGGCGGCGGCGAGGGCTTTTTTCAGTGAGCGGATGTGTTCGCGGTCGCGGGTCTCGACTACACAGTGGACATTCACGGAGGACATATCCCCCCCGGCGAAGATCCGGTCATGCGAGATGTCTTTGATCGAGACGCCCGCCTGGGCTAGGGTGGCAGAGAACCGGGAGAGCCCGCCGGGCCGGTCGGTGATCCGCGCGACGAAACGGCACAGCCGGTAGTCCGCGGCGAGGCCGTGCTCGATCACACGCCCCAGCACCGTCGAGTCGATGTTACCCCCGGACAGGGGCAGTACGACACGCTTGCCGGCAAGCTCGGGAAGCAATCCTGCTAATAACGCGCCGAGCGCCGCGGCACCCCCACCCTCAACGACGGTCTTTTCCAACTCGATAAAACGCAGCACCGCCAACGCGATGTAGTGTTCATCCACCGCGACGACCTTATCAACGTGCGGTCGCGCGACCTCGAAGGCATTCGTCCCGATGGTGGACACCGCCAGACCGTCGGCGAGCGTCGGCCGCGTCTGCACCGTCACCGGCTTACCCGCCTCGAGCGCACTGAGGTAGCACGCGGCGTTGCTCGGCTCGACGCCGTAGACCTTGACCTCGGGCTTGAGCGATTTAATGGCCAGTGCGATCCCGGCGATCAGCCCCCCGCCACCGATTGGAACGACGATGGCCTCCATGTCCGGCACCTGTTCAAGCAACTCAAGCCCGATCGTGCCCTGCCCGGCAATCACCGCTGGATCATCGAAGCCGTGGACGTAAGTCAGCTTGCGTTCCTCCGAAAGCTCCCCGGCATGCGCACGCGCCTCGGCGAAGTCTTCGCCGAACTGGACGATATTCGCCCCCAGCTCCCGACAAGTCGCAACCTTATTAATCGGCGCGTGCCTGGGCATCACCACCGTGACCGGGACACCCAACAGTTGGCCGTGGTAGGAAAGCCCAAGCGCATGATTCCCCGCCGACGCCGCGATCACGCCCCGCCCCCGGAGTTCTTCATCCAGCACCATCAGCGCGTTGCGCGCCCCACGCTCCTTGAAGCTGCCGGTGCGTTGGAGGTTTTCTAATTTGCAATAAACCTTACACCCCGCGACCGCAGACAGCGGCTGGGACTCGGGGCATGGCGAGAGGTAGACGCCACCGTGGATGCGCTGGGCGGCGGATTGGATGTCTGAGAGGGTGATTGGCATCAAATCATTATGGCATGACCACCAAACAAAACAACCATTAAGCAGTTCGCGTGCCCAAGCTAATATATAAGCATCAACTTCGTATGTTCATGCTTATCCAGCATGAGCTCCCATCGCTCGCCTTTGCCAGAATAATAAACATCTACTCTAACCCCTTCGGAATTAGTGAAACTGGTATTAAAGACGTAATAAGGAGAAAAAGAGATCTTTCCAGGTGGAGGCCATTCGCCATGTTCACACCAATATTGCATGTAATCAACCGTTAGTTGATTGCTATAACCTCGGTTGTAATCCCAGGTATTCAACATGCTCTTTATCGACAAATTGTTTAGCCCAAGTATTGCTCCAGAAACACATGCGCCTAATACAAACGCCGATAGAACTATCAGACACGATCGCAAAATACTTTTTTTTTGAATCATTACTCATGTCAAATGCTCCATTACAGTGGCTTGTCTCCATACCACCGCACCATCGCCGGGTCACGCTGCCCGACTTTCTCGAACGCGCGGATTCGTAGCAGGCAGGCGTCGCAGTGGGCGCAGGGTTTGCCGTCGTCGATGGGGTCGTAACAGGAGTGGGTGAGGCTGTAGTCGACGCCGAGCTTCAGGCCCTGCTCGATGATGCCTGTCTTGGGCAGGTCGATCAGGGGGGTGTGGACATTGAGGTGCTGGCCCTCGACGCCGGCCTTGGTGGCGAGGTTGCTCATCGTCTCGAACGCGCGGATGTACTCGCCGCGGCAGTCGGGGTACCCGGAGTAGTCCACCGCGTTCACCCCGATAAACAGGTCCGTGCTGTGGATGACCTCGGCGACGGCCAGCGCGTAGCTCAGGAAGATCGTGTTGCGAGCGGGGACGTAGGTGACCGGGATGCCGTGGGTCATAGCCTCTTCGTGCCGGTCCTTGGGGACATCAATAGCATCGGTGAGTGCGGAGCCGCCGAGGCTGCGCAGGTCGATGTTGATCCAGCGGTGGCTGGCGACGCCGAGCTGTTCGGCGACCTTGGCGGCGGCGGCGATCTCGGCGCGGTGGCGTTGGCCGTAGTCGAAACTCAGGGCGTGGCAGACGTAGCCCTGCGCGTTGGCGATCGCCAGGATGGTCGCGGAATCGAGCCCGCCGGAGAGCAGGACGACGGCGGGCTTACCGGGGGTGGCAATAGATTGGTCTGATACATCGGGCATAATGAATAATCAATCGAGATAAGTGGTCAACAAGTCGCGCTACACTTCGGACGCGACTTTTTCATTCGCCAGTTTCACCGCCAGCCGGATCGCGGCCTTCATGCTGCCGGGGTCGGCCTTGTTCTTGCCGACAATATCGAAGGCGGTCCCGTGGTCAGGGCTGGTGCGGACGACCGGCAGGCCGAGCGTGATGTTAACCGCCTCGTCGAAGGCCAGAAGCTTGACGGGGATCAGCCCCTGGTCGTGGTACATGGCGACGACCAGGTCGTACCGCCCGGCGACGGCGGCGTTGAAGACGGTGTCCCCGGGGAACGGGCCGCGTGCGTCGATGCCGTGGCTCTTGGCGGCCTCGATGGCGGGGGTGATGATGCGGTTCTCCTCGTCGCCGAATCGGCCGTTCTCCGAGGCGTGGGGGTTAAGCCCCGCGACGGCGATGCGCGGATTCGCGATGCCCAACTGCTTGCAGAACTGGTTGCCCAGGTCGATAGGGTCGTAGACCGTGCCGATGGTCAGGACGTTGCGCAAGTCCATCAACGGGACGTGTACGGTGGCAAGCGCGACTCGGAGTTTGGGCGACTCGAACGCCATGACGACGCGCTTGGTGCGCGTGCGGTGGGCGAACATCTCGGTGTGGCCGGGAAACTTGCAGCCGGCCATGTGCCAGGACTCTTTGCAGATCGGGGCCGTGACAACCGCGTCGATGCCCGCCTCTTCAACGGGTCGGCCGGCGGCGGCGATGGCGTCATCAATAAACGTCAGGCTCGCCTGCCCGCCGGCGCGGGTGGGCTTGTGGATCGCGGACCCGAGTTGGCTGTACTCGTCGTAGTCCAGGACGACGATGTCGTGCGTGAGCGTGAAGTCGGTGCGGGGCGAGTCGTGCTGGACGCGCCACCAGAAAGCCTCGATCTCGGCCAGGTCGGCGGCGTAGGCGAGCAACTCATTCATCCCGTAGACCACGAACCGGGCCAGTGCGCGTATTTCCGGGTCGGCCAGAGCTTTGACCACGACCTCCGGCCCGATGCCGGCGGGGTCGCCCATGGTGATGCCGATCACGGGCTTGCGCTTCGCGGCGGAGCTTCCGGGGCCGTTGCCCTTGGCCGGGGCGGTCGGGTTACGTGATGATGGATTCACAGCCATATCGTATCACCGCCACCCGGCCGGTCGAACCCGGGGAAAGCGTGATCGGCCGCTTACTCACACCAACAACCCCAAAAACAAACACTCCGGCCAATTCACGAGCCATGCCCCATCTCACCCACGGCCCCGCCACGCGGGGATATTATTTAATATTTAGCCTAAATACTAAATATATAGATGGCGGGCCGGTGGATCGGTGGGTGTTGGAGTGGCGGATGTGAGGCGTCGGGTATTGGGTGTCGATGAAGAATTGAACCGGGGGTGGACGGGTTGGGTATGGTGGTGGCTAACCGTTGGAAGGTTGAGTGAAACATCACGCTGCGGGCCTCGCGCTCGGGCATTCGCTTGGCGAGGTGCGGATGGCGTAACATGGGGGGATGAGCAGTACGAATCAACAAGTATGTGCCCCCGTGGCCGTGGCCGTGGTCGGGGTCGGTCGGATGGGTCGGCACCACGCGAGGACATATAAGCAGATGCCCGACGCGGACCTCAAGGCCGTCGTGGACTTCGATATGACCCGCGCACAGGCGGTCGCCGATGAGTACGGCTGCGAGGCTTACGGCACGGTCGATGAGTTGGTTGCGGCACACACGGATATACAGGCGGTGACGGTCGCGGTGCCGACGGTCTACCACCGCGCGGCCGCCGAGCCCTTGCTGAATAAACAAATTGCGTGCCTGATCGAGAAGCCTTTAGCGCCGAGCGTCAAGGATTGCCGGGCATTGGTCGATTGCGCGAAAGCCAACAACGCGGTCTTGCAGGTCGGCCACACCGAGCGGTTCAACCCGGCGTTCCGTGCGGTCGAGGCGTTGAATTTTAAAGCCCGGTTCATGCAGACCGAGCGGGTCAGCCCGATGACGTTCCGGTCGATGGATGTGGGCGTCGTGATGGACATGATGATCCACGACCTGGACATCGTGCTGAAGCTGGCGGGCTCGCCGATTAAGTCGGTGGACGCGACGGGTGTTGCGGTACTCGGTGAGCACGAAGACATTGCCAGCGCACGGATCATTTTTGAAAACGGGTGTGTCGCGAACATCACCACGTCGCGGATGGCATTGAACACTGAACGGAGGCTCCGCGTCTTCTCCGAGAGTGGTTTTATTAACCTCGACTACGGATCGTGCGACGGGGTCGTGGTCCACACCGACGGCGACAACCGCGAAGCGATGATGAAGATTCGCGATCAGCTCGCGGCCGGCCGGGACCTGTCGGACCTGAAATACCTGGACATGGTGAAGGTTGAACCGTTGAGCTTCGACCTGCCGGCCGGCGAAGATGACCAGTTGACCGCGGAGCAGAACAACTTCCTGCGCGCGGTTCGTGGCGGCGGTAAACCGGCGGTCGATGGCGAGGCGGGGCTCGCGGCGGTGGATGCGGCGCAGCGGGTGGTCCGCGCGATCCGCGAGCACACATGGGAGGGCCAAGCCGGGTCGGCGTTGCTGCTTAACAGCTAACCGACACATCGGCCGCCCACACGGACGCGCATATGCTCTTGCCGATCATGCTGTTGTGCCTGCCGGTGCTGCTTTTCTTAAGCGGCTTCTTTTCGGGCAGCGAGACCGCGCTGTTCAGCCTGACCCGTCATCAGCGCTCGGTCATCAAAGAATCCGACACGTTCGCGGGGACGGCGATCACAACGCTGCTGGCCGAGACGCGGTCGCTGCTGATCACGCTGCTGATGGGGAACATCACCGTCAATGTCCTGTACTTCGTGGTCAGCACGAAGCTGCTTTTGTACCTGAACGAGCAGAAGGTGATCGGGCCGGCGGCGCTGGGCGTGGCGAGTATCGTGCCCCTGCTGGCGATCATTATCCTTGGCGAGGTGCTGCCGAAGCTGGCGGCGGCGCGTGCCCCGGCGGCGTTTTCAAGGCTGGCAGCGCTGCCATTGCTGATCGTACACCGGGTGATCTCGCCGGTACGGCTGGTCGCGTCATTCTTGGTAATCACGCCACTGGCGCGGTTGATCGCGCCGGCCAAGCAACCGGACGCGCTATCGCCCGAAGAGTTGGCATCAATGCTTGAACTCAGCCGAGGCCAGGGCGTGATCGACCCGCAGGAGCAGCGGATGCTCCGGCAGGTACTGGAACTGGGACGGGTCAAGGTGGACGAGTTGATGACGCCGAGGGTCGACCTTGAGGCGGTGGACATCGAGAGCGCGCCCGCCGAGCTGGTCGATTTTTTTAAGAAGACAAAGCTGCGTCAGGTGCCCGCCTATCGGGAGAACCTGGACAAAATCGAGGGCATCATCACGACGCGGCGTGCGTTGCTGCACCCGCCGGGCAGCGGACTTGAGGTGAACGCGCTGATCGAACCTGTGCTGTTCGTGCCGCAACAACAACACGCCGACCAACTGCTGGCCGAGCTACGCGACAAGGCGATGACGCTGGCGGTCGTCGTCGATGAGTACGGCGGCACGGCCGGGCTGGTCACACTCGAAGACGTCGCGGAGCACCTGGTCGGCGAGATCGCCGGCGGACACGACCGGGGCGACGATCTGATGGTCGAACAGGTTTCACCGGGAAGCTGGCGGGTCAGCGCGGAGCTTTCGACCCGCGACTGGTCCGAGGCCTTTGGCAAGGGCCTGCCGGCAGACATACAGGTGACACTGAACATGGTCAAGACGGTTGGCGGGCTGGTGATGGCGAGGCTGGGACGCGCGGCTCAGGTCGGCGATCGGGTCGCGATCGGGAACCTGATGCTCAGTGTCGAGCAGATGGACGGCCGACGCATCGAGACGGTGACGGTTCGGCTGGAGGAAGTTTCCAGGAAACCGAAACATCAGACTACGCCTGCGGCGAAACCGGGGGAGGTGTCGGATGAGTAACACGATGCTTATCTTCTGGTGTGCTTTAGCGATGATCGGGTTCGCGGGCTCGGCGCTGTATTCCGGGCTCGAGACCGGAGCGTACAGCCTCAACCGCATCCGCCTGCACGTCCTGATGCACCGTGGTGATCGCGCCGCGATCACCCTGCACCGCCTGATCACCCACCCGACGGTGCTGCTGACCACGCTGCTGATCGGCAACAACATCACCAACTACCTGGGCACCGCGGCGATGGGCATCGTCATCGAGTCGCGCGGGATCAGTGGCTGGGAAGCGATCCTGTTGAACACGTTGATCGTCACGCCGATGTTGTTCGTGGTCGGTGAGACCCTGCCGAAGGACCTGTTCGCGGCGCACAGCGATCGGCTGATGTACAAGCTTGCGACGGCGCTGAGTGTGTCGCAGAAACTATTTTACTACACCGGGCTGACGCCGTTGATCGGGTTATTCAGCGGGCTGATGATGAAAGCGATCGGGCGTGACCCGCGCACCAGCGCATTCCACCCGCGCCGACAGGTCGGGCTCCTCGTGCGTGAGGGCGTGGGCTACGGCCTGTTGACACAAGAACAGTCGGCCATCGTCGACCGCGTGCTGGACCTGGCGGGGCGCACCGTGCAGGAAGAGATGACCGCCTGGGCGGGCGTTGAAAAGATTCGGCAGGGTGACAGCCCCGCGATGATCCGCAGGCTGGCGCAGCGCACGACCCACTCGCGCGTGCCCGTACTGGACAAGAACGGAGCGGTCGCCGGCATCCTTAACCTCAATCAGGCGTTGGCTTACGAAATGGATGCCTGCCCGCCCATCGGCGAGCTGATGGGCCCCGCCGAGTCGTTAACACAGAATGTTTCGGTCCGCGATGCGCTCAGCACCCTTCAACAACACGCCGCCGGCCTGGCGGTCGTCACCGGCACCCGCGGCGAACCGGTCGGGATCATCACCATCAAAGACCTCATCGAGCCGATCACCGGCGACCTGGCGCGATGGTGAGTGAAGATGAGGAAAAACTGGAAAGCTGGAAAGCGTTTATATAATGGCCGCCTAAATAAATACGGTGATCCTCTCACCATAGCCGCTTGCGGCTTAGCGCAGGCAAGTGCATTGCTCGGCCCGCTGTATTTTTTTGAGGTGCCCTAATGCAAGATTGATCTGAGAAACCGAATTTCCAGTCTTCTAGTTTTCCAGCTTTTTACCCCCCATGCCCTGGAGCACCTCAGACATCGCGGACGCCGTGGAAGCCGGGCTTAAAAAGTGCGCCCACGAAGCCGACCTTGAGCAGGCGGTATACGGGATCGATGTGCTCGACGAGCTGGGGCTGCACCCGCTGATCGAGCTCGCTATGTCCGATGGCGGCTACGGCGTATGGCGCGAGCAGCGCTACCCCGACGACCGGCAGAAAACCCGGCGCAGCGAGGGGCTCCGCTGCGACATGGTCCTGACACACGACGGGCTGCCGCTGCGCGACCCACTGATCAAAGGCACGCTGTTCGACGACCAGCCCGCGGCCGACCCGGAGGCATCGTACTGGCTGGAAGTCAAAGCCGTCTCACAATTCGAGACCAGCGGCCCGTTCCCACGCTACTCCGCCGAACTGCTTTCGCCGGTGGTCAAAGACATCAAAAAAATCTGGTCCGATGGCTCGATCCGCCACGGCGGGCTCCTGCTGATCCTGTTCACCGCATCCCAGGAGATCGCCGAACACGACCTGGCGACCTGGCACACCCGGTGCTTAGATAAAAACTACCCCGTCGGCCCCCCCGCAGTGCGCGGCTTCGACATCAACGACCGAATCGGCAACGCCTGGTGCGCAATCGCGGTGTTCGGGATACGCGGCGGGTAAGACGATAAGTAATCATGCTGATTGCATTACGCTCTTGAGCTTATCCCACACCTCCTCAACCGTGATCTTGGAGATCAGCGACGGGTCGTCCAGGTGCTTGCGGTAGTTAGATTGGTATTGGTTGGCGTCGGGCGGGCGGACCACGCTGTCGGGTTGCTGGTAGGGGCCGACGAGTGCGGGGTCGGTGGGGCCGAAGAGCGCGACGACCGGGCGGTCAAATCCAACGGCGATGTGCAGGGGGGCGGAGTCGTTGCAGATCAGGACGCGCGGTTCGCTGAGTAATGCCATCATCTGGCCAACGGTGGTCGTGGGGAAAACAACGCGGTCGCGCAGATCGCCCCCCCCGGAATTTGCCCCGGAAGTCGTCCCCGTTGTATTTTTCATCGGACCATCCCCCATAAGCGTCTCGAAGATCGGCAGGACCTGATCGCGTTCGTTGGGGGACGCGATCAGGATGAGTTTGTCGCCGGCGAGATTGTTCTCGATCATCTTGCGTGCGACCTGGCCGTAGCGTTCGATCGGCCAGCACTTGCATCCCCAGCGCGCGGTTGGTGCGATGCAGGCGTAGCCCGGAATGCCGATGCCGTTCTCTCGTTTGAAGTTGTTGAGCCAGGTCTTGTC
>JAJDCW010000055.1 GCA_029260635.1 Phycisphaeraceae bacterium | reverse complement strand
AGGTCGGACAGACCGTCACTAAGGCGGGGTACGGCACATCCGGCATAGGTGACACCGGGGTGACGCTGCCCGCAGGCACGAAACGAAGTGGGCTGAATACCTACGACGCGCTGGGGGATGTCTTCTCGGGTGTGCTGGACTCTGCCCCCCTGCCGGGAGCACAGCTCGTGTACGACTTCGACGACGGCACGACCCAGCACGACGCCTTCGGTTTCAACGAATCCTCGCTCGGTGGCGGCGAGTTCAGCCACCTGGGCCTGGGAGACGACGAGGTCATGTCCGCGCCGGGCGATTCAGGCGGGCCGACCTTCATCAACAACCAGATCGCAGGCGTCACGTCTTACGGCCTGCGATTAAGCCGCAGCATCGGCCCCCCACCCAGAACCTCCGACATCGACGGTGAACTGAATTCGTCTTTCGGCGAGTTTGGTTTCGATACACGTGTCTCCTTCTACGCCGACTGGATCGACGCCAATCTATCCATTGCGCCGCCGTTCTTCGCAGGCGACCTGAACGGTGATGGGTTCGTCGGCATCGACGACCTGAACCTCGTATTGAACCGGTGGAACCAGAACGTATCCATCCCCGTCCCGCTGGCGGGTGATCCGTCGGGCGACGGCTTTGTCGGGATCGATGACCTGAACGTGGTGCTAAGCGAATGGAACCAGGGGGCGCCGCCCTCAATAAGCGCAACCATACCCGAGCCATCGGCTGTAATAATAATTTATGCATTCTCTGGTTTTTATGTTTGTCGCAGAACACAGACCGCTTTAAGATGACGTGTCTCGGCAAGGGCGGACAAACACCCGGAAGCTGCCATGCGTCTGAATACCACAGTCCTTTTCTTTATTACGTCGTTTTACCTCACAGTTCCGGCCCTGGCTACGCCCGACGTGTCCGTAGCGGTTAATCCGTCGAACACGATCCCCAACGTCGTCGCCAACTCGATCTTCGCCGATGGCGATGGGAGCGACTGGACCGGTGCGGCGCTTTTTATCGAACTGGATCAGGGCGGGGTCTACAACGCTACACAATTTGACCTTTCGACCGCTCCAACGAGCACGATCCTAAATCTCGTTCCAGACCTGGCATTTGATTCGTGGGTAGGTATTACGAATGACGGATCCAACATCATTGCCGGCACAGCGGGAGATTTTGGGCCATCTGCCTTGCTGCAACCTATCGGAGTGGAGGGTCAGGGCCACCAGGCCGTTAGCTTGGCGTGGTCTAACGTATCATTTGACAATCTGGGGACGAATCGCATCGGCAACATCAGCCTGACCGACGACGCGACAGGTCAATGGGCGATTGCGGCAACATTCAACGGTGGGGCCAAAGTCGTTTATCTGTCGAACCCGGTGGTCAATGGTGAGATGCGATGGAACCCGCTGCAGGGCGACCTGATCTTCGATGGCTTTGTCGGGATCGATGACCTGAGCACGGTGTTAGCCGGCTGGAATCAAAACGTCACACCGGGCGAGCGTGCGTTGGGTGATCCCTCCGGCGACGGGTTCGTCGGGATAGAAGACCTCGGTATTGTTCTAGGCAACTGGAATACGGGTTTAACACCCCCACCCACTATCGAGCCGGGGCTGATTGAACGCGACTACAACGGGGACGGCTACGTCGGGATCGATGACCAGAATATCGTGATGACCTATTGGAATCAGAACGTCTCGCCCGGCGATCAGACCAAGGGGGACAGTGACGGCGATGGCTTTATTGGGATCAGTGACATGGCATACCGGAACTGGAACGCCGGCACCCTGCCTCAGCCGACGGGTGGGTACACACCGCCGATCCTCATTCCGGAGCCGACGACCACCGCCGTGATCGTGTTAATGTGCGTGACCCTGCTGAGTCGCCGCGCTTAGCGGTTGCCGTACTGCTTCTCGTAGTAGCTGCGGTATTCACCGCTCTTGACGCGGTTCCACCAGGTCTCGTTTTCGACGTACCACCTGATCGTGTTTTCTAACGCGCCGGGCCAGGCGCTGCGGGTCGGTTCCCAGCCCAGGTCGCGTTTGATCCTGGTGGCGTCGATGGCGTACCGGCGGTCGTGCCCGAGCCGGTCGGTGACGTACTCGATGCTGGAATCGTCCTTGCCCATCGCTTCGAGGATCGAGTGGGTCAGTTCGAGGTTGGAGCGTTCGTTGTTCCCGCCGATGCAGTAGGTCTCGCCGGCGACCCCCTTCTCCATCACCGCTAACACGGCTTCGCAGTGGTCTTCGACGTGCAGCCAGTCTCGGACGTTCTTCCCGTCGCCGTAGAGCGGGACCTTTTTGCCTTCGATCAGGTTGGTGACGAAAAGCGGGATGACCTTCTCGGGGAACTGGTAAGGCCCGAAGTTGTTTGAGCAATTCGTTGTGCAGGCGTTGATGCCGAAGGTGTGGAAGTACGCACGGACCAGCATGTCCGACCCGGCCTTGGATGCCGAGTATGGGCTGCTTGGCGCAAACGGCGTGTCTTCGGTGAACTTCACATCCGGCTGTTCCAGAGGCAGGTCGCCGAAGACCTCGTCGGTGGAGACGTGGACAAAGCGTTTCTGGTTGTCCGGGTCGGCGCGGCGCAGCGCGTCCAGCAGGGTCTGCGTGCCAAGGACGTTGGACTCGATGAACGGACGGGCATCGATGATCGACCGATCGACGTGGCTCTCGGCGGCCATGTGAACCACGGCGTCACACTGCTGGATCAGTTCGGTGGTCAGCTCCAGGTCCAGGATGTTGCCGTGGACGAACTTGTAGCGGTCGTCGCCCTCCAGGTCGCTGAGGCTCTCGGGGTTGCCGGAGTAGGTCAGCGAATCGAGGTTGATGATGGAGTGGTCCGGGCGTTCGCGCAGGACGAAGCGGACGAAGTTGGAGCCGATGAACCCGGCCCCGCCGGTGAGGAGGATGCGCTTACTCATACGGATTGCGGCTCCATCTGGCCGATCACGTCGGCGAGGTTTTTCTTCCAGTCGGGCATCGCGCCCAGGGCGGCCTCGGTCTTGCTCAGATCCAAAACACTATAGGCAGGGCGCGCCGCCGGGACTTTGTATTGTTCGCTGGTGCAGGGCTTGATGTCGCAGGTGTTCCCTGACATCCGCATGATCTCGCAGGCGAACTCGTACCAGGAACATTCACCACCGTCGGTGATATGGAAAGCTCCACGCTCACCTTTTTCTAATAGCGCCAGCGACGCGGATGCCAGGTGTTGCGCGCTGGTCGGTCGGCCGTGTTGATCGTTGATGACCTGCAACTCGTCGCGCTCACGGGTCAGGCGGATCATCGTCGCGACGAAGTTGCGTGCCCAGGGGGCGTAGAGCCAACTGGTGCGGATCAGCAGAAAATCGCAGCCGGAAGATTCGACGCGCTGTTCCCCGGCGGCCTTGGTTCGGCCGTAGGCGTTGATCGGCTTGCGGGGGTGGTCGGTTTTGTAAGGTGTGTCGGCCTTGCCGTCAAAGACGTAATCGGTGGAGTAGTGGATCAGTGTAGCGCCGATCTTCTTGCAGTGTTCCGCCAGATAGCCGACGGCGTCGGCGTTAAGCCTGTGTGCCGTGTTCTCCTGGTCTTCAGCGCCGTCAACATCGGTGTAGGCCGCGCAGTTCACGACAAAGCGCACGTCTTTGCCGATGTGCTCCGCGATCGAACCGGGGTCGGTGATATCCAGCGTCGGCAGGTCCAGCCCGGTGTGTTGGATTTCGTGTTTCAGCAACAGCTCGCGCCACGCCTTGCCGAGCATACCAAGCGCGCCCACGACGGCGGCGGGACCATGGGATGTGTCCGATCGATCACTCACTTGTGCTGAACCTCCCAGGGGAAACCGGGGACCGAGTCGAAGTCCCGGCGGTCTTCATCCGGCGCGGCGGGGTCGTACTGGTGGGTGACGTAATACAGCAGACCGGCCGGCTCGGTGCCAACGGTTGCTGCGCCGTGCCAGAGCGGCGGCGGGATGACCATCACGCCGGGGCGTTTCTCGCCGATCACCGCGACCCATGCCCGGTTGGATTCTTCGTCGTAGACACCGACCTTCAGGTGCCCGTGCAAGACGAGCCAGAAGTCCGTCTGCTTGGCGTGGCGGTGCCATGCCTTGACGACTTGGGGGTACATCACCGAGTAGTTGACCTGCCCGGTGGGTTCCATCACGTGTTGGAACTGGTTCATCAGCGACCATCCGCGGTCGTCGGTGAAGACCGGGGTGGGCGAGAAGATCGGCTCGTTCTTATCCTTGGCTAATGCGAAGGCTTCTTCGAGCGGGCCGGCGTGTGTGGTGGGGGCGAGGGTTTTCAAATCATTTATCGCTGGTGTGTGTTCGGGATCAGCCGGTCGCTTGCGACCGGGTTAAACTTATTTATTATTCGCGCCGCCGGATTTTACCAACTCG
>JAJDCW010000054.1 GCA_029260635.1 Phycisphaeraceae bacterium | reverse complement strand
AGATTGTAGACCACGCCAAAACGTCCCTTGGGGACCCCGTCCGCACTATCCGTGTTGCCGGGGTAGTTCAGGTAATCCACACAGGTCACATCCGAGAGGAAGTTGTACTGGCAGCGCTCATCGCTGTGCAGGAAGGCCATGACCTCCAACAGGTCGGCCTTATCGATGATGAGCGTGGTCTCACCACGGAACTCGGTAGCAAACAGCTTACGGTCAGCAAACTTCTGCTTGACCAGGGGGAGCGTCGGATGATCGAGGTTGGGTTTAGGCATGGTCTTGTTGGTTGGTGGTTGGAAGATAGCGGGTGGATGCAGTCAGGTCTATTGTTTTATTTCCAGCTTTTCAGTTTTACAGCTTTTCTCTCACTTGTCTTCGATGTTCTTGATCAGTTCGCCGATCAGGGCGTCCCAGCGTTCGACGACCGGGGGCCATTCGTAGGCCAGGGCGTCGGCCAGGGCGACCGTGTCGCCAGCGATGATGAGGTCTTTCAACTCGTGCAGGCTCTTGATCAGCTCGTCGGTGAAGTCGGACATCGGCTCGCCCTCAACCTTGACCTCATCGAGCCCCAGCCCGACCACGCCGGCGGCTCCGAGCACCGCCTCCTGCGTCTGCATCCAGACGCTGATCGATTCGGCCAAGAGTTTAAGAGCATCCTCCGGGTTGTCTTGCTGGAGCTGCTCAGCGGCCTGCTCATGCAGGGAAGACGCCTGGGGCAGGAGGTCGCGGACCTGATGGAGGGTCGAGACCGCCAGTGCCGTCGGGTCCGCCGAGACCAGCCGGACCTCGTTATCCGTTAGCGGGCTGTCCCTACGCTGGTTCATGTCGTCGGCATTCAGGACGCTGCCATCAATCATGACCTCAACCACGACCCGGCCGTCGTCCGACAGGTGCCGGGTGGCGGAGGTGATCAGCTCGGCAAGGTTGCTGCCCGCGAGCTGGACGGGTACATCATCGAGGAAGATGGCCATTAGAGGCATGATAGGCCGTGCAGCCACGGGACACCAGCGCGGCCGGGGCGTTGGTAAGATAGCCATTTGGAGTCCCCTATGCCTGATCGGATCGTCGTTTTAGATGGATACACGCTAACCCCAGCCAAACCGGGCCAGGCCGATCCTGCAAATGAACCCCGTTGGGACGCTTTAGCGGAACTGGGTGAACTGACCGTCTACGACCGGACACTCTCGGGCGAAGTGGTTAAGCGGGCCGCCGGTGCGTCCATCGTGCTGACCAACAAGACCCCCCTGCCAGCCGATGTGATCCAGCAACTACCAGACCTGAAATACATCGGGGTGCTGGCGACGGGGGTGAACGTGGTGGACCTGTCGGCGGCACGGACCGCCGGGATCGTGGTGACCAACGTCCCGGGTTATAGCGGGGACGCGGTGGCACAGCACGTGTTTGCGCTGCTGTTGGAGCTGACGAACAAAGTCGCGGCCCATGACCGGGCGGTGCATGACGGAGCCTGGGCGGGCTGCGAAGACTTCAGCTTCACACTCGGGCCGATCACGGAACTGGCCGGCAAGACGCTCGGAATATTCGGGGCCGGCGACATCGGCCGACGGGTCGCGAAGATAGGGCACGCCCTGGGGATGGATATCTTGGTCAGCAGCCGGACCCAGCGCGACATGGGTGTCCCGGCGAGGTGGACCGACGTAGATGGTTTATTCAAGCAAGCGGACGTCGTGACGCTTCACGCCCCACTCACGGACGAGACCAAGCATCTGGTCAACGCCATGCGACTATCCACAATGAAAGCATCGGCGTACCTGATCAACACCGCACGCGGGCCGTTGATCGATGAGGTTGCATTGGCAGACGCGTTGAAATCAGGCGAGATCGCCGGGGCCGCTGTGGATGTCCTGAGCACCGAACCCCCCACCGCCGACAACCCGCTGCTGACCGCCCCACGGTGTATCATCACACCGCACAACGCCTGGGCCGCGGTCGAAGCCCGGCAGCGGTTGATGCGGATCGCTACGGAGAACGTGCGGGCTTTTATAGATGGGCACCCTACGAACCAAGTGAATCAGCTTTAGTAAGAGACGCTTTAGTATGAGATTTGAAGACGGCCGGGACATCATCTTGTTTGGAGGGAGCTTTGACCCCCCGCACATCGGGCATGTGGCGTTGGCGATCGCGGCGCGTGCGGCGACCGACGCGAAATGGCTGGCCTATATCCCCGCAGCGCGTGCGCCTCACAAGCTGGACAAGGTGCAGACCGACCCGGTGCATCGGTTGGCGATGCTGCGGCTTGCCGTCGAGGATGTCGAAGACGCCGCGGTGTTGACGGATGAACTGGACCGGGCGGCGGACGGTGTACCCAGCTACACCGTGGACACGCTGGAACGGCTGAGGGAAAAACTTCCGGCAGGCGTGAACATGCGTCTTCTGATCGGCGCAGATCAGGTGCGGATATTCGACCAGTGGCGCGAGCCTAAACACGTGATCGAGTTGGCGGAGCCGTTGGTGATGGTGCGTCCGCCTGACACGCGCGAGTCGTTATTGGCTTCGCTGCCCGATGATCAGTCTCGGGAAGCGTGGGCACCCAGGCTGGTGGATGTGCCGGCGATGGATATCAGTTCGACCGAGATCCGCGAAAAGGTGGCGCGGGGCGAATCGATCGAGGGGATGGTCCACCACGAGGTTGAGAAATACATTGCAGAACACGGGCTGTACCGCGGATAATCGGTTTCCTTGTTACGGGAATATCCCCCGAATCTGGTAGACCTTGCCGATGTATTCCAGCGCGGCGCAGTAGGTGGCGGTGCGCATGTCGCAGCCGTAGCGGTGGACGGCGAGCTTGACCCGGCCGGCGGCGGCGGTCATGTGCTGGCGCAGCCTGCGGTCGACCGTCTCGGCGTCCCAGGTCTCGGCCTGGCGGTTCTGCTTCCACTCCCTGTAGCTGACCGTCACGCCGCCGCAGTTGCAGAGCACGGCGGGGAGGACCGTGATGCCGCGCTCGGCGAGGACCTCTTGGCCCTGCGGCGTCGTCGGTGCGTTCGCCCCCTCGACGACGACCTTGCAGTTCATGATCTTCGCGTGCTGGACATCGATCATCTGCTCGAGCGCGGCGGGGATGAACAGGTCCACCTGCGTCTTGTAGAACTCATCTTCTGTGATGGGATCGGCATCGGCGAATCCGGCGACGCCGCCTTTGAATACGACGTGCTGGGCGAGCGTGAGGGTTTCGATGCCTTTTTCGTTGTAGATCGCGCCGGTGTGATCCATGACGGCTTTGAGTTTCGCGCCGCGGTCCTGCAAGAGGCGGGCGGTCCACGAGCCGACGTTGCCGTAGCCGATCAGGCTGAACGTGGTCTGATCGAACCGAAGGCCCAGCTCTGGGAGCAACTCATCCAACACGAAGACCAGGCCCTGCCCGGTGGCCTTTTCGCGTCCGTAGGACCCCCCGAACTCCAGCGGCTTGCCGGTGACCACAGCCTCACCGAGCCAGCGCTGATGTCCGGGTTGGAAGTTGATATAGGTGTCCGCCATCCAGGCCATGATCTGGGCATTCGTGCCGACGTCGGGCGCGGGGATGTCGTGGTCGGGCCCGATATTGTCCGCGATCGCGCTGGTGAACCGGCGTGTCAGGCGCATCAACTCATCCTGCGAAACGGCCCGTGGATCGACCTGCACGCCGCCCTTGGCGCCACCCAACGGGAGGCGGACCAGTGCGGCCTTCATCGTCATCAGGACGGCCAGGGCTTTGACGTGGTCCAGCCCAACACCCTCGTGGTAGCGGATGCCGCCCTTGTACGGGCCGAGGATATTGTTGTGCTGGACGCGGTAGCCCTTGTAGAGTTTGTATTCGCCGTCGTCCATCTTGACCGGGAAATGGAAGATAAATTCATTCTTCGGCTGGGCCATGATCAGACGCAGGTGCCGGGGCAGGTCGAGTATCTCTGCGGAGCCAAGGACGTGCCCGATGACCTGCTGGTAGAGGTCCGAGGGGTCGTAGCGGAAGCCCAACTCGGCCTGGACGGATTCACTGGCAAAAGCAGTCATCGATGGGTTCCTGTATCGGGGCGTTGACCTGAATCGTACACCAGATGAGATAAACATGACGGCACGCGGGCCGGTGGTATCATGGCGGGATGATTGTTTACTGCTGCACGGACCTGATATTCGCCACCAAGATCCACTCGACCGCGGACGCGGTCGGGGTCGTCTGCCGTCCGGCCCGCGACGAAGCCGCGCTCAAGGCGAGGCTCGATTGTGTGGATGACGGGAAAGACCACGACGCCGTCGACGCGGTGATCGTTGACCTGACAATGGGCGAGGCGGGTTTGAAACTGATTGAGTTGGCTAAAGGGCACGAGGCGGGGCCGGAGGTGGTGGCGTATGCGCCGCATGTGGAGGTACGCATGCTTCAAGCCGCCGAGGAACTCGGAGCCAATCAGGTCATGCCGCGAGGTGCGTTTGCCTCTCAACTGCCACAACTCCTTCGTGCCCTGTCCAGGCCTACCCCACCGAACACCCCCGGACTTACCGGCCCCCCCGAACAACATTCCCCCGGATAACCATCTCCCGGATGTTACCCCTGATTATTCATCCGGCAAATCGACGATCCGGATCACCACAGGCGACCCATCGATTACCTGCATCGACTCGATCTGCTTCACGGCTGCAAGCAAATCTCCTTGTGCGGCTTTGTGCGTGACAATGACGATCGGGACGTAGCTGCCAGCGTTGTTCTCGTGCTGGAGGACGGCCGAGAGGCTGATGCCCGCGTTGCCCAGCGCCGCGGTGGCCTGGGCGATCACCCCGGGCTTGTCAATCGCGTTGATACGCAGGTAGTACCGGCTAACCAGGCTCTCGGGCGCGGCGAGCTTGGCCGGGGCGTGCAGGTCCGGGGTGAGCTTCATGTTCTGGAACGCCGGGCCGTACCACCCGGCGGCGATATTCATCACGTCGGCGACCACGGCGCTGGCGGTCGGCATCTGCCCGGCACCGGCACCGTAGTAGAGGGTGTGGCCCACCGCGTGGCCGTAGACTGACAAGGCGTTGAACGCCCCACCGACCTGGGCCAACAGGTCGGTCTTATGGATGAAGCAGGGTTCGACTCCCACACTGACCGACTCGCCGTCCGGCTGCCGCTCAGCAATAGCCAGCAGCTTGATGTCGTAGCCCAGTTCGTCGCCGAACTTGATGTCGTTAAGGTCCAGCCCATCGACACCGCGTGCGGGGACCTGGTCGCCGGTGATATTCACGCCGAAGCCCAGGGATGCCAGGATCGCGATCTTGTGCGCGGTGTCGCCGCCGGTGACGTCGAGGGTCGGGTCTGCCTCGGCGTAGCCCGGCTTCTGGGCGTCGGCCAGCGCGGTGCCGTAATCCTTCCCCTTGCCGGTCATCTCGGTGAGGATGTAATTGCAGGTGCCGTTGAGGATGCCGTAGAGCGCATCGATCCGGTTTGCCATGAGCCCGAAGGTCAATGCGGTGACGCAGGGGATGCCCCCACCGCAGGAGGCCTCGAAGGCGATGCTGGCGTTGTTCTCACGGGCCAGCGCGAACAACTCCGGGCCTTGCTCGGCGAGCAGGGCCTTGTTGGCGGTCACGACGTGCTTGCCGGCCTCAAGCGCGCGTTTCACAAAAACGCTGGCGGCACCGGTCCCGCCGGCCAACTCGATCACGACCTGCATATCAGGCGTATCGAAGAACGAATCGACATCATCGGTGACAACAGCGGAATCCGCGAGGCCGGACTGGATGACGCGGTCCTTCTCCTTATCCAACAGCCGACGAAGCACGATCGGTCGGCCGATCCGTTGTTCATACAGGTCGGCCTGGTCACGCAGCAGCTTGGCGACCCCCCCGCCGACCGTCCCACACCCGATCAAACCCACACCAATCGCCGATTTTGTCACAACTGTCACTCCTGAGCCCTTACTTAAATGCGATCCCGAACCCGGAAGATAGCAGCGTGCTAGCCGTGGGGCCAACCGCCCTGTCCGTGGCCGTGTGGGGCGGCTACAATACGGTCATGAGCAAGGCCCCACCCGCCGCCGCAGACGACCAGATGATTATGCCGCTGTGCGCGATCTTCCGGCGATTTCTCAAACGTCAGGGCCTGAAGTTCACAACCGAGCGGGCCTTGATCCTGGACGCCGTGCTGGATAAGCCCGGCGTTTTTGAGGCCGACGAACTGCTCCAGGAGATGCGTGAGGCCGATCACCGGGTCAGCAAGGCCACCATCTACCGCACGCTCAAGCACCTGATGGAGGCGAAGATCATCTCCGAGGTATTGATCGATTCACGCCAGGCACACTACCGGCTGTCTTTCGGGAAAGAACCCAAGGGCCACCTGGTCTGCGTCGAGACCAATCAGATCATCGAGTTCCCCGCCGCCGAGCTGACCGAGCTACGTGACCGGCTCTGCAAAGAGCACGGGTTCGACCCCGTCAGCCACCGGTTTGTGATCTACGGGATCAGCCCCGAAGCGCAGAAGGCCGAACAGGCCGAGCGTGATTCAGAAGGCTGAGTTTAGAAAACTCTGATCCGTTAATCATCTTCTTCCAGATCGTCCTGTTCGATGGACCGGGTGATGGTGTACGAACCGTCGGCCCATTTCGCCAGGTCGATCGTCTTGCATCGGACGCAGCAGAAGGGAAAATGCTTGGCGTCCTGCGCGGTCGGTTTTCGGCAGATCGGGCAGGGGCTTGTCGGGTTGTTGTCTGCTTTGGCGACCATCGGTTCAGACTTTATCCTGCGGGACGAGTGGGTCAAGGCGCGCTCGAAGCGTGGTCATTCTGTCCCGCCAATTCCCATGCGGCGTGAGCGTGATGACACGGCCGGTATCGGTGTGTTCCAGAAGGACCTTCAGCCAGTGCGACCCCATCGCGTCGTGGATACGGTCGGCCCACTCGACGGCCAGGACCGCCCCGGTACGCAGTTCTTCGCCGTGTCCCTCCCAGCCGATCGATGCCAGGTCGCCCTCGCCAGCCAGCCGGTAGGCATCAATGTGCGCCAATACCAGAGCGTCTCGGTCGTTCTCACCGGCCATGTATTCATGGAGAAACACAAACGTCGGGCTTGAAACCTTACGCGGCTCAATGCCCAATCCCTGCGCCAGACCGCGGACAAACTGGGTCTTGCCGGCCCCCAGTTCACCGACCAGGCCGATCAGGTCGCCGGTTTTCGCAGATCGGCCCACAGCGGCGGCGATATCGACCGTCTGCTGGACACTCTGGGAGTCAAGCCGGATTGTCTGATCGGGTTGATTCATCCGGTGTGCTCCCACCCAAGGTCGGCCGTATCCACGCGTGTGCCATCGGGGAGTTTGATTAATACCCGAGGACCGGCCTGCTGCTCAATAATAGTCCCGATGGGTGTGATCGAGACGCCATCGATCTGCCTGGGTAACGATGCAGAAGCGGTGAAACAGAGTTCGTAGTCTTCGCCGTCGCTCATTGCGTGCTGCCAGGCGGGTCGGCCCGAAGTTCTAGCCGCGATGCCAGCCGCAGGGCTGATCGGAAGTTGACCGGTGTTGATACGTGCGCAGACACCGCTTTGCTCGCAGACGCGTGTCAGGTCGAGCCCGAGCCCGTCGCTGAGGTCGATCATCGCATGGGGGCGCGTATCCGTATTGGAAGCGAGTACGCGTGCCAGCCCGATGCGGGGCGTGAAGTCCAGGTGATGCGTGTAGCCCATCGGATTCTCAATCGTGGTCAGGCTGCCGCCAAGCTGCCCGGTGACATAGACCGTGTCGCCGACTGTTGCGCCGCTGCGCAGGACCGGCTCGACACCGTCGGACTCCGCAAAGACCGTAACGGTCAGGATCAGCTTCTGGTCCCAGACCGAGATATCACCGCCGATGAGTGGACAATCATAACTGTTTGCGGTGGCGTGCATGGCGTCGAAGAGTGCCTTGGCGTTTGCTTCGCCGAAGCCCCTTGGGAGACAGGCGGCGGCCACCGCACCGACGGGCCTGGCGGCCATCGCGGCGACGTCGGAGAGGTTGCGGGTTATGGCTTTGCGGCCGATCTTTTCGATGGACGTGTACGCAATGTCAAAATGCACGCCGTCGGCGAGCTGATCGACCGTGACCAGCACGCTGACACCGCCAATCGACACCGCCCCCATGTCGTCGCCGGGCGGGATGGTCACGCCCGGCGGGAGTTTGGGGTTGGATCGGTAGATGTGCGACAGCAACTCAAGCTCGCGCATGGGGGGTATTGTAGGCGAAAAGAATATCCGGCAAATATTCCGCCTATGCTTTACGCGACCTTTTCGGGCTCGGGCTTGGCTTTGCGCTTGACCACCGGGGCTTTGTGTGTGTCCCAGTGGATCAGGCCCGGGATCACCATGCCATCCAGCATCTCGTCGCTGGGGACGATACGGATGGCGAAGCCGTGCCGCCCGCTGGTGTTGATCTGGACGCTGCCGGTGTACTGGTGTTGCCCGCTACTCAGGTCCTTCCCGGGGGTCATGTCGGTCTGCACGGCATCGATGAGGCGGCCCTCGTTATCCAGCCGGCCGCAGTAGACCTGCACGCTGACATCGGAGGGGATCAACCCGCTTAGGTTCACGGTCGCGCTGACGTTCAGGGAGTCGCGCACGCCCAGGGGCTCGGCGGTATCGGCCTTGACCTCTTCGATCTTCAGGCCCGGCCAGCAGGCACGCAGGTGGGCGATGTGTTTGGCCTGGTTGACCGCGCCCTCGAGCTTGTTCGCCGCCAGCTTGCGCCCACGCTCCAACGCCGGGAGGTACAGGTTCTCGGTGTATTCCTGGACCATCCGGTTGGTGTTGAACTGCGGCGCTAATGTCGCGATGCAGGACTTCATCTTCGCGATCCACTTCACCGGGATGTCGTGGCTGTCGCGGTCGTAGAACAACGGGATGATGTTCTTCTCGAGCAGGTCGTAAAGCGCGTGGCTTTCCAGCTCGTCGGCGGTGGCGGGGTTGGCGTAATCCTCACCCCGGCCGATGGACCAGCCCAGCTCGGACTCGAACGCCTCGTCCCACCAGCCATCCATGATCGAGCAGTTCAGCCCGCCGTTGAGCGCGGCCTTCATCCCGCTGGTGCCCGAGGCTTCCATCCCGCGGCGCGGCGTGTTCAGCCAGACGTCGCAGCCCTGCACGAGGTGACGCGCGACGTGGATGTCGTAGTTCTCGATGAAGACGATCTTGAAACCCGAGTCGGGCTTGGCTGCGATCTGCACAATCTGCCTGATGAGGTCCTTGCCGCCGCCGTCCGCCGGGTGGGCTTTCCCGGCGACCAGTATCTGGATCGGCCGCTTGGAATCGGTCAACAGTTTCTGGATACGCTTTAGGTCACGCAGCAGCAACGTGCCGCGCTTGTAGGTCGCGAACCTCCGGGCAAAGCCGATGGTCAGCGCAGCGGGATTCAACGCCTCGCAAGCTGCCTTGATCTGGTCGGGGCTGGTGCCGCGGGCTTTGAGTTGCCTGGCCAGCGTCTCACGGGTCCAGATGATCAGATGCCGACGGCGGCGCTCGTGGACGCGCCACAACTCTTCATCCGGGACGTTCATGACGCCCTTCCAGACCGCGTGGTCGGCCGGGTTGTTCTGCCAGCGGGCACCCATGTATCGATCCAGCAGGAAGATCAGGTCGCCTGACAGCCAGGACCGCGCGTGGACGCCGTTGGTGACGTGGGTGATCGGGACCTCGTTCTCGGGGACGCCCTGCCAGATGTTGTTCCACATCTGCCGGCTGACCTCGCCGTGCAGCCGGCTGACACCGTTAGCCCACCGGCTGGTGCGGATCGCCAGGACCGCCATCGAGAAGAACTCGTTCTTGTCGTAGACATTTTCCCGGCCCAGCGCGAGCAGGCCCTCCATGTCCAGGTTCAGCGAGCCGTGGTACTGCTTGAAGTACCGCTGGATCATGTCTGCCGGGAAGCGGTCGATCCCCGCCGGGACGGGAGTGTGTGTCGTGAAGACGTGGCTGGCTGCGGCGACCTGCCGGGCCTCGTCGAAGCTTACACCCTGCTCCTGAATAATCCGGCTGATGCGCTCCAGCGCGAGAAAGGCGGAGTGCCCCTCGTTCATATGGCAGACGTCCGGGCGGATTTTGATAGCTTCCAATGCACGGACACCGCCGATGCCCAGGACGATCTCCTGTTTGATGCGCATCTCCATGTCGCCGCCGTAGAGCTGGCTGGTGATGTTGCGGTCGGCCTCGCTGTTCTCTGGCAGGTTCGTGTCTAGCAGATAAAGCGGGATGCGCCCGACCTCGACCATCCACAGCGCCACGTGTACGTCCCGGCCGGGCATCTGGACCGTGACCTTGATCTGCTCGCCCTTCTTGTCCTTCACCGGGTTGACCGGGAGGTTCGAGAAATCCAGTTCAGGGGTGTATTCCTGCTGCCAGCCGTCGGCGTTGAGGTACTGCTGGAAATAGCCGTTGCGGTAGAGCAGACCGATCGCGATCAGGGGCAGGCCCAATTCACTGGCGCTCTTAAGATGGTCGCCGGCGAGGCAGCCCAGGCCACCGGAATAGATCTGCAACGACTCGGTCATCCCGAACTCGGCGCAGAAGTAGGCGACGGTGTAGCCCTTGGATTCCTTGCCGACGGATTCGAGCCAGGGTGTACGGTTCAGGTGTCGCTCGAGGTTTTCGATCACCTGGTTCAGCGACGTGATAAACCCGGCGTCGTTTGCCGCCTCGTCCAGGCGTTCCTGCGAGACCAGCCCGAGCATCTTGACCGGGTTGTGGTGACTCTCGGTCCAGAGGCGCCGATCCAACCGGATAAACAGGTCCAACGCCTCGGGGTGCCAGGACCACCAGAGGTTGTTGGCGATACGCAGCAGCGGTTGCAACGGCTTGGGTAGCGACGGGACAACCTCGAAACTGTGGATACGTGCCTGGCTCGGATGAAGCATATCGGGTCCTTGGATCTTATCGGGCATGGCCCGACGCATGAGTCATCTCGTGCGTCGTTGAGGGATACCGGGGGTATAGAATAGCTATCGGCAATCAACCCCTCTAACCAAACATATCCCCCTACGATATCAGGATTGAGGGGGCTTGACTGAATCCGCTTCGGGGATCAATGTTTCAGGCTTTTTTATCACGTTACCCCCGCTATTTATAGGCCCCCCTTGCCCCGCCACCGCCGCCCAGGCCAGTGACTCGATCACCGCCAGGCTGCGATCCACCTGGACACGCAAAGCGTTATAAGGAAACAAGGTGAAGATCGCGATGACCAGCCCGACCGCGGTGGTGAGCAACGCCTCGGATATCCCCTGACTGACGGTGCGCGGGTCGGTGGTGCCCGCCTGGTCAGACAGCAGCTCGAAACTGGAGATGATGCCCAATACCGTCCCGAGGATGCCAAGCATCGGGGCAACCGTGATGATCGTGGACAGGATCGACATGAATCGCTCGAGCCGGGGCCGCTGGGATTCGATGACATCCATCGCCGCCGCTTCACTGGCAGGCTCATCCAGCAGCCGCACCACCACGTCGCTATATAACCCCGAATCGGACTGCGCGATCGCCTTGGCCCCGGCCCGGTCGTCCTCCCGAAGCCGACGCGCCATCGCCCGGGCTCGCGACAGTCGGCCCGGGTTGTTCGCCCTGATAAAAAACCAGACCCGCTCAAACAGCAACGTGACCGACAGCAGGCTCAGCCCAAGCAAAGGCCACATCACCACACCGCCGCGTGTGATTAACTCGCTGAATGTTTCGGAGAGGGTGGTGAGCATGGGGGAAGCATAGCATACTCGTTAGAGTATGCCCCTTAGGATATTGATATGAATACTACCGAGTGACTCTCTAAAGAAATATGCAAGAAAGGCAATCCAAGAATGGAGATCAACTTGCCGAATTCGCTGAACAGATAGATAGCAGGGAAGATTATCTGTCATTCTTAAATGAATTACACAATAATTTGCGATCTAATGCCGACGAATGGGAAAATCATAATCTTGATGACTATTTAGAAGCTCTAGTAGCTTTCGGAAAAGATATGCCCGGCCTATACAGAAATACTGGCAGATCAATCAAGCAACTAGAAAATCCTTCGTGGAGAATGTTCGCTACCATGCTTCTTACCGCAACGATTTACGAATAATACGCAGGTGCACTAGTATCACGTTGTGGAGAGTTCCAGCATCGACATCGCCTTCTCGACGATGTGCTTGGCACTTACGCCGCAGTAGTTCATGACATCGTCGGTGGTCCGGCCTGACTTGGGGAGGTTGCGGACGTGTAGCTGCTGGACGGTGAAGCCGCCGCCGTCTTCGGCCACCGCGTCGGCGATGGCGGAACCGATGCCCCCGCCGTAGTTGTCTTCGAGGGTGAGTATCATCCCGTTGTTCTCGTTGGCGAGGTCCAGGATCGCGTCGGTGTCGAACGGCAGCGAATAAAGGTCGACGAGGGTGGCGTCGATGCCCTGGGCGTCCAGCTCGTCCAGCGCCTTGTTGGCTTCGTGGACCATGTATCCCGCGGCGACGATGAGCAGGTCACGGCCCTCGACGAGGACCTCGTGGCCGCCGAGTGTGAAGGTGTCGTTCTCCCCGTAGAGGAACTCGGTGTCCGGGCGGAGCGTCCGCATGTAGCAGGGCCCGTCGTAGTCGGCCATCGCGAGCGTCAACGCGTAGGCCTGGTAGGCATCAGACGGCTGGAGGACATAGAACCCGGGTTTGCCATCCTGTCGCTTCATGGTCGAGAACGATCGGAACCAGGCGACATCCGGCAGCGACATCTGACTGGGGCCGTCGGCGGCGAGGCTGATGCCGGCGTGCGAACCGACGACCTTGAAATTCGCCCCGCTGTTCACCGCCATCTCGATCTGGTCGTAACCGCGGACGACAAACTTCGCGAAGGTCGAGGCGAACGGGACCTTGCCGCCCGCGCTCAGGCCCGCGGCGACGGAGAACATGTTCTGCTCGGCGATACGACACTCCAGGAAGCGGTCGGCGAGCGATTCATCATTGGCGAACATGTCGGCGAAGGTCGAGTTGCTGACATCCGCGTCGAGCGCGACGACGCTCTGATTGGCTTGACCGAGTGCACGCAGCGCCACGCCGTAGGCACGGCGGGTGGCGTACCTGCCTTTAGCCAGCGTATCGCCGAGCCCGAACTGCTGCATGGCCTGGTTGAACCCCATGACGGGTTGGGGCTGAGGACGCTGGGGCTTATTCGGCGACATCATCCCGATGCGAAGCGAGGTGTCAGCGGTCGCGCCGAGGGACCGGCCGGTGGCGTCGAGTTCGTCCATAGCGGTTTTAAGTTCGTCGCCCTCGGCGGGCTTGCCGTGGTGGCCGTGGCCCTGCTGGGACGCGCTACCCCAGCCCTTCTGGGTCCGGGCGACGATCGCAACGGGCGGTGCGGCCGGATCGGACTGTGCCTGCATGTGTTCCGTCAATGCGTTCTGGATCGCCGAGGGGCTGTGGCCGTCGATGACCCGAACGGTGTAACCCGCGGCTTCGAGTTTCTTCGCCGTGGTTTCGGCGGACTGCTGCGGGCTGACTTTGTCGGCCTGGCCAAATTCGTTGCAGTTAAAGATGGTGCAGACGGCTTTGAGTCCGTGGTCCTTGATGAAGTCGACCGCTTCCCATATCTGGCCTTCGCGCGACTCACCATCCCCGATGATGCAGAAGATGCGCTTGTCGAGGCTGTCGATCTTCGCGGCGGCCGCGAGGCCGGCGGCGTGTGATAGGCCCTGGCCAAGCGAACCGGTTGCGGTATCGAAGAAAGGGAAGCCCTCGACGGGGTTCGGGTGGCCATCGATCACCGAATCGATCTCACGGAGGGTCATCGCGTCTTCACGGGTCATCGAGCGGAGCCTGGCTTTGTCTTTGCCAATATGGATGCCGATGTCGGCGCAGGCCGCGTAGACGATCGGCACCGCGTGGCCCTCTGAGAGCACAAGGCGATCACTGCTGGGGTGGCTGGGGTTGGTCGGCTCGTAGCGCATGTGCTGATACATCAGGACGCCGACCAGGTGGGCCAGGCTCGCGCAGGTCGTGGGGTGGCCCGAGCCGGAGGCCGCAGTCATCTCATAGCTGAGTTTGGTCAGGTCAACGGCTTTGGCGTGAATCGTAGAATCAAACGACATGGGATAATGCCCTTTTCTGTCTGTTTTCGGGGTTTTGGGAGTGTCGGTCGGCGGGGGATTATTGACACGGTTGTCGACTATAGCAACGATCAATGCCGATACTTTAGCGACTCCGCCGGGCTTGAACAGGCCGTGTGGAATACGAAATTGATTTTTGTTTGGTTCCCGACGTGCGTTGCCGTTAGCCCTCGGGGCAGGCACGTTTGGAGCCGGTGCCGAAGGTGATGGCGTTCTTGCCCTGCTTCTTGGACTGCATGGCCATGGCATCGGCCCGCGCGAGCAACTCACAGGGGGTCCGACCGTCCCAGGGGAAGCTGGCAAGCCCGCCGGAGACGGTGAGCCGGCCGACCGCTTTATCCATGAGCTTGGGGAATCGGTGTGAACAGATCGCATCCTGGAAACGCCGTGCCGCGGCGACCACATCCTGCGGGTGTTCGCTGTTAGGCTTGCGCGGCTTCTCGTTGTCCCAGAAGATGACGGCAAACTCATCACCACCGATCCGGGCGACGACATCGTGGTCGCGGACTACCGCGCGCATCAGCCGGGCGGTCTCGCGGAGGACGTCATCGCCGGTGGCGTGGCCGTGCTTGTCGTTGTAGAGCTTGAAGTCGTCGATATCGAACATCAGCAGCGTGACCTGCGAGCGATCGGCGGCGGCCTTCTTGAGGATACGCTCCAGGAAGCGGTTGAAGTACCGGCGGTTCCAGATGCCGGTCAGTTCATCGCGCAACGCCAGGCAATTTAACTCGGTGATCTGCGTTCCAAGCGCGAGCCACCGGCTGAGCCAGTCGGCCCAGGGGTGCAAGGCGTCGGCCGTCGCGGGGGGAGGCGCGTGCAGCAGGCCCAGCCGCTTGCCCTTGAAGACCACGTTGACGGAGGTGTGCCCGTCTGGTGATGCGCCGTCGGCGGGTCGCAGGCCAACCCCTTGGATACCCGATGTTGATGCGATTAATCGGATCGCTAATGATTCCAGGTCGCCCCGCCCGGTGAGCAGGGATTCGACCAAATCGATGTCGCCGAGTTCTTGTTGCTCGGCCGATTCGGCTTGTGATTCGGGTTGACTGTCGGGTATTACGGCAGTCGATTCACGCTTATGGCGCTCTTGTAGAAACGCTTGCCCTGCTCGTTCGGGTTTTTCCGTGCCCAGAAGTTGAACCAATGTCTGCGGTCCGATCGGCTCGACCAGGCAGTCGTCGAAGCCGGCCGCGGCGGCGTTGTGTCGCTGATCGGCGCCGGCCTGGTTACACAGCGCGACGATCCGGGTCTGCGGCGCGAGGGTGCGCAGGCCGTTGACGATCGACTTCATGGAACCGTGCAGGACATCGACGGGGCCGACGACGATAGCGGCTGGTTCGGCGGATACTTCGCCCAGTGCGGATAAATACGAGGGCACGAGCTTGGCTTGCATGCCGGCGGAGTGGATTAAACTGATCAGGCGGTCCGAAACTTTCGTGCCACCCACGACGATGACCTTACGGCGCTGTTCCGTATGGGTTGGTGCTGATTCAAAAACAAGGGATGCGGCGGGCTCGGTCATCGATCACCCCCCGACTCTTCGGATTCCTCGGGGACAGGCCCCAAAAGCATCGCGAGTTCCTCTTCACTGATTAGCGGTTCGCCGACCTCGGCAGGCCCCTGCACCTTGACGATCAAGGACCGGACCCGCTCGGGAGGGACCTGTGACTGGACACGCCCAAGCGGCGAGGGAGATTCCAGTCGCTTGGCCGGTGCAGACTCGACCTGTGACGATGGGGTCTGAGCCCTTGCGACGTCGGGTTTTGTCCGATCTCGAAAAGGGACAAGCTGCGGCTTGCCGGAGGCGTGACTGGATTCATACACCCAGCGAATGGTGCGGGGGTGGTACTTCGTGACAGCCTCGATCAGATCAGCCAGTCCCGGTTGCCCGGCAGGGTCTACCACGATTAACATCCCCGTGCCCTGTTGGGCCAACGCAACCATTACCTCCGCGGACTCAGCGACTACACGGGAACTGACACCACGCCTGGACAACCCGCTTAGCAGGTCAACCGGTGTCGAACCGCCTGGACCGGTCAGGATGACACAACGCGAACAGGCCGGGTCGGGCACCGGGGGTGCCGTGGGGCCTGAGGCAGCTTGGGCTGGGTGATTCACAGATTGATCCAGCATTACACTATTCTAGCACACGAAATCGGGGTTATGGCCTCGGCTTAAGAACTTGGGGGGTGATCGCTGAATATCTCAAGGTTATCCTCGTTCTGGCCAGGCATCCGGGTGCGCCAAGCTCCGCTGTTTTAGCTATCTTGTCACCTAATTGCCCACCGGGGCATGCGTCAAACGGACCTGAGACCCGAACCTATGCTGTCACTTGCCGCCGCATCCCTGAGCCCGTCGGACATCACCCGGCTGATGGTGGCCCTGGCGGTGCTGCTAGGGGTGTCGCGTGTACTCGGCGAGCTGGCCCGACGGTTCAAGCAACCTGCGGTGCTGGGCGAGATCCTGGCGGGCGTCCTGCTGGGGCCGACGGTGTTGGGGTATATCAGCCCCGAGCTGATGGAATGGGTCTTCCCCTCGTCTGAGGGCGAGGCCGGGCGGATCGCGTTGGACGGGTTTATCGTGATCGCCACGACGCTGTTGCTGCTGGTCGTCGGGCTGGAGGTTGACCTTTCAACGGTGCGCCGTCAGGGCAAGGCGACGGCGTTCGTCAGCCTGATGGGCGTCCTGCTGCCTTTTGGGCTCGGCTTTGCTCTGGCGTTCGGATTGCCGGGCGTGCTTGGAGCTGGAGAAAGGGGCGAGGCCGCCCCGCTGGCGTTTGCCATCTTTGTCGGGATCGCCTTATCCATCACCGCCCTGCCCGTGATCGCCAAGGTCCTGATGGACCTGAACCTGGCCAAGAGCGACCTGGGCATGCTGGTGATCTCCTCGGCGATGGTCAACGACCTGGTCGGCTGGATCGGGTTCGCGGTGGTGTTGGCCCTGCTGCCATCGGGGGCCACATCGGGGCATCAGGGGTCGGTCTTCACGACAATCGCACTGACGTTAATCTTCCTGCTGGTGATGATCACGATCGGCCGGTGGATGTGCCACAAGGCGCTGCCTTATATCCAGTCCCGCTGGAGTTGGCCCGGGGGCGTGCTGGGGTTTGTGTCGGTGGTCGCGCTGGGCTGCGCCGCGGTGACGGAGCACCTGGGCATCCACTCGATCTTTGGTGCGTTCATTGCCGGCGTCGCGCTGGGGGACTCGCCGCGTCTACGAGAACGGACACGCGAAACGATCCATCAGTTCGTGACCAACTTCTTCGCGCCGATCTTCTTTGCGAGCATCGGCCTGCGGATCAACTTCGTCAGCAGCTTCGACCCGGTGTCGGTGGCGATCGTGCTGGCCGTTGCGTTCGTCGGGAAGACCGGCGGGTGCTACCTGGGCGCGAAATTCGCCGGGATGAGTCAGAAAGAAAGCCTGGCGACCGCGTTCGGGATGACCTGCCAGGGCGCGGTCGGGATCATCCTCGGGCAGTTGGCGTACGCGGCCGGGCTGATCAGCGAAGAGCTGCTCGTCGCGGTGGTCATCATGGCGCTGGCGACCAGCCTGTTCGCAGGCCCGGCGATGCAGGCCGTGCTGAAGATGAAGACGAAGCTACGGCTGGCGGACATCGTCGCCGACCGGAATATCCTCATCCATCTGGACGCGGTCACCGTGCCGGACGCGATCCGGGAAATCGCCCAACGGGCAGGCGAGATCACGGGGCTTAGTGCCGGCGAAATCGCGCTGGCGGCGATCAAGCGGGAAGAGGTGATGCACACCGGCTTGCCCGGCGGGCTGGCCGTACCGCACGCGCGCCTCAAAGGGCTGAACAAGCCCTGCATGGTCATCGGGCGAAGCATCATCGGCGTGGACTTCGACTCCCAGGACGGCGAGCCCGCCCATCTGATCTGCCTGATCCTGACCCCCGAGGAAGACCCGGGCACGCAGATCGAATGGCTGGCGGCTTTTGCCCGGACGTTCCAGGACCACGCGATGCTGGTGCGTGCCTTGTCGGCAGAAACGCCGACAGAGTTCCGTGCCGAGCTGAATCTCGCGGATTCGGAAGAGCAGCACTAAAGTATCCTGCGTTGCCGTCTCCCGCTGTCTCCGTCGGTTTAGCGGGCGATCGCAGATCGCCGTGTGTGAATCAACCGGATAAATAAAGTTACAGACCGCTGGAATCAGCGGCCCATGAGAATACCAAGAAACCAGGCCGGGGATGTGCGCCGCGCGGCACGCCGAGAACAGAAGTGCGTGAGAAAGCCGCCCCTATTCCGCCTCGAAGAAGCGGTTCGAGGTCCCCCCCGGGCCGACCTGAGCGGAGACGGGCCTGGCGCACTTGGGGCACCTGCCCTCGTACAGCGTGCCGGCCTTGTTGCGGTAGATCCGGCTGTACACCGAGCAGCACTTCCACTGAACCGCCAGCCAGGGCCGCCCGCGCAGGCCATTGTTTTTCTGCCCCTGCGCTGTCGGGTGGCCCAGGCCTTTGATGTCCACGATGTAGTCGGGGCGGGCTGCCATACCTGTCTCTAATCGGCAAAATCAATCGACCGGCTTCAACAGCCCGGCGTCCAGTGTGAAGACATCCCGCTGCTCGTTGGCGATCCGCAAGGTCGTGTCGTCGTCCCAGCAGATCGCCTCTGCCTGTTTGATCTGGTGGGGCGGCAACTCAACCCGGGAGACCGGCCCGGCCAACCAGTCGTCGCTGTTACCCGGGGCGTCGGGGGCTTGGAAGACCCAGACGCCGTCATAGCTGAGGACCGCAAGCCGCTGCCCGTCGGGTGAGAGGTCCGCCGCGGTGGGGACGATACGCAGGTCTTCCTGTCGGCTGACGAGGGCCAATACGTTCTGTATGTCGGTGTGGGTTGTGTCCAGGCGGTACAGGCTCGTGCCGTAGGTGATCTTGTCCCACCGCCCGTCCGCCCGGTACTTAGTCAGGAAGTAGAGTTTCCCGGCATTCACGAAAACGGCCTCGCAATCGAACTTCCAATCCGTGGGCGGGTAGGCGTCCTGATCCGGGTAGCGTACGGGGATATACGAGATCGGCTTGGCGCGATCCACGGCGCGGGGATTCGGTTCGTTGACGATATAGACCCCAAGGTCACGACGGGCGTTGCCGTTGTTACCCATATCGGCGATGTACAGCGTGCCGCCATCGATCGCGATGTCTTCCCAATCGACGTTGGCGCTATTCAGCACCGTGATCCCAGGCCAAGGCGTCTTGCCCTCGGCAAAATCCTGCGTGTAGAACTTGTCTTCCAGCCAGCCGGGCATGATCGCCCGCCCCTGCGCATCCATCGCGAACACACGGGGCACATCGCCGCTGTCGTTGTGGACCCACCAGACATCGGGGTACGTCCGGCTGCGGATGATCCCGCTGATCTCGTTTAACGGCGGGTGCGTGACGATCGCCGCCTCGTGCAACCGCTCTTCCCAGTTATCACCGGCTTGCACCCCGTCGGCCTCTGGCTGGGTGGCATAACTCCACTGCAAAGAAAGCAGAACCACGGTCGCAATTACCACCAACCGTGCGAAACCAGCCGTCAGTACCCAGGCGCGTAGACTCACCTTACGCCCCACTACTGCATCAGTCGTATTACAGAGATAGCGTCCGCCCATGGCCGTCATGGTATCACGATCCATAACGGCTACCGAATACTACTCGTCGTCTGTCTCGACCGGGACCAGTTCGTCGTCGTCGGACACTCCGGCGGCGGGGTCTTCTTCGACGGGTTCGCCGATGCCCTTGGCCGACATGACCAGCTTCTTGATTTCCTCGAAGAGGTCGGGGTTCTCTTTGATGAACTGCTTGCTGTTCTCCCGGCCCTGCCCGAGGCGGACCTCGTTGAAGCTGAACCAGGCACCGGACTTCTGCACGACTTCTTCTTCGACGGCGAGGTCCAGCAGGTCGCCGGTGGCGCTGATGCCCTCGTCGAACATGATGTCGAACTCTGCCTGCCGGAACGGGGGCGCGACCTTGTTCTTGACGACCTTCACACGGACACGGTTGCCCACGGCGGTGTCGCCGTCCTTGATGCTGCCGGTACGTCGGATGTCGAGGCGGACGGATGAGTAGAACTTCAGGGCACGGCCGCCTGGGGTGGTTTCGGGGTTGCCAAACATCACGCCGATCTTCTCGCGGATCTGGTTGATGAAGACGACGGTGCACTTACTCTGGTTGATCGCGCCGGTGAGCTTACGCAGGGCCTGACTCATCAGCCGTGCCTGCAGGCCGACGTGGCTGTCGCCCATCTCGCCCTCGATTTCAGCACGTGGGATCAGGGCTGCGACCGAGTCGATCACGACCAGGTCC
>JAJDCW010000053.1 GCA_029260635.1 Phycisphaeraceae bacterium | reverse complement strand
CACGGCCCCCGGGCCTGAACTCCTGAAATTGCCTCAGATCAGGTTCAAGCCGGGATCAGGCCCAACGGGCTCATAGCTCAGTTGGCAGAGCGCACCCCTGATAAGGGTGAGGTCGCAGGTTCAAGTCCTGCTGGGCCCATTACATTTCTTGCTATTAACATTCCTGACAGGCATTGGGGGGATGGCTTTTGGGCTGTCATTTTGGCCTTGGCGTTATCGTTCACACAGCAACCACTACTGGCCGTCAGCAATCACCGGCTTTGTGGGGCATGTTTCTGTCTCTATCTCATGTCAAACCGCAATCTTTTATAGATGAATGATTACGACGTGGTCGGCCAGGCTCTTGATCGTGTGTTTGACCAGAGGCATCGAGTCTAAGAAATCACATGGCCCGCGACTCAGATTTGATGAGCCGTGTCGCGTTTATCAAACCGTGAGCAGGTTTAGGCGGCGGGAGGTGTATGGACGGATCGGCGTCGGGGATGTAAAACCTCGTGGAGGATATACGCATGCCAACACGCAATATTGGGATACTGACATCCGGCGGGGACTGTCCGGGGTTGAACGCCGCGATCCGGGGTGTGGGAAAGCCGGCCATCGGGAAGTACGGGATGAGCCTGATCGGGTTCCGCGACGGGTTCCGTGGCCTGATGCAGGACCGGATCATCCGGCTGGACGATGAATTATTGTCGGGCATCCTCACTTCCGGTGGGACGATCCTGGGGACCAGCCGGGACAAGCCCAACAAGATGCCGGTCGGTGATAAGGTGCTCGATATGACCGGCGTGATGGTCGAGACGTATAAACGTCATCACCTCGATGCGCTTGTTTGTCTCGGCGGTGGGGGGACACAGAAGAACGCGAAGCTGCTGCACGACCTGGGGCTGAATGTCGTGACACTGCCGAAGACGATCGACAATGACGTGAGCATGACGGATGTGACGTTCGGCTTCGATACCGCACTGGGTATCGCGACCGATGCGATCGATAAACTGCATTCCACGGCCACCAGCCACAACCGGATCATCGTGGTGGAGATCATGGGCCACCGAGCCGGTTGGCTGGCGTTGGGCGCGGGGATCGCCGGGGGGGCGGACGTGATCCTGATCCCCGAGATCCCTTACGACCTTGAGTCGGTCGCCAACGCGATCCGTCGGCGGACCAAGAGCGGCAAGCGTTTCTCTATCGTCGCCGTCGCCGAGGGCGCGATGTCGGCGGATGAAGCCAAATCATTTACCGAGCTTAAGGCGCTCAAAGCTGAAACTAAGAGCAAGAGCCAGCGTGCTACCATCAAGGCCGATCTGACCGCGCTGGATAACAGGCGGGGCGACCACACGCTGAACCTGACACGGGACTTGGAAAAGCTGACCGGGCTGGAAGCCAGGCTGACGATCCTGGGGCACCTGCAACGAGGCGGAACGCCCTCGGCCGCGGACCGTATGCTCGCGACGCAATTAGGCACGGCGGCGGCACAGTGTCTTGAGGCAGAGCAGTACGGCGTGATGATCGCCTCACGGGGCGACCAGGCGGTGCCTGTCCCATTAGCGGATGTCGCCGGCAAGAAGAAACTGGTCCCAGCCGATCACCCACTGATCCAAACCGCAAGGCTGACCGGGGCTTGCCTGGGTGATGTTTAAGTACCTCGTGCCCAACACCATATGACATGACGTTTTGATACCACAGGCATTAAGTATCAAAAAAAACGCCGCCCTGGCGGACGGCGTTGTGTGATACTTAAATGCTGCAGATCATAGGCTTACTCGCTGTCGAGCTGACGCAGGTTCAGGCCCATGTCGATCAGGCATTGCTTGATCTCGGTGAGGCTGGTCATGCCGAAGTTCTTGACGCCCATCAGCTCGGCCTCGGTCTTGAGGACCAGGTCACCGATGACGGTGATGTTCAGGAGGGCCAGCGCCTTGCGAGCCCGGACGGACAGGGCCATCTCGTTGACGCTCTTGCTGAGGATCTCCGAGTCGCCGCCGGCGTCGGTGAGTTGGTCGTAGACCTGCTGCTTGACGGCTTCCTTCTGCTGCTCGGCGGTCTGGCCGAGCCTCAGGGTCTTCTGGGCGAGCATGGCCTTGATCTCGTCGAGGCTGGCGTCGCCGAAGTTCTTGAAGCTGCGGAGCTCGGCCTCGGTCACTCGCAAAAGGTCGCCGAGCGTGCGGATATTCATCTTGCGGAGCGCATTGCGTGTGCGGACGCTCAACTCGAAGTCGGTGACCGGTGTGTCCAGCATCGCGGCGTGCTTCTCGAGCTGCTTCTCCTGCTCGTCGTCGATGAGCATGGCCTTGCTGGCCATGACGTCTTTGATGAACAGGCGTGCGCGCGGATGATTAGGTTCGGTGGAGAGAACCTGCCGGAGGCAGCGTTCGGCCTGGGAGTACATGCCTCGGTCTTCATACATGACCGCCAGGTTGATCAGCGCGTTGAGCGAGGGGCGCTCTGCTCGGCCGGCCTCTTCGTAGAGGTGCAGGGCCTCTTCCTCTTCACCCATCAAGTCCAGGTTGTACGCCAGTCGGAAACAGACACGCGGGTCGTCGGGGTCCGCGGTGTAGGCCGCTTCGTAGGCCTCGACCGCGGCCATCCGGTCGCCGTTCTGCTCAGCCTCGAATCCCTTCTGGAAAAACTTCTGGCTGGTGCTGGTGTCGCGGACTTCTTCTGCTTCCATAATCGCCGTGCCTTGGGCATCGCTCATCGAGGTGTGACCCTTAGTTGAGTAAACCGTGTGGTGGGTAAAAGATACATCCCGTCGGAACACCGTAGAATAACGTCAGTTGGGGTATCAGACAACTCCGGCCGCGCCATGGCTCTTGGGAGCACACAGGCCGAGCCCGGCTCCGGTAGGAGCCCGTTCGTTTTTGGTTGATTTTGGGTTATTCTGGTGTATCTGCCTGTAAAATCAGTGTTTGCGGTTTGCTCTGTATACCGTTTCGACTGACATATGACACGACAACCCGGTCGGCTGGGGCGTCGGCGATTGCCAGCTTGATCTTGGCGGCGGCTTCTGTGGCGGGGATGATGTCATAGGACCAGGTTTCGCCCTGTTGGACCTGAACGACCCAGCAACGAAGCCCTTCAAGAGTCTTGGGTTCTGCTCTAACGGTCACGATACCGTCCGCTACATTGGCGACTTCAGCGATCGGTGTCATAGGCCGTTTTTTGCCAAGCCACGGCGACGCCGGAGCCAGTGCTTGCTCGCCATATACCGTCTTCACGATCTGCTCGTCCAGCGACACGTCTTCACCCATGTACGACTTCATAGAGAAGTGGACCGTGCCGGGGCTGTCGGGGGTGAGGATGCGCGTCCACTTGATCTGGTACTGCACCTCGGTCTCGTCGAACTGTTTACCCGTGCGGTACGGCGCGACGCCCGGCCAGAAGTGCCGGTCTTTCTTGTTCTCACTTGACCACCATCCGAGCAATGCGGTGAAGCTCTGATCGGGCTTGGCGATCTCCCAGTACAGTTGAGGCGTGAAGTAATCAATCCAGCCCTTGTTCAGCCAGAGCTTCGCGTCGGCGTACAGCCCCTCGTACTGATTAAAACCCTTGATCTGCTCGGGGTGCCCCGGCTTCCAGATGCCGAAAGGCGACAACCCGACCTGCACGTGCGGCTTGGCCTCTTTAACCGACTTGTAGAGCCGCTTGATGAAGTCGTTGACGGCTTTGCGCCGCCAGTCGCTTCGGCTGAGTTTGCCGCCGGCTTCCTGGTAGGCGTTCCACGCCCGGTCGTCGGGGAAGTCCACGTCGTTGCCCTCATCATCTTGAACGATGTACGGGTAGAAGTAGTCGTCCATGTGGACGCCATCAATGTCGTAGCGGTTGACCACGTCCATGATCACGTTAAGCGAGTGCTGCTGCACCAGCGGCTCCGCCGGGTCCATCCAGAGGTAGGGCCCGTACTTGTGCACGACTTCCGGGTGTGTCT
>JAJDCW010000052.1 GCA_029260635.1 Phycisphaeraceae bacterium | reverse complement strand
AAGCCACAAAGTCAGCGATCAGCACAGGGACGAACACTATGCCTATGAAGACCAGGGAAACACGTCGGGACGCATTCACACTCATCGAGCTGCTGGTGGTGATCTCCATCATCGCCCTGCTGGTCGGCATCCTCCTGCCGGCGCTGGGCGCGGCACGAAAATCCGCTCAGTCGGCGGTCTGCCTGGGGCATCAGCGCAGCACCGGCCAGGGGATGGCGGTCTACGCCTCGAATAACGATGACTGGCTGGCAGGACCTGCGACAAGTGGCCGGTTTATCAATGCTGTTGGTAATATCCGTGAAACATCCAGCGGGCCTACGCAGAACATGGACTGGGTTTCGCCGACACTGGGGGATTCACTGGGGCTGCCAACCGATCCGGCTAAACGTATCGAATCCATCCTCAGCAATGAGTTGAAGTGCCCATCGAATAATGAAATCTATGACAAGGTTTTCGTAGGTTTTGGAAGCCTGCCGAACGACCTTCCCTACGCCAGCTACAGCGCGGTGCTGGGCTTCCAGTTCCACAACTCCACCGAAGTGGGTGCCGGCGGTCAGTTTGCGGGCAACCTGACATCGCAGGCGCGCGGGACCATCGATTCGCCTAGGGGTTACGCCCCAAGGCTCGATCGAGTCGGTCCTCCGTCCAACAAGATTTGGGCATCGGAGGGCAATCGTTATTGGGAGAACGACGAACTAAGCTACAACGGCCTGCCCAGACAGATCCAAGGCGGCAACTTCATGGAATATGGTCCCGCGATGGAATGGAGAGCCGGGCCATTTGAATACAACACAGATGGCACGCCGACCTCCGACTCTGAAAGGCTTGGTTTCCGGCACAATTTAGGGCTGAACGTGGTGTACTTCGACGGGCACGGCGAGAGCATGAAGGCCTCCGAAGCCTTCCCCGGTGCCGCCAACTTCACGCTGGAAACGTATGAGCCTTGGTTCCCAACGGGGTCTGGGGTGGGTCCAAACGGTTCTATCGGTACGCTCAGGTGATACGGATTTTGACGGGTTGATTTAACTTTAGATTCAATGGTGCAATCGGCCCATTCTATGAATGGGCAGAGCAACTGAAATCAGGCTTGTGAACATCGAAGAGACTTGTTTTTTCTATGCCATCTTTTAGGAGGATGAAAATGCGTTTACCCAGTGTCTTGACCTCAATTACCGCCGCTTTGTTTGCGGCTTCATTCGCGGGGACGGTCCTCGCCGCCCCGACCGGCGGCTTCATCGCCGTCCTGGACGACGACCGCAACAACGGCAACTCCAGCAACACGGTGGTCTATTACGACGCGTCCGACATGTCCAGCCCGCTGTTTGCGATCTTCGCAGGCTGGAAGAACTCCAATACCCAAATCGTCATAGGTACCCCGGTCACCACCGGCACGTCGCGCAGCCTCGGCAGCCTGACGGTCGATCCCAACACCGGGATGACCTACGTCCTTGAAGTCGACCGTGACGGACCGATCGGCAGCGTTCAGGTCAACGGCACGAACAACGCCCTGTTCGGTGTGCCGGACAACACCGAGGGCGACTACAACATCCTCACGTTCGACTTCGTCACCGCCTACAACGACTGGTCCGCCAATCAGGGCGGCGCTTACGTCACCTACGTCAGCCAGGGCACCCTGGCCGACCCCGGCGCCCCGGCCCCGGCCCCCGGCGAGCACGACCTGCGCGTCGACAACATCCAGACCTACACCGCCGGCCCGGCTAACGCCAACGAGGTCTTCCTCGCCGGGCTCGTGAACAAGGTCGGCGAAGTCGCCCGGCCTGAGTTCAACGACTTCCCACCCAACGGGGTGCATGGCTACATCGACACGACCCTCGATTTCATCGGTGGCGACACGCTAGTCCTGCTGGATCGGCCCAACGGGGCAGTGAATGATGCCGCCGCGATCGCCGCACTGACCGATGCCGAAGACCCGACCGTCCGCATCCTCAACAGGCTCAGCACCAGCCCGGGCGGCTCGGCGGCCAACGTCCCCGGCAGCACCGAGGGCGGCTTTGATCTGGGCACCACCGAGACCTGGGAATCCACCATCATCGGCCAACCCCTGATGGATACCGGCAGCCCCGGCGAATACGTCGACGCGACCCTGGTCACCAAAGACGGCGTCACCGGCCTGTGGATCGTCGAGAACGACCAGCCCGCCGGCACCGGCGACGAGGTCTCCTTCTTCGAGATCACCAACCTCACCGGCCCGGCAGGCAACGGCCTGCGGCAATTCAATGTCGGAGCAGGCACCACCAACTTCATCCTCGATGACAACCCGGTCCTGGACCCCCTGTCCAACGACGGCGACGTCAACGGCGTCCACGTCAACCCCCTGACCGGCGATATCTTTATCATCGAGAGCGGCAACTTTGACACCCCTCAGGATGAACCCTCGGTCATCATCCGCGAGGTCACCAGCTACGACAACGGGGTCGGCCAGATCGAATTCGGGGCCTGGGGCTACTTGCAGTTGGACCTCACCGCCCTGCCCGACGACGACACCTTCGCGGTGGATGGCCGTCGTACGGTCTATGACTACGTCGAAAACGTCATGTATTTCTACGACTTCGACAGCGGACCCGATCCCGCGACTGGCGGCGACTTCGAGTTTGACTGGTACGCCCTGGACCTGGACACCGGCGTGGTGACCCAGGCCCACCTGGACGCCGATGAGAGCACCCGGGGCTTCGGCACCGAGGATCACTACGAGTACTTCTGCCTGGGTGCCAACTGTGGGGCCGCCCCCCTCGTGGGTGACCTGGACGGCGATGGGTTCGTTGGGATCAACGACCTGAACATCGTCCTGGGCAACTGGAACCAGAATGTGCCCCCCGGCAACCCCCTGGCGGACCCCTCGGGCGACGGGTTCGTAGGCATCGATGACCTTAATACAGTCCTGGGTAATTGGAACGCTGGAACCCCCCCTACGGGTGGCTCAGCGATCCCCGAACCTGCCTCTCTTACCCTGCTTACCATCGCCGGCCTCTCGGCTATGGGCCGTAGGCGTAAAAAGGCCTGATTCTGCTGATAAACGCCCGAAATCCGGCCGCGGCCCTTGCCGCGGCCGGGCCACGGGGCCTGAGAAATTCATGGAAATTAAACTAAAAAAGACTTCCATTCCGGCCAACCCCGTGGTATAGTCTACTACCGTTACTCATCAGGCCCGTACGGCCTTGTGAAAAATTCAGTGTTTGAGTTACTCTTTTTGTGGGATCTTAAGGAGATTGAAGATGAAGATTGTTAAGTTTGTTCTGCCCGTAGTTGCCGCTGGTTTCACCGCCAGTTCCGCAATGGCCGCCACCGGCGGTTTCTCGGTTGACGCTACCAACACCATCCCCGGTGTTGTGGCTAATGCCATTTCCGCTGACGGCGAAGGCGTCGACTGGACCGGTGCGGTCCTCAAGGTCGATCTGACCTCTGGCTCGCTGTACAACAACCTGGCGTTCCCTGGTGACGCGACCAACGCGGCTCTGTGGGGCTTTGTCCCTGAACTGCGTTGGGACTCGGCCGTGGGTATCCAAAACGACGGCTCGGCCGGTATCGCTGGCGGTGCTGGCGACCTCGGTGGTGGCCCTCAGAACCTCGGTGGCGGCGGCGTTGACGCTGCGTCCATCACCTGGTTCAACACCAACACCGGTAACACCGGCCCCGTCCAGATCGGCAACATCAGCGCTGAAGATCAGGCCCAAGGCACTTGGGAACTGATCCTCTCCTTCGCTGATAGCCAGGTCCGCAGCAGCGGCATCGTTGAAAACGGTGCCTTCGTTCCTGAGCCTGCCTCGCTGGCTCTCATGGGCCTCGGCGGCATCGCTGCCCTGCGTCGTCGTCGCTAAGCCGACTTCCGCAGCCCAATAGGTTAATTCCTATCGCAACCGTCCACCTCAGGGTGGACGGTTGTTTTTTTATGCCTGCCCCGTCGATTGTTCTGGGCACGGGGCCGACAAAAGTTACAATCAGGGTGTGTCGTGGGCATCCAGTCGTTCGTTTCCAAACAGCGTGCCTGACACGAACCGGGGTCTTGCCGAGCGTTTTCTACGCATGATGTGTTCTTTTCGCGGGACCTAAATAAGGAGGCTGGAATTGAAATCGTACAAGCTGATTCTGCCGGCGATCGTTGTGGGCTTTGCCGCCAACGCGGCCGTGGCGGCGACCTCGACTTGGCAGATCGACGGGACCAACCCGATCCCGGGCACGGTTGCGCACGCCCTGTTTGCCGACGGGGAGGGTGACGACTGGACCGGTGCCGTCCTCAAGATCGACCTGAGTAGCGGCTCGATCTACAACGACCCCGCGTTTGATTCGGATGCGATCCAGCCGGCCCTGTGGGGATTTATCCCGCTTGTTAGGTGGGACAGCTATGTTGGGATCGCCAACGACGGCTCAGCCGGCATCGCCGGCGGGGCAGGCGACCATGGGGGTGGGCCTCAGAACCTCGGCGGCGGTGGCGTGGACGCCGCCAGCATCACCTGGTTCAACACCGCCACCAACAACACCGGTCCGGTCCAGATCGCGAACATCACCCTGACGGACGACGCTACCGGCACCTGGGAACTGATCGTCTCCTTCGCCGGCGGACAGGTCCGCACCAGCGGCGTGTTTGAAATCCCCGAACCGGCCTCGTTGGCGCTATTGGCCCTCGGCGGCCTCGCCGCGTTGCGTCGGCGTCGCTAACCGGGTCCGCTTTGGGCGACCCTGAGTACGCCGGTCGTCTGGACCGTTTCTCAGCGGGAACCATACAGCAGGCCGACGATGAAAATGATGAAGTTTGCGCTACCGATTTTGGTTGTGGGTTTCACCGCCCGTTCCGCCATGGCCGCGTACTTGGATGGCTTGATCGACGGGACCAACACTATCCCCGGCACGGTGGCCACCACCCTTGTGGCTGACGGCCAGGGCGACGACTGGACCAGCGCGGTGCTCAAGATGGACCTGTCCAACGGTTCGGTCTACAACGACCCCGGTTTCGATTCCGACGGCACGCAGGCCGCCCTGTGGGGTTTTGTGCCTGCCCTTCGTTTCGATTCGGCGGTGGGTATCCCTAACGACGGCACGGCGGGCATCGCCGGGGGTGCGGGCGACCTCGGGGGCGGCCCACTGAATATCGGCGGCACCGGTGTGGACGCGGTCAGCGTGACCTGGTTCAACACGTCGACCACCGACACCGGCTTCGTGCAGATCGGCAACATCACCCTGACCGATGAAGCCCACGGGACATGGGAAATGATCGCCGCGTTCGCGGGGAGTCAAAGACGTGTCAGCGGCACCGTCGTAAACGGCTGGTTCTTCCCCGAGCCGGCCTCGCTGGCGGTGATGGGGCTGGGCGGGTTCGCGTTGCTGCGTCGTCGTTGAAACACCCGCCCGATCCGGTGGATTTACGGCCTGTAACCGTCTATTTCATTCGGGGTGGTTGTTTTGTTAGGCCATCACCTGGAATCATGATTGTTATCTCGTATCTTTCCTGTGCGTGGTATGATTGTGTCTCCGGTTACCGAGCGTCGGGCCGGGCGATTCCTCTACTTGATTCGGGGTTACGACATTATGAATAAGCACCTCTTCGCGTTCCTGGTCCTGACGTTGGTTTTTGTATCTTGCGCGGTGGCGCAGCCGCTGGTGGAGCGTGTGCCGACGGACGCGGTGTTGTATGTCGGCTGGCGTGGGGCGGACGACTTGGGCGACGGTTATGCCGGGTCGAACCTTGAAGCGTTGCGGGCGGCGACCGAGCTGCCCGAGGCGTTGGCTCAGACGTTGGACGTGATCGAGCGGGCCAACGCGCACAACCCGGACGTGACGATGGTGACCGGGCTGGTCCGGACCATCGGCGAGGCGTCCTGGCGGCAGCCGACGGCGGCGTATCTTCGGCTGACACAAAACCCGGACATGCCCGTGTGCTTCGTCGTGCTCTGGCAGGCGGAGGGCGAAGTCGGTGCGGGGCTCGAGGCGCAGCTGAACCAGATGGTGGCCAGGGTTTCACAGAACATCCCAAGGGCCCCGGGCGTTCCCGGCTCGTGGCTGAGCGTGAAGCGGGCCGACGGGCTGGTCTCTCTGACGATCGGTGAAGCCTCCGCCGACGGGCTGGACGCGGCGGCGGTCGGCGCGACCCTGGACAGCAACGCGGACTTCAAGCGGACGGTGTCGCGGGTCGACCCGCAGGGCGTGCTGGTGGTCTACATCGACACACGCGGGCTGATCTCGCTGGTCGATCTGGCTTTTGACGCCGAGGGCAATCCCGATGATTATGAGATGTGGCTGAGAGTACGCAGCGCGCTTGGGCTGGAAGGCTTGAACGCGGCGGCGTGGTCGTCGGGGTTTGATGGGAAGGACTGGCGTGACGACCTGTTCATCGACGCCCCGGCCCCGCGCGTGGGGTTGATGGGTGTATTTGATGGCGACCCGATTACGGATTCGCAGCTCGAAGCGGTGCCCGCCGAGGCGCCGTGGATGATGGCGGCGCGTTTCGACCTGGGCGCGTTGCTGGACACGGTGCGCAAGGCGGTCAACGAGATCGCCCCCGATGCGTCGCCGATGATGGAAGACGCGTTGGCGCAGGCCAACCAGATGACCGGTGTGAATCTGGAGGCGGACCTGATCCGCGGGCTAGGTTCGGCGTGGTTTGCCTACACCGACCCCGGCGCGACCGGCAGCGGGATGATGGGCATGTGCCTGGTCAACGAACTGAACGACCCGGAGAAGGTTCGGCAGGCGCTGGTATCGCTACAAGCACTGGCGAACGCCATGATGGGCCAGATGGGTGCCGAGGCGGGGATGCGCATCCGGTTCCTGACCTCGACCGATCAGGATATGACGATGCACAGCCTGGGGGTTCCGCTGTTGTCGCCGACCTGGTCGATTTATGAGGGGCGTTTGTATGTGGGGCTGTACCCGCAGGTCGTGATGATGGCCGGGGACCGCATCCGGGCGGGGCGGGGCTCGATCCTGACCAATGAAAAGTTCCAGGTGGTGCGTGCCCGACTCGATCGGGACGAGGCGACGGCGATCAGCTTTGCGGACCTGCCCGCCACGGCGGAGGGTTCGTATCCGAACCTTGTGATGATGTCGCAATTGGCCGCCGGGTTCCTGCCGATGTTTGGTGGCGACACGATGCCGATGCTGCTGCCGCCCTTCGCGCGGATCGAGCCGTACATCGAACCGATGGGGCAGGTCGCCTGGAGCGACGACGAGGGCTACTACTCGCGCGCGATTACGCCGTTCCCCGGCGCGATGATGCTCGGGCCACAGGCGGGTATGGATATGACCTCTAGCGCCCCGGTCATGCTCGGGACACTGCTGCCGGCGCTCGGCTCGGCGCGGCAGGCGGCCCGGGGGGCGCACAGCATGAGCAACGCCCGGCAGCTCGTGCTTGGTATGTTTATCTATGCCACCGACCACAACGACGAGTTTCCGCATGACATCGCGTTGCCGCTGGACATGGGTTACCTGGATACCCCGGGCGTTTATTTAACACCGGCATCTGGGAAGCAGGTGCCGCCGGGTTTCGATGCGCTTTCTAAAGAGGCGAAGTCGTCGTGGCTGCGCCAGAACGCGTCGTATGTCTTGATCCCCATGCCGAAGATGTCGGAGATCAGAAACCCATCGGGGACGATCTGCCTGTTCGAGTTGCCCGAGGACGCTGCGAACTTCGAGGCCCTGGTCGTCGGTTTCGCGGACGGCCACACTCAGGCTATGCCGATCTGGGAGGCCGAGGCGGTCATCATGGAGCAGACCGGCAAAACCATGGACGAGCTGGCCGCACGGCAGCGGAATTATCAACCACCGACGCAGCCATAGCGGTGTTAGCTGCGGATGCATATCCGCAGCAGAGACGGGTGGCAATCATGGCGGTCTACCTGTTTACCTTCCACGCATATCGCTCGTGGAATGCGGACAGGTCGAAGGGGTAAGTCCGTAAGGGCGAGGGATACTCTCGACGGACCTTCGGCGGGCGGAGGCGTATGACCGCCTGGCGAAACACCCGCCGGTTCTATTCGATAACCGCATGCAGAACGTGTTGATAGACACAACCAGAATAGTCTGCGACACGTATGATTGGCGTCTGCATCAGGCCGTCGCGAACCCCACACACCTGCACATCCTGGTCAGTTGGGATGGGTTCATTGAATGGGCGGAGGTATCGCTGACGTTGAAACGCCAACTAGGATCGGTTTTTTAGCAAAGCTCTTGACCGACCACCGGGGCCGTGGTTCAGCCGGGGCGGCAGCCGCAAGCGTTTCGTGGACCAAAAGCATTTCGACCATCTGATGTCGAGGTATCTGCCACATCACATAGGGGCCTTGTGGCGGGAAGGTGATGGGTGCAATTCATTGCGTTCGGGGAACTGCGGATATACATCCACAGTTAAGAAAAGCGTAGTGGTATTGATCTTTCGTAGCAGCGGATGGATATCCGCGGTCAGAACAAGCGTTGTGTGGTCATTGCATGTACTGCTTCTGATACCACGCCCAGAGTTTGGCCAGGCCGTCGGCGACAGAGGTTTGGGGGCTGTAGTTCAGGAGCTGGCGGGCCTTGTCGATGTTGGCGAAGGTGATCTTCGGCTCGCTCGCCGGCGCGGGTGGGGTTTCGAGGATCGCTTTCTTGCCGACGAGTTCCTCGACGATCGTGACGAAGTCTTTCATCAGGACGGGCTCACCGCGTCCGATGTTGATGACCTCGTAGCCAAGCGGCGTGTCCATCGCAGCGGAGACGCCCGAAACGATGTCGTCCACGAAGGTCCAGTCCCGTTTCATGTCGCCGGCGTCGAAGAGCGTGATGGTGTCGCCGCGTGCGATGCGGTCGGTGACCATGAAGGGCATCATGTCGGGCCTGGCGCGGGGGCCGTAGACGCTGAAGAAGCGCATGGCGGTGAAGTTCATGCCGTGGAGGTTGTGGTAGGTGTAGCCCATCAGCTCGATGGCCTTCTTGCTGGCGGGGTAGGCGGAGAGCGGCCTGTTGCAGGCGTCGGTCTCGACGAACGGCAGCTGCGGGGTCTTGCCGTAGATGCTGCTGGTGCTGGCGAAGGTGAAGACCTGGACACCGTTCTTGTGCGCCGCTTCCAGGAGGTTGACCGAGCCGGTGATGTTCACGTCGCTGTACAACGGGGTTCGGCCGATCGAGTAGCGGACGTTCGCCATCGCGGCGAGGTGGGCGACTGCGGTAGGCTTCTGGGTCGCGAAGACCTGGTTGACCGTGTCTTCATCACGGATATCAATCTCGCAGAGCGTGAAGTTGTCGTGGTCTACGAACTCGGCGACGTTGGCGCGCTTCTGCTCGGGGCTGTAGTAGTCGTTGAAGTTGTCGATGCCGATGACCTGATCGCCCATGGCCAGGCGGACCTGGCAGAGGTGCGACCCGATGAGCCCCGCGGCGCCGGTGATGAGGACGGTGTTTGGCATAGGCCTCACTTCGACTGATCGTCGTCGACGAGCATAAATTTGACTTCGGCTTCGGCGGCGAGGTCTTCGGCGACGTAGGCCCGGCAGCGCATGTGCACGATCCGGCCACGCATCTTGACGCTGATGGCCTCCATCATGAGTTGGTCGCCGGGGGTGACGGGTCGGCGGAGTTTGACGCGGTCCAACGACAGGAGGACGGCGAGCTTGCCGGTGTGTTCGAGTTTCTGCCCGATCAGGACGCCGGAGAGCTGGGCCATCGCCTCGACGACCAGCACGCCGGGCATGATCGGTGTGCCGGGGTAGTGCCCTTGGAAGAAGGGCTCGTTGATCGAGACGTTTTTGATGCCGACGGCGCGCCGGTCGCCGTCGATCTCGACGACCCGGTCGACCAGGAGCATCGGGTAGCGGTGCGGCAGCAGCCGATGGATCTTGCGGATGTCGAAGACGCTTTTGTGAGATCCCAGCTCGGCGCGTGTCTGGCCCTGGTGGGTCTTGATCAGCTGGCGGACCAGCTGATGGTTCATCGCGTGGCCGGACTTGTGCGCGATGATCCGGCCCTTGATCGGGCAGCCCAGCAGGAAGAGGTCGCCGATAAGGTCAAGGAGCTTGTGCCGCGCCGGCTCGTTGTCGAACCGCATCTCGTTGGTGCCCATGGGGCCGTCGTCGCCGATGACCAGGACGTCGTCTTCGCTGAGGTGCTTGCCCAAACCCGCGGCGCGCAGGGCGCGGGCCTCATGCTCGAGGATGTAGGTCCGGGCGGGGGCGATCTCGTGGGCGTAGTTGCCGTTGAGGAAATTGAACTGCTGGGTCTGTCGGCCAAGCGGGTTGTCCGGGCCGTAGTCCAGCTCGTAGAGGAACTGCGTCTGCTCGTCGGTATCGCAGGGCATCGCGGCGACCATGGCGTCGTCCTGCTGCACGACCACGGGGTGCTTGATGACCAGGCAGTGCCTGGGCTGGTCGGCCTTCTCGATGCCCGCGTCGGCGAGCGCATCGAAGAAGGGCTTGGCCGAGCCGTCCAGCGCGGGGACTTCCGGCGCGTCCAACTCGATCAGCAGGTTGTCGATGTGCATCCCGGCGACGGCGGAGAGGCAGTGCTCGCATGTTTCGATCACGGCCTCGCCGGTGCGCAGCGTGGTGCGCCTTGGCCGGCGGACGACGTGGGTGACCAGCGCGGGGACCTCGATGTTGTTCAGGTCGGTTCGGACAAAGCATACGCCGTGATTGACCCCGGCGGGCTTGAACGTCAGCTTCGCGGGCTTGCCGTGAAACAGCCCGGGGCCTGAGAGTGTGACGGGTTTACGGATGGTCTGCTGGGGTTGCATGACGTTACGGTCCGGTCTGACTTAGCCGGGGCAAGGATTTGAATCGCCGCAACTACGGGCGGGCGCTGAAATAAGAGTACGCATTATCATTAAATCCACCATGGGTATTCTACCTGCGGCGCTGTTGTTTCAAAAGGTCGGGCAGTTTTCGTAGTGCGGTGACCTCACGGATGGTCTCGCGGATCGGCCGGGCCGGCGAACCGGCGTAGGTGCCCCCGGCGGCGAGGTCGCCGGCGACCTGTGAGCCACCGGCGAGCTGGACCCCCGGGCCGATGTTGGCGTGGTCGGTGATGGCGACGTGTCCGCCGATCATCGTGCCGTCTCCGATCACGGTCGATCCGCCGATGCCGGTGCAGCCCGAGACGATCACCATCTTCCCGAGCCGGCAGTTGTGGCCAATCTGTACGAGGTTGTCGAGCTTGCAGCCGTCCCCGATGACGGTCGCGTTGCACTTGGCTCGGTCGATGCAGGCACCGGCACCGATCTCCACGTCGTCGCCGATGGTGACGGTCCCGATCTGCGGGGTCTTGACGAGGCGCGGGCCCTGTTCGGACATCTCCGGGCGGTAGCCGAACCCGTCGGCACCGATCACGGCGTTGGGGTGGATGATACAGCGGTCGCCGATCGCGCATCGGTCGCGGATCACCACGCCCGTCCAGAGCGTGCAGCAGTTGCCCAGCGTCGTGTCGTCGAGGATGGTGACATTGTTGTGGAGCGTGCAATTGTCGCCGAGGGTGACGCCGGGACCGATCAGGCAGTGGGCACCGATGCGAGTGTTGCCACCGATCTTTGTGGTCGGGTGGACGATGGCGGTCGGGTGGACGCCGTCGTCGGGCTTGATCCTGGGCGGCGCGTATAGATTCAGGGCTTTGTTGAACGCGAGGTCGGCGTCTTCGACGCGGATGAGTGTCTTGCCGTTGGTGTTCGGGCAGTCCAGGCTGTTGAGGATCAACGCGGCCGAGGCCTTGCAGGCCGGCCAGCGGTCGGCGTATTTCTGGTTGCCGATGAGTGTGAGCTGGCCCGGCTGCGATTCGTTGAAGTCACTGATGCCGTTGATCGGCGTATCCGTCGGGCCGACCAACTCACCGCCGACGTGTTCGGCGATGCGGGCGGTATCGTGGGTGATCGGTCCGGTACTCAAGGCGGGGGTCCTGTGTGGCGGGGGCGTTGCGTGATTAAATCAAACCCCGGGCGTGTGCCCGGGGCTTATTCGATGGTCCGTATTTTACAGCAGGAAGCGGCCGCCCGGAATCCCCCGCGGATTTCCCCACGAATATCACACGGATTCGTGCCCGCAAGCCCTGAGCCAGCGGATTATCGGCTGTTCTCGAAGTCGTTGTTCATCTGCTGGGCCACCAGGTCGGTGATGTCCACCGTGTCGCTGGCCCAGGCGACGATCTCGATGTTGGCGGTCTGCTGGCGGCCCTGCGCGTTGGTGCCAAGACGCAGCGACTGCTGCTGGTAGAGGACTAGGCCGACGTTCTGGTTTTCCGCGACGGTGGCGATCGCCTTCTCAAGATTCTCCTGGAGCTTCTTGATGCGGATGCTGGCTTCGCGGGACAGCTTGTTCTGCTCGTACTGGGCCCAGACCTGGTAATCCAAGGCGGCGCGTTCGTAGGCCTCCTGGGCGTCGGCGTATGGCGGGGTGCCGGGGACGAGCATGTCAAGGTCCTGCTTCTTCTGGGCGATGTCCTTCTGCTGGTCCTCGCTCTCCTGGGTCACGCGCGTGCGGATGGTGCCCAGTTCGGTGTCGATCTGCTGCTTCTCGCGGAGCGAGTCGTAGAGGTTGCCCAGGTCGACGACGGCGACAACGGTGGGCTCGCCGCTTAGGACGCCCTGAGCGTTGACACCGACCAGCCCGACGGCGAGGACGACCAGCGCGGTGGCGGCGATGAGGATGTTGCGTGAGGTATGCATGTGATTCTCCATGGTTTTGGCCGGCGCTCCCGGGGTATCCGGTAGATGGGCCGCAGGGGTGGATAAACAGTCAGTGGGTCAGGTCGAAATCGGTTGGATCGTGAGTTTCTCTGTATCTATTTGTATACGCTCGGCGGGTTGTAGGTGTTCGAGGGTTCGGAGGCTGTAAGCAGCGTTCTTTGCCTTGGATTAACGGAAAGGCAGGTCCAGGCTGAAGCTGAGGACCTGGGTCTGGTCGCCCTCTTCCTTGAGGACCGGGGTCGCGACGTCCAGGGCAAAGGGTGCCGCCCCGAAGAACGGGATCTTGATCCGCAGGCCCGTGCCGACCGAGACGCGCCAGTCGTCCACGCCCGGGTCGTCGGTGAGCGTGCCCATATCCGAGAAGAACACCATCCGGAGGGTATCGCCGTAGATCGGGAAGTTGTATTCCACACCCGCAGCCAGCAGCCATTCATCGCCGACCGCTTCGTCGCCGGCGGTCATGGTGTTGGCCTCGATGCCGCGTGGCCCGACACCGCGGAACTCGAACCCGCGGAACGTGCTCTGCCCGCCGAGGTACAACCGCTCGAAGAACGGGGCCTCGTTGTCTTCGGGGATGATCGCCGCCTTGACACGCCAGCTCAGCACGGTGCGTCGGCCGAAGAAGTCCTCCTCGACGGTCCAGAACTGACGGAACTCGGTGGAGATCTTTGTGAAGTCGTAGTCCCCGCCCAAAGCGCCGACCTGTTCGACGTTGAACTCCCAGCGGTTGCCGCGTGTGGGGAAGATGTTGCTGTCGGTGGTGCTGCGGACGACCCCGAAGCCGAACGCGGCCAGGTCGCTTTCCCCGGCCACGGCGAATACATCAACGGGCGCGTCGGGCTGGATGGTGGAGATATCGACCGTGGCGGCGCGTGCGGCGACCGACGCCGACCAGACATCGCCGAAGCGTCGGCCCAGTGAGACGGTGCCGCCGGTGCGCTCCTCGTCGTAGTCGTCGAACTCACGCTCGTACAGCGAAATCGATGTGCCGAAGAAGTAGTCCGTCTCCAAGAGCGACGGCTCGCTGAAGGAGATCGCGTACCGGCTGACCTCGTCGCCGGGTTGCAGCGAAAGCGAGAAAGACTGCCCCGCACCGCGGAAGGCCCGGCCGGAGAAGAACTCCTTGGGTGTCTGCGGCGTGTCGGTGATATCGAAGTTTCGCTGGCTCAGGTCGATCGCGCCCAGGACGCCGGCGTCGGAGCTGACGCCCGCACCGAAGCTGATCGAGCCGGTGGTCGCTTCGGTGACATCAACCAGCACGTCGCGCGTGCCGTCCTCGGGCTCGCCAAGGATCGTGACCGTGCCCTCGCTGAAGAGCCTGCCGTCGGCGAGCCTGCGCCGTGTGCGGTCGACACCGGTCTTGTCGAACCGCCTGCCGGGGTCCATGCCGCGGACCTGCCGTAGCACGACTTTCTGCCGCGTCAGTTCGTTGCCGGTGATGCTGACCTTGCCAACAACCGAGGGGACGCCCTGCTGGATCCTCACGACCAGGTCGACAAGCGGTTCGTCCTCGTGCGGCAGCGCGGTGACACGGACTCTGACGTCCAGGAAACCAATCTGGCCGTACAGGTCTTCAAGTGTTTTCGAGGATTTATCGGTCTTGTCCTTGGAGTAGATGTCTCCGGGCGCCAGCGCCAGGTACTGGCGGATCTGTGAGTCAGGGAGCAGGCGTTTCTCGCCATCCTCCGGTGGCAGGATGCGGACCTGATAGACCAGGTACTGCTTGCCTTCTTCGATGAGGAAGACGACGACCGCGTCCTTCTCGTTCGGCGACAGGTCGATCCGCCGACCGACCTGGGCATCTAGGTAGCCGCGGTCGTGGTAGAAGTCGCGGACGCCGGACGAGTCCAGATCCAACTGCTCGCGGTTCAGGTCGCCCTTCTGGAAGATCGGGAAGTAGGTCTTGCTGCGCAGCTTGCTCTTGAGCTGTTTGTGAGTGTAGCGGGTGTTGCCCTCGAAGCGGATGCCCTTGATCTTGACCCTTGGGCCTTCGCGGACGCGGTAGACCAGGATATTCGAGTCACGCAAAAGCTCGCGGTCGATTGAGATGTCGGCCACGAAGTAGCCCTTGTTCTGGTACTCACGGACGATCCGGCCTAGGCCCTGCTCGATCAGGAACGGGTCCGCCGGGTCACCGGGACGCAGCAGCACCATCCCCAGGATCGTGTTGTCGGGGATCGCCTTGTTGCCGACGACCTGAACGTCCGTCAGCAACGCCTGCTCGGAGACATCGAAGATCAGCACGACCGAACCATCATCTTGCGGCTCGACGCGTGCGGTGACCTGGTCGAAACGGCCCAGGTGCGTCAGGCGGACGATGTCCTGCTCGACGGTGTCGGCGTCGTAAGGCTCGCCGACTTCCGACCGGATGTTATTAAGCACCATCTGCCTGGAGACGTTCTTAAGCCCCTCAATGCTGACCTTCGAGATCGGCCGGTCCTCGGGGTCGATGCCCTGGGCCCGGACCTGGCTTGTGGTGAGAAGCAGGCAGGACAGGCCCACGAGGAGTGTGAGGAGTGCTGTGCAATGCCGCTTGGAAGTGCAAATCATGTGGAACTGGCCTGATCTTGGGCGTCAACTGGGCACGGCCAGAGAGTGTAATCGAAAGGCACCCCCGCTGGCGAGCACCGCGTGTCTTAATTGGTCAACGAGGAGGCCCTGCCCGTCTTGAACGGCGCTCTTTTAGCACTTGCCGCTGTCAGGGGTGGGCCTTAAACTAGGTGTTGGCTTGTGGATGCTCCACACCGCGAGCCCCGCTGGGTCCCGGCATATGCTAAAATGCGGGCCGCCCGGCCAAGCTTGATGGGCCGGGCCGATTCGAAGAAGCCGGACCTGCCCGCAGGGATGCGACACGTCGGCCGTAAACGTTGTAATAATATGAACTAACCATAATATCCGCCCCCGCGGACAGCCAGTGGGGCCTCGGACACCCCCCGCCCCCGGATTCAACCCCGGACGTACCCCTCCGGGACAAGCCCCGGCCACGATCAAGGAACCTCGATGACCCCTGCCACCACTGAGGACACGGTGACGACCCAGACCTCGAACAACCCGCCTAAAGACAAGCTGGTGGACATGCTCTACCAGATGATGCTGATCCGCCGATTCGAGGAGCGGACCATGCAGGCCTACCAGCAGGCCAAGATCGGCGGGTTCTGTCACATCTATATAGGTCAGGAAGCGACCGCCGTCGGCGCCGTCGCCGCGCTGGTCCACGATGACCCGATCATCACCGCCTACCGCGACCACGGCCACGCCCTGGCACGCGGGATGCACCCCAACTACTGCATGGCCGAGATGTACGGCAAGGTCACCGGCTGCGCCAAGGGCAAGGGCGGGTCCATGCACATGTTCGACAAGGCCAACCACATGTATGGCGGGCACGCGATCGTCGGCGGGCAGTGCCCCCTGGGCGTCGGGCTCGCCTTCGCGATCCAGTACGAGAAGAAGAACAACGTCGCCGTCTGCTTCTTCGGCGACGGGGCCATCAACCAGGGCGCGTTCCACGAGGCGATGAATCTGGCCGCTATCTGGAACCTGCCGATACTCTTCGTCGTCGAGAACAACGGCTACTCGATGGGCACCGCCATCAGCCGCGGCACCGCCGCCGCCGACAACCTCGGCGCCAAGGCCGCGGCCTACGGCATGCGGTACGCCGAGTGCGACGGTATGGACGTCCTGGATACCTACAACGTATTCAAACGTGAAGGCGACCTCTCGCGCGGCAGCACCAGCGACCAGCTCGGCCTTGAACAAAAAGGCGGCGGCCCCTGCTTCATCAACGCCAGGACCTACCGCTATCAGGGCCACTCCATGAGTGACCCCCAGAAGTACCGCAGCAAGGACGAGGTCAACGACAAGAAAGACAAGGACTGCATCAACACGCTGGTCGGCCACCTGATCGACAATAAGCTCGCGACGCAGCAGCAGATCGACGAACTCGATAAGAAAGCCAAGCAGGCCTCGCGCGACGCGATTGATTACGCCGAGAAGTCCCCGGACCTGCCGATGAGCGAGATGTTCACCGACGTCTACGCCGAACCCTACGGCCCGCCTTACGTGAAGGGCGGCATGCCGAAGATGATTACGGATAATAATTCGGGCGAGTAAGCCGTCCCACGTTTAACACCTGAGAAACGAACACGCATATGCAGACGATTCAGTACAGGGAAGCCATCCGCGAAGCCATGGAAGAGGAGATGCGTCTTGACGACCGCGTCTTCCTGATGGGCGAAGAGGTGGCGCAGTACAACGGTGCCTACAAGGTCAGCCAGGGCATGCTCGACGAGTTCGGGCCACGCCGGATCGTCGATTCACCGATCAGCGAGACCGGTTTCTCCGGGCTTGGCATCGGCGCGGCGATGTACGGGCTTCGGCCGATCATCGAGTTTATGAGCTGGTCGTTCTGCCTGGTCGCTGCTGACCAGATCATCAACAACGCCCCGAAGATGCTCTACATGTCCGGCGGACAGTTCGGCTGCCCGGCGGTCTTTCGCGGCAACAACGGCGCAGGTGGGCAGCTGGGTTCCACGCACTCCTGGTGTGTCGAATCGATGTTCGCCTCCGTGCCAGGGTTGAAGCTCGCGGTGCCTTCCACGCCACGCGACGCCAAGGGGCTACTGAAGACCGCGATCCGTGACGCGGACCCGGTCTTCAACCTGGAAAGCGAACGCATGCTCGGCCTGGGCGCACGCGGCGACAAGGACTTCTCCCGGTACATCAAAGACACCTGGGCCCCCCCGACCACGAAGCAGGACGAGGATTTCACGATCCCGTTCGGCGTCGCCGACATCAAGAAGCCCGGCGCGGATGTCACTATTGTCGCCGCCGGCCGACCCGTCCACTTCGCGCTGGACGCTGCAGAAGAACTGGAAAAAGAGGGCATCGACTGCGAGGTCATCGACCCACGCACCTACCGCCCGTTAGACATCGACACGATCGTCAAGAGCGTGCGCAAGACCAACTACTGCGTCGTCGTCGATCAGAGCTGGCCGTTCGCTTCGGTTGGATCAGAGATCGCCGCCCAGGTCTACGAACACGCGATGGATGATCTGGACAACAAGGTCATCCGCGTCAACAACGACGACATCCCCGCCCCCTACAACCGCACGCTCGAGCAGGAGATGCTTCCGAATACCAAGAAGATCATCGACGCGGTCCGTGCGGTGACGTACAGCGCGTGATACGGCCCTCGTTTATCCGCCGCGGCCACGCGGCGCAACCCCCGGCACTTTCCCGGCGTGGCCGCCGGGGCTAAACACGATCCTGATCCCACACCTGCTTTAAACGACGCGATTAATCCGTCGAAGAATCGATGGGTTTCTCCGCGTCCACCTCATCGTTTTCTGCCGCTTCTTTGGTTTTGGGTTCTTCATCCATCACATCTTCGGTTTGATCGTCTACCTCGAAAGTTTCGCCATCGTCATCGATCCCGCCGTACCCGCCCCCGTAGCCATACGGGTCGCCGTAGTCTTCTTCCTCTACTTCGGGCTGCGGCCAGAGCTGTTCCTGAAGGCCGCCGAAGGTGAAGGTGACATCGGTACTATCCTGAAAGTCCCGCCCGACATCGTTGTAGCGGCGGCCGTGGTTGTCGATGCCGTCGGCACCAAGGCTGTAGATGATGACGCCGGCGTCTTCGGTACGGTAGCGCAGGGGTTGGTCGTCGAAGGGATCGAGCGGTACGGCGTCGATGAACTCGGGGGCCAGGTCGGTGAGTTGGGTGGGGAACCGGTTGTGTATCTGGCGGTAGCGTTCGGCGGCGATGCCTGTGAGTAAGGCTCGGCGTCGGGCTTCGCACTGACGGGACGCCCGGTAGGCCGAAGACAGCGCGGGGATCACCATCCGGGTGACAACACAGATGCGAGGCACGCGGTTGTCGATGTCGTCCAGCTGGGTTGGCAGAGGCCAGGTCGGGTCCTCGGCGAACTCGACATACTCCTGCATGATGTCCAGCGAGCTGCTGTGGTCGATATCCAGCAGGCCCGAGGTGCGCAGGGCGGCGACGCCGGCTCGGCCGACGGTCGCGTTGGACGTGAACAGGCCGGCGAGCATTTCGGAGTCGCCGAAGTAGCCGTGGATGCTGCACCGTTCGCCGACCATCGCACGGAGCATGATCCGGTCCAAGTCGATCCGTTCGACCGCGTCGGCGAGTTTCTGGAGTTGTGCATCGCCGAGTTTCCCGCTTGCGACGAGCATCTCGATCTGCTCGTAGGCCAAGGCCTGGATCCCGATGTTGACCAGTGCGGAGATGATGACCGGTTCTTTATCCAGCGAGCGTGCGATGGCGAGGATGGTGATGCAGCGCTGGGCGGCGAGGTCGTGGTCGCCGCGGTCGTGGTCCAGGATGGATTGGAGCTTGAGCACGCGGGCGCTCCGCCTTAGCTGACCCACGTGCGTCAACAGGAGGTTGAAGCCCAGGCGGTAGTCGCCGGGGTAGCGGCCGTGTTCAATCAGGGCGGCCTCTTCCAGTAGCGGGATCGTCTCGTCGTAGTGCGCGAGGTATGCTTCGATGCGTTTGGCCATCTCGGGGCCGAGCGGTTCACCGAGCACGAACTTTTCCTCCATGGTGGTTACGATCGGGATGTTTTCGTATCCCTCAAGCTCGTGGTCCATGGGGAAGGCGGCGAACGCGCGGAGGTAGGCGTCCGAGGCGTTGACCTCCGGGGTTGCGTACCAGTCATTCAGTTCGGCGGGCTCGATCGGATACCCCGCGTCGCGCACGGCCTGGATGCGCTGGTTCAGGGCGCGGTAGGCGACGACCCGGTACATCACGAAGACCCCCAGCAGGATCAATGCCATTGCGGAGAGCAGCTTGATCCAGAACATTTTGCGGCCACGCGCGGGGCTTTCGGGGGCGTGGGGTTCGGGGATGTTCGTGTGGGCGGTGTGGTCTGACATACGCAAGCATCTCCGGGGGGACTTGGGGAGGCCGTGGGCGGGGCCTTCATGATAAGGACGTAACCGGGGCTTGGCGCTTGCGGTACCGGGCCGTGTAGCCCGGGAGATTCTCCGAGACCGGACCGCCGTGGGGGCACGGCGGCTCTGATGGTGTGCGGTGTGACGCCGGGGACGCGGGGGCCTAAGATAGTGGCTCACCGAGACACAAATCAGCCCCAGACCCCCGTAAGCTCAGGAGCCAGACGGATGCCGATTGAAATCACCATGCCACGCCTTTCAGACACGATGGAAGAGGGGACGCTTGTCAAATGGCGGGTCAAGGCGGGCGACGAGGTCGCGTCGGGGGACCACCTGGCAGACGTGGAGACGGACAAAGCAACCATGGAGCTTCAGGCCTTCGACGACGGCAAGGTGGCCAAGCTGGCGGTCCAGGAGGGCGATACCGTCCCCGTGGGCAGTCTGATCCTGATGCTGGCAGAGGACGGTGAATCGCTGGAAGACGCCGCTGGGGCGGCTTCGGGGGCGTCTGCGGGCTCCTCAGAAGCCTCATCTGCCGGTTCGACACAGGCGGCATCCGGCGGCGATTCGGGGGGCGACTCCGGGGGCGTGGCGGTGGCCGACCCACCGGCGACAGCGACCGCGGCAGGCGCGGCTGCCGGGGCATCTGGTGGCGACGGCAAACGGCAGCGGGTCAGCCCGGTGGCGCGGAAGATCGCGGAGGAACACGGGGTTGATCTCAGCGCGGTCACCGGATCGGGTCCGGACGGGCGGGTGATTAAGCGGGATGTGCTGGCGGTGGTTGAGGGTGGCGGGGCGAAGGCATCGGGTGGGGCAACGGCACCGAGCGCTAAGCCGCAAGCGGCGGCGGCACCCAGTGCGCCGGTTACACCCGTTGGTCTGGAAGCGAAAACGATCACGCTTACGGGGATGCGTAAGACGATCGCGCGTCGGCTGGTTGAGTCCAAGACGACGGTGCCGCACTTCCAAGTGACGGTGTCGGTCAACATGGACCCGCTGATGGAGCTGCGCAAGACGCTGAACGAGCAGCTGGCGTCGCAGGGCGTGAAGCTGTCGGTCAACGACTTTATCACCCGGGCGACGGCGCTGGCGTGCGTGAGCCACCCGACGGCGAACAGTTCCTGGGCGGGCGACACGATCATCCAGCACGGGACGGTGAACGTCGGTATCGCGGTGTCGCTGCCGGAAGAACGTGGCGGCGGGCTGGTCGTACCTGTGATCCGCGATGCGCAGAGCAAGGGCCTGCGGCAGATCAGCGAAGACACCAAGCGGCTGGCGAAGAAGGCGCGTGAATCAGGGCTGACCCCCGAGGAGATGGGCGACGGGACGATCACGCTAAGTAACCTTGGGATGTACGGCGTCGATCAGTTCACCGCGATCATCAACCCGCCTCAGGCGGTGATCCTCGCGGTCGGCGGCGCGATCCAGAAGCCGGTCGTCCGCGACGGGCAGATCGTGATCGGCCACGAGATGTGTGTGACGCTCTCCGGCGACCACCGCACGATCGATGGGGCGCAGGGGGCCGAGTACCTCGGGACTTTCAAGCAGCTCTTGGAGAACCCCGCGGCGCTGCTGATCTAAACGCGCGACACACGGGGTGGGTCGTTAGGCCGTTTTCGTAAGTGATTGGGTGGTGTACGGCGCGTCTTCAGAACGCGGCGGCGCGACGTTTTTGTCGGCTACCGGGCGGGTGCGTGCGAGTTTCAGGACGATCGGGGAGCCCAGCAGGTAGGTCAGGCCGACCCCCCGGCAGCAGTTCTCCATAAACGCGGAGAGCCCGGGCATCTTGATCATGCGGTGCAGGACCATCGGCAGGAAGAACTGCCGTCGGCGGTCGGCGTAGGCCAGATTGTACGGTCGGCAGGTCCGGTCGATGTCGTTTGTTGTGAAGCAGCGGTACGGCCGGGTGTTGCCCTCGATCATTTTCTTGAACTTAAAGAGCATGTGCTCCAGCCGGTTGACGCTGTAGACCGAGGGGTAGTCGAGGATGACGGCGTGCCTGGCGACGCGGGCGGCCTCCCGGAGCATGTCCTGCCAGTGGTCCATGTGGGCCATGAGCCGTATCGCGATAACGATATCGAACGCATCGTCGGCGTAGGGGAGGTTGGTGAGCGACCCAACGTTGAACCGGCAGCGGTCGTTTTGGAGAAAAGGTTTGATCCGGTTGGCACAACTGACAACGCTGCCGATCGCGGTGACGTCGTAGCCGTGTTCGAGCAGCGCGCCGGTGAGTTGCGCATGTCCGCCGCCAACCTCGAGGATACGGTTCCCGGGGCAGTCTTTGAGCATGTCCCAGACCGCGTCCCACTGCTCGTCGAGCAGCCATGTGCCGGTGGGGCCGGCGAATCGGCCGGCGTATGCGTCGGTCGAGGTCTCGATGTCGGGTGTGTCACCGCTGAGGATCACGTCATGTTTCCACTGGTTTCGCTACTGTCGGGCTTATGCCCTCCGAAAACAAGTCTGGTCGAACTGGGCTTCATAATACAGCATTATACGTTCAGTTTCTGCGTTGGTTCGTCCAGGCCGGGGCTACTACCCCGCCTTTTGTCGGCCCGGGAACTCGGCGAAGGTGATCCCGCCGGTGCCCGCCCGTTTGCTGGCGTACATGGCGTCGTCGGCCACGGTGAGCAGGTCCGAGATCGGTGTCTTGCTTCTCGGTTTCGCGCAGGTCACCGCGCCGATGCTGAAACTGACCCGGGTGGACT
>JAJDCW010000051.1 GCA_029260635.1 Phycisphaeraceae bacterium | reverse complement strand
ACGCTGTCCCACACACCCGTCAGCAATTCCAGCCCCCCGGCTTTTTCCCTACACTACGGGTATGAACACCCCCGCCCCCAAGCCCTGGGAACACACCAAGTCCGGCCAAGGCTCCGCCTCCGACCCCCTGGCCGCGCGGTTCGTCTCGTCGCTGGACTACGACAAACGGCTGTACACACACGACATCCAGGGCTCCATCGCACACGCCCGGATGCTCGAACACGTCAAGCTGATTACCAAAGACGACCTCAAAGAGATCGAACGCGGCCTCAACGAGATCAAGGCCGAGATCGACGAGCAGGGCGACGCCTGGCCCGGCTGGAAAGTCGAGCTCGAAGATGTCCACATGTGCGTCGAAGCTGCACTCATCGAAAAAACCGGTGACGCGGGGCGGAAGCAGCACACAGGGCGCAGCCGGAACGACCAGGTGGCGACAGACCTGAATCTATGGGTCATGGATGCGGAACAACACGTGATAGGTAAAACTGAATCGCTCTGCGACGCTTTCGTCGAACTTGCCGAGCGGGACGGGCACATCGTGATGCCTTCCTACACGCATTTGCAACGAGCACAACCAATAGTAGTTGGCGGAGAACTGGTTGCCTGGCTGCAGGCTATTAGTCGCTGCGAATACCGGATCAATATGCTCCCTTCTATGAATTATTCCTGCCCGCTCGGATCTGGAGCTATTGCAGGATCTTCGCTGCCGTTGGATCGAGATGTAACTCAAGAAATACTCGGTATGGGTCCTCACGAGAGCGCGATATATTCCACGGCTACACGTGATACGGCACTGGATTTTACATATTCATTGACCATGACCTCTATGTGGCTCTCCCGTTGGGCGGAGCAGTGGATCATCTACGCATCGACTGAGTTCGGGTTCATCACACTGGACGACCTGTACACGACCGGGTCGTCGATGATGCCTCAGAAGCAGAACCCGGACATGCTCGAGTTGATCCGGGGCAAGACCGGGCTGGTGTACGGCTCGCTGATGGCGCTATTGACCATGTGTAAGGGCATCACCATCGGTTACAACCGCGACCTGCAGGAAGACAAGCGCCACGTCTTCGCGGCTTACGACTCGGTCTGCGATTGTCTGGATATGGCGGCGCGGATCGTCAAGACCACGAAGTTCAACGAAGACCGGATCAAGCAGGGTCTTGATAAGGGTTTCCTCGACGCGACCAGCCTGGCGGAGTACCTGGTCACCAAGGGGGTCCCGTTCCGGACCTCGCATCAGGTCGTGGGCAAGCTCGTACAGGCCTGCCGGGACAAGGGCTACGAGAAGCTTTCGTTGCTGAAGGTGGAAAACTTTAATGCCGCCTGCACCGAGTCTGGCAGCGACGCGGTCGCGGAGCAGGACGTCTACGATTGGTTGGGTCCGGAGAATGTGGTCAAGCGGTATCAGACAGCAGGCAATGCCGGGCTAAGCGGTTTTCAGGAACAGCTCAAGGCCTGGAAAGAACGGTTGGGTGAAGAGAACGCTGGGTGACCACAGCAGCCCATGTTCGCCGAACTTGGGCTTCGTGTAAGTGATTTGGTGGGAGCAAACAGTTGCTGGTACTGACGGTTCTCAAAGGTGTGGACAAGGGCAGGCGTTACGAGCTGCCCGATGATGAGCCGCAGCTGATCGGGCGGTCCAGTGAAGCGTTGGACACGACCGACCAGACGATCTCCCGGCGTCATGCCGAGCTGACCCCCGACAGCGGCAAGTGGTATATCCGCGACCTGCAATCATCCAACGGCACGTTCATCAACGGGATCCGCGTCACCACCGAACGTAGGCTGCTGCGGCCAGGTGACCAGGTCCGCACCGGGGCGACGCTGTTCGTCTACGGCGAGGACAAGGAAAAACCCAAGAGCGACACCATCCGGATGGTCCGCCGAAGCGAGATCGACATCAATGTCGAATCGACGGCTGCGAGTAATGACGACTCGATGATCATGGCGGTTCCCGAGCCCGGGCAGGCGGCCGAGTTCCAGCTGCGCGTCATCTACGAGCTGACCGCATTGATCGGGTCCGTCACCGACAAGCAGGAGCTGCTCGACCGGGTGATGGACGTGATCTTCGAGTACTTCAAGGCCGACCGAGGGTTTATCCTGCTGCAGGAAGACCCCGATGAGTTGCCTGAGCCCGTGCTGGTCCGCCACCGCACGCCGGTCGGCATCCAGAAGAAAAAGAAAGACACCGGCCCGATCAATGTCAGCCGTACGATTGTGCGATACGTCATGAAGAAGGGTGTCGGCGTGCTTTCGAGCAACGCGATGACCGACAAGCGTTTCGCGACCGGCGACTCCGTCCAGGCCTACGGCATCCGCTCGACGATGTGTGTCCCTATCAAGTTTAAGGACAAGCTCTACGGCGTCATCCATCTGGACTCCAAGGTCGCCAACTACACCTACACGGAAGATCAGTTGCTGCTGCTGACCTCGATCGGTGTGCAGACGGGGGTCGCGTTGTCTAACGCAAGGCTCTACGACAACCGGCTGAAAGACGAACGCCTCGCCGCCGTGGGGCAGACGGTTGCCAGCCTGTCGCACTCGATCAAGAACATCCTCCAGGGCATGCGCGGCGGGGCCGATGTCGTTGAGCTGGGCCTGCGCAAGAACAACATGGACCTGACGCGCGGTGGCTGGGAGATCGTCGCCCGCAATGTCGAACGCATCTACGAGCTGGTCATGAACATGCTCGCCTACTCCAAGCAACGCAAGCCCGAGCTGGAGCTGGTCAACCTCGATCAGCTTCTGAGCGAGGTTGCGGCGCTTGTGCAAAAACAGTTCGATGGCAAGAACGTCGCGCTGCTGATCGATGTCGCGCAGGACATGCCCCCGGTCCCGGTCGATCCGGGTGGGGTGCATCAGGCGCTCTTGAATCTATTGAACAACGCGCTGGACGCGGTGCAACCCGAGACCGGTGTCGTCAGCCTGCGTTGTGATTACGACGGCGAGAACGATCGGGTGAAGATCACGGTCGCTGACAACGGCGAGGGCATGGCCCCGAGCACGATGGGCCGGCTGTTTGAGCCCTTCCATTCGACCAAGGGGCTGCGCGGCACGGGCCTTGGGTTAGTCGTGACCAAGAAGATCGTCGAAGAGCACGGCGGGGTCGTCTCCGTCGAGAGCGTGCGCAAGCAGGGCTCGACCTTCACGCTGCAACTGCCCGTCCGCTTCGATCAGGTCCCCATGTCCGCCGACACCATCGGCCCGGGCTGAATTCAACCATCCACTCTGACTTTAAGCCTCAGAAGCCCCCGGATGCCGCGCAGCGGTCTCTGTGGGGTACAACCGCACAGATTATTACCGCATCCGCCGCAATAACCCTTGCCCCCGGTTCGTTAGACGGGTAACGTCATTGCATCGATCTACTTGCGGCGGGTTGACCTAATGGATACTTCTCTATCACCCATCCAAACAAGTGAGTTTGGCCCCGCTCAGGCCCGACACCTGCTGCTCCGTGCGGGTTTCGGTGGTGGCCCGACCGAGATCAATCAGCTGGCAGAGGCCGGCCCCGACAAGGCGGTTCGGCAGATGCTGGAAGCGTCTTCGTCGGACAATAGCGCCGCGGACATCGACCCGGACGTGATCCGCCCGCCGACCCGTGAAGAGCGCGAGGCCTTTGTCAAGGCCAGGCGTGACAACGACGAGGCGGCCCGCTCCGAGGCCCGCCGCATCATCAACGAACGCCGCGCCCAGGACCGCCGGATGCTCGGCGACCTCCGCCGGTGGTGGGTCGGGCTGATGATCGAAACCGACGCGCCGCTGCGTGAGAACCTTGTCCTGCTCTGGCACAGCCACTTCGCGTCACGGCACCGCAACGTCCGCGACACGTATCTGATGTATCAGCAAAACCAGATGTTCCGCGAGCACGCCGCCGGCAGCTTCGCCGAGCTGGCCAAGGCGGTTGTCCACGACCCGGCGATGCTCAAGTTTTTAAACAACGACCAGAACAATAAGCGAAAGCCCAACGAGAACCTCGCCCGTGAATTTATGGAGCTGTTTACGCTCGGTGAGGGCAATTACGCCGAGAAAGATATCAAGCAGGGGGCCCGCGCCCTGACCGGTTACCACGTCGACGATAACGACTTCGAGTTCAATGAACGCCGACACGATGGCTCAAAGAAAACAGTGCTCGGTGAAACAGGTCAATTCGACGGCGACGACTTCGTCGATGTCCTGCTGGACCAGCCCGCCTGCCCGCGGTACATAGCGCTGAAGCTGTACAGGTACTTCGTAGCCGACGTGTCCGACCACCTCGACGAGGTGCCGGGGGAGAACAAAGCCGTCGTGCAGCGTATCGCGGTGATGCTCCGCAAGAACGATTACCAGATCACCCCGGTCCTGGAGGTCCTGCTTAAGAGCAGGCACTTCTACGACCCTGAGGTCGTCGGCAGGAAGATCAAGAGCCCCGCGCAGCTTGTCATCGGGACCACACGGACACTCGGCACGCCCACCAGAAGCCTGGGCACACTCAGCGACGGCATGCGTACGATGGGTCAGGACCTGTTCGACCCGCCGAGTGTCGCGGGCTGGGACGGCGGGCGCAACTGGATCAATACCTCGACGCTGTTCACCCGTCAGAACGTCTGTACCTATTTGATCACCGGCAAAGACCCGCGCAAGAAGAATTGGAACCGCAAGCAGACCAATTACGACCCGATGCCGCTGCTGGCCGGGGTGGAAAGCCGTGAGCCCAAGCCCGTGGTTGATCACCTTGTCGATTTGATGCTCGGCTCGCACACGCCCGCCGAACGACGCGAGCCGCTGTACAGCTTTATGCGGGGCCGGGACAAGGGCGTGACTCCCGACAGCGTGATTGCGTTGCTGACCCTGATATCCGCCATGCCCGAGTATCAATTGTGTTGATCGTCCACCGGCTTGAAACAGGAATACACCGTGTCTGACTCAAACGCCTATACCCGCCGACAATTCCTGCACTCAGGCCTGGCGATGGTCTCGACCGTGTCCAGCGTGCCGATCTTCCTGTCGCGTTCTTCCAGCGTGATGGCGCAGACCGCCGGCCCGCTGCCGAGTAATCCCGGCGTCCCCGAGGATCGCGTGCTCGTCGTTGTGCAATTATCAGGCGGCAACGACGGGCTGAACACAGTCATCCCCTTCGGCAAAGACAACTACTACAAGAACCGCGCCGGGATCGCGGTCCGCGAATCCGATCTGATCACACTGGATACCAACGAAGGCATCGGCCTGCACCCTTCGCTACGCCCGATCCACGAGATGATCGGCAACGGCCTGGGCACCGTCGTGCAGGGCGTGGGCTATCCCAACCCCATCCGCTCGCACTTCGCGAGCATGGACGTCTGGCACACCGGTGAGACGCTGACCAGCAAGGGCCACGGCTGGATCGGAAAGGCCATGGACACGACCCACGGCGATACCGACACGTCGCTCGCCTGCATCAGCCTCGGTGCCGAGGCCCCGCAGGCCACGCAGGGCAAGCACGTCAAGCCCGTTACCTTTGACAGGCCCGAGATGTTTCGCTGGTCCGGCCGGGACCTGCACCCCGCACTCAATGAAACTTACGACCAGATCAACCAGCAGCAAGAACCGCTGCCTCAGAATGATCCCGCGGGCTTCATCCTCCGAACCGCGATGGATGCGCAGGTCGCTTCGGATCGTGTAAGAAAGGCCGTCAACCAGAGCGCGCTGACCTCGTTCCCCGGCAACTCACTGGCGAGGCAGCTGAAGATGATCGCGGCGATGGTCCGCGCCGAGCTGCCGACGCGTGTTTTCTATGTTGCGATGGGCGGGTTCGACACCCACGCCAACCAGGCCAACCAACACGCCCGCCTGCTCGACGAGTTCGCTACTTCGATGGACGCTTTCTACAAGGAACTCAAGGCGACCGGCCATCAGGAGCGCGTGCTGACGGTCGCCTTCAGCGAGTTCGGCCGACGTGTTAAGCAGAACGCCTCGGGTGGCACCGACCACGGCACGGCCGGGCCGATGTTCCTTTTTGGCCCGCAGGTCAAGCCCGGCCTGGTCGGCAAGCACCCCAGCCTCTCCAGGCTCGACGACGGCGACCTCATCCACCACACCGACTTCCGCAGCGTCTACGCCAGCGTCCTGGACAATTGGATGAAGATCGATTCCGTCGCCGCCCTGGGTAAACCCTTCAAGCCCGCCGACGTCCTGCGCGTTTGACACCCCCGACCGTTTTTGCTCTGGTGGGGCGGTGATTGATACCGACACGCAAATAAATACGACTCCGCAAGGCCCCGTTGACGATCGTGCGCTGCTGCAGCGGGCCGAGCTGGTGCTGGGTGACTTCCAGTCACAGATACAGAACGTGCCATACGAGGACAAGGGCGTGTTCTTCAGCGAGATGTTGTTTGTCCTCGCCGCGGTTGGCCCGGGTTTTAGTTCGCGCGTTCTTGAGTCAGGCCGAGCGCGTGGCCAGAGCACGTTCGTGCTGGGTCGTATCTTCCCCGACGCCGACATCATCAGCGTTGAGTTTGATAAAGACTCGCCCGACGCGCCGGTCGCCAAGGACAGGCTCAAAGACTTCGGCCACGTGAAGCTGCTCTACGGCGATTCTCGCAAGCTGTTATTCAAACACCTGCAACCCAACACGGTTGCCATCATCGACGGCCCCAAGGGTTTTCGCGCGATCCGCCTGGCGTTGCAGCTTCTTCGTACCGGTAAGGTCGGCAAGGTCTTCATCCACGACGTCTACAAGGGGCTCGCCACCCGCCGGTTCCTCGACCAGCACGTTCCCGGCACCGTCTACAGCGACCACGACGCTTTTGTTGAGAAGTTCAAGCATCTGGACGCCCCATGCTGGGACGGCTTCGACACGAGCCAGCCCATGGAATGGCACTCCGCCGCCGAAGGACTGGTAGGCGACCCGAGCTACGGCCCGACCTTTGCCTGCCTCTCTTTCGATCCAGCCATTTCCTATCGTCTGATTCTTTGCAGACTTAACCTGATGAACTTCTTCGCCCGTGCCGGCACATCGGTCAACAAGAAGCTGCGCAAGCGGGGCGGGGCATAGCGTTGTGTGGCCTGATCACCATCGTCGGCGATACCTGGGCGGACAGCTTCAAGCCCGCGCTCGATTCGCTGACGTCACGCGGGCCTGATGAACGCGGTGAGTGGCACGAGCAGGACGTCCACCTTGGCCACCGCCGGCTCTCCATCATCGACCTCAAGTCCGGGCAGCAGCCGATGCTCTCCGCCGCCGACCGTTACGCGATCGTCTACAACGGTGAGATTTACAACTTCCAGGACATCCGCGACGAATTAGCAGCACTCGGTCAACCGATGCGCACGCATTGTGACACCGAGGTATTGCTGGAGGGCTACGCACGCTGGGGCAAGGATATCCTCAGCCGGCTCGACGGCATGTTCGCCTTCGTCATCTGGGACCGTCAGGATAAAACCATCTTCGCCGCCCGCGACCGCTTCGGGATCAAGCCTCTGTTCTATTCCACGGCGGGGGGGTTCACCGCCACCTCGACCATGCAGCCGTTCTTTGAGCTGCGGGGGTTCCCGAGGAAGCTGAATTACGAAGCGCTGCGCGAATACCTCGCGGTCCAGTCGATCCCGTCGCCGATGACGATCCTGCGTGACGTCCACTCGCTGGCCCCCGCATCCTGGCTGAGTTGGAACCCATCCACCGGGCAACTCGAGGCCGGGCGATACTGGGACATCCCACACGCCACCGGTACGCCGATGAGTTTCAACGAGCTTGTTGAGGCCAGCGACGCGGCGCTGGGCAAGAGTGTCCAGCGGCAGCTTGTTTCGGATGTTCCATTGGGCGCGTTTCTGTCGGGCGGGGTCGATAGCTCTTTGATGGTTCATTACATGGCCCAGGCGTCGTCGAATCCGGTTAAGACTTTCACAGTGCGCTTCGATGCGAAGAAGGGCTACGACGAAAGCAAATACGCTCGTCAGGTCGCCAAGCGTTTTGGATGTGAGCACCACGAGCTGGACGCACGCGACATTAACGGCGACACGCTCGCCCAAGCCCTCGCGGGCCTCGATCAACCCCTTGCGGACCCCGCCTACCTCCCGCTACGCGAACTCTGTGAACTTACGCGCCGACATGTCACCGTCGCGGTCGCGGGCGACGGCGGTGACGAATTGTTCGGCGGCTACCCCCGGTTCCTGCAAGGCGAATCGACCTACACCGGCAGCCTCCCGTTCAATCTGCTCCGCAGCCTGGGCCTGCTCCCCCCGGCGATGCGGAGGCGTGCGCTGCGTGGCACCGAAGGCCTGCTCTGGGACCGTGTGAAATTCGGACCATTTCCTGGCACGCGTAAAGATATGGCGGCGCTGCTCACGCACGTCGCCGCAGACGCCTGTAACATCGAGCAGACCATGCGCTACTGGCTGGACCTCGCAAGGCGGTTCGGTTCGCCCATCGAAGCCGACCAGCTTGTCCGTGCCGACCTCTGGACATACTTAAGTGAAAACTGTTTGGTGAAAAGCGACCGCGCCAGCATGGCCCACAGCCTCGAAGCCCGCGTACCGATGCTCGGCAACCCGGTTGTCGACCTCGTTCTGCCCCAACCTGTTGCGATTAATCCCGACGTTGGCCTGAAACTGGTGCTCTACGAATTAGCTAAACACCGGCTCCCCCGCGACGTCTGGGACCGGCCTAAGCACGGGTTCTCCGTCCCGCTGGCCACCTACTTCACCGGAACCTGGCGTGCGCGTTGTGAGGATTGGATCTCGCGATGCGGTGGCCTCGCCCCGTTTCTTAATGAGAAAGCCGTGCGCACCCGTTGGTCCGCCTGCCTGAATGGTCGTGGTGATAAGCGGGGGATGTACACGCTGATCGCGTTGCTGGGTTGGCTGGACACGCATCAGGTCGATGCATAAATATTCAGCCGTCCAAAGCCGCCTGCAGACTCCGCTCGTACCCGTCGATCATCGTGTCAAGGCTGAACATCTGCCTGCAACATTTTGCGGCATCACGATAACCCGACAGGTCATCGTCCAGAATCCGGATCAGCTGCGCCGCCAGATCATCCACATCGGGAAACCTAAATGTCCACCCCGCCTTCGTCAGGCCCATCAACTCCCGGTGCGGCCCGATGTCACTTGCCAACACGGGTAGTCCAGCCACAATAGCCTCGATCACCGCGTTGGGCATCCCCTCCTCCCGGCTGGTGGTGACAAACCCGTGCGCGTGTTTCAGCAGCCAATGTTTGGTTGCGCCGGTCTGCCTGCCAAGGAAGTACACCACGTCTCCCAGCCCCGCCGTCTCTACCTGTTGGCATAGACCTTCAAGCGTCTCACCCTGACCGACGAACACATATTTCATCCCGTGTGAACGGAACGTATCGGCCAGCTTTGTTACCGCGGCGACCGCGAGGTCCTGCCTTTTCACCGGGCCGACACGTGCCAAGTGTAAAACATACTTGCCCGGTGTCAGGTCGAACGGCGATTCCATTACGCTTGCCGATTCTAGCTCACGATCAAACGCCTCCAGATTAATCCCGTTCAGTACACGATCAATCGTAGGCAGGTCCGGCCCCGCAACCTCGCGCAGCCTTTCATCTAGCCAATCACTTAACGAGATGATCCGGTCCGCGCCGCGGTACCCCGCGCGGATGGTTGCCTTGACCCTCGGCTTCCTGAGTGCGTGAAAATTCGGATACAGGTCCGCGCCCCGGGCGCTGACAACGAGCTTCACCCCGAGCTTATCTTTGACACGCGACGCCGCGTATCCGGTCGGGTACCCGTAAAACGCGAGCACGAGATCGAATGCCTGCTTGCGATGCGTACGTACCAGATGCTTGCTCAACAACTCCGGCCAAAGGTGCTGGGCCGGCGGCCGCTTGTATCGTGTGACCGGGTAGGGCAGTTCGCCCGGCTCGCCGTGGTCCTGGCAGACCACCTGCACCTCGTGCCCACGCGATTGCAACCCGCGCAGGATACGATCGCCCGCGAGTTCGGCACCACCCACCGAGGGCAGGAACGTCGGGGTGAACAGGCAGACGCGCATCGCGTTACGCCTGCCCGGCCGGCCGACACACCGCGACCTGGTTGTAGTTCAGGCTCACACCCTTGCGCAGCAGCCGCCAGCGGTCTTTAATCAGTGGACCCCACAAGCCCATCTTGAACGCCGGGGCCGTCTTGTGTTCGATCACGTTGAACCCCTGGCTGGTCAGGTAGCTACCGAACTCATCAAGGTTCCACTCGCGGACGTGCTCGGCCTTGGTGGACTTCATATTCGACCTGCCCCGGCGCACGTCCCGCTCGATCGTCGACAGCAGGACATACGAACCGTCATGGCAATGCGACCGCATGAACCGAAGCATGATATCCGGGTCCAGCAGATGCTCAATCACATCCACACACAGCAGCAGGTCAAACTTCCCCAGCCCCGTTTCGTCGGGCCGTTCCAGGTCCGCGCTGAAAAACCGGCCTTCGGGGAAAAGCTCTTTAGCCTTGGCCGCAGCGGTCGGCTGCTCGACACCGGTTACCTCGGCAAGCGGGGCGATCATGTTCATCAGCTTGTGGCCCATGCCGCAGCCCACATCCAGCACGGACTTGAGGTTGTGTTCCCGCACCAGTTGGACGGCTCGGTCGTAGGCGTGCCACTGCGCGTAATTACTCAAGCGGAGCCGTTTGGGGTCCCAGTAGTCCCCGGCCTCGGCCTCCATCGTCGCGTTCACCGTCCGGTGCTCGTACCCGTCTTTGATGCAGTATTCACCCATAAGCCGCGGATTGTCGCAGATTCACATGAACAGTGAAAGCCCGCGCCGTTCGCAGCGGTAGGCATCATGCACGTTGGTCGATTGATCGATAACACACCCAGGCTAAACACCGTCCGGCTGCGTCCAGATACTTACAGCGTCTGCTTGAGCCACTTGATCGCCTGCTGAGCGGCTCCGCGCTCGAGTTGATATACCCGGTACTGGCCGTCCTTGATCTGTGTCACCAGCCCGGCGTCACGCAGCACCCCCAGGTGTCGCGACAACGTCGGCAGCGTGACCGGCCCACCCAGCAGGTCCAGCAACTCACCCACCGTGCGCTGCTTCTGCTTGAGCAACGCCAGCATCTTCCGCCGCATCGGGTGCGCCAACCCCCGAAACACATCCGCTCTGTCCGCCTCGCTGAGTAGTGGCCGTGTCATATATTTAGTATTTAGCCTAAATACATTCTATTGTCAAGGGGCGGTCAAGGGGCGGTCGGGGTAGCTGTCTTGGTGGTGGTCAGGGCGCTTGTGAAGACGTAGTCGGTGATGGCTATGTGGTGGTCGTGGTGGGGCGGGGATTGGCGTGGCGGTGGGTGCGATGGTGAGCGTACTGAGGGGTGTGCGGAGAGGGTCAGGCGGCAGGGTGGTGGCGTGTGCGGGTTTGCGGGTTTCAGGTGGTCCGGCTACACCATTCCGGATGGACCCTGTTTTTGACACGGCCTGGGTTGAGACGTGTGAACCCGTACAGGTCTACAAACACGACGCACGCAGCCGGGTCTGGCGCATCGACGTGCCGGACGGTCGATCATTCGTGGTCAAACGCTTCGAGCACAACCCGTTGCGCCAACGATTCGCCGCCACGCTTGGCGTGCACCCGGGTCAGCGTGAATCACGGATGGCAGAGCAGTTGGAATCCGCTGGCATCCCCGTTGTCCCGATCATCGCTTCGGGCCAACAACAGCGCGGCTTGGGCATCCACCTCTGGCTCGCCACCCCACACAGGGGCGTCAGCCTGCATAACCTCTTTAATCAAGGCCACCTCGATGACCCCGACCGCAGAGCCCGGGTGCTCGACGCGGCCGGTGGACTGACCGGGGCGTTGATAAGCCAACAATGGTTCAACCGTGACCATAAGGCCAGCAACATCGTCATCGACGATCTGGACCGTGCCCGGTTGATCGATGTCGGGGCGGTCCGTCGATGCCGGGGCCGATCGGGTGGGACCCGGATGCTCGCCAACCTCAGCCAGACTCTTACCCAGGCCGGTGCGACCCCCGGCGATATCGCTGGCCTGCTCAAGGCAAGCTCCGCAGACCCCGACCCCGGCTAAAAAAGCCCAACCCTGCTAGAATGCCCGGCTCTACGCCCCGCACCCCCGGAGTTACCCCGGGTTGCCCCAGGAATTACCCCGGCATAAACCCCGGAGTCACCCCAGACAGACCAGGCCCGGCCGACCATGAATATCCGTAACTTCTGCATTATCGCCCATATCGACCACGGCAAGAGCACCCTGGCCGACCGGATGCTCCAAGGCACCGGGGCGGTAACCGACCGTGAAGCCCGCGAGCAGACGCTGGACGATATGGAATTGGAACGCGAGCGCGGTATCACCATCAAGGCCTCCGCCGTCACCGTCAAGCACACCGTCGATGGGCAGGAGTACATGCTCAACTTCATCGACACCCCCGGCCACGTCGATTTTCATTACGAGGTCTCCCGCGCCCTGACCGCCTGCGAAGGCGCCGTCCTCGTCGTCGATGCGTCCCAGGGCGTCGAGGCTCAGACCGTTGCCAACGCCTATATGGCCGTCGAGTCCAACCTCGAAATCATCACCGTCGTCAACAAGATCGACCTGCCCTCGGCCCGCCCGGAAGACATCGCGCTGGAGACCGAGCACGTCCTGGGCTTCCCCGCCGACGAAGCCATCTTCTGCTCGGCCAAGAGCGGTCAGGGCGTTAAGGAACTGCTCGACGCCATCTGCCTGAAGCTCCCCGGCCCCAAGGGCGATCCCGCCGCTAAAACTCAGGCACTCATCTTCGACGCCATCTACGACGACTATCGCGGCGTCGTCGTCTACTTCCGGCTGTTCAACGGCAAGCTCGCCGCCGGTGACAAGGTCCTGATGATGGGGACCGGGCGGTCGTTCACGATCACCGAGGTCGGCAAGTTCACGCCCAAGATGACCGCCTACAAGCAGCCTATGCTCGCCGGCGAGGTCGGCTACATGGTTGCCAACATCAAGACCCTTGATGAGGTGAACGTCGGCGACACCCTGACACGCAACCTCGACCCCGCGGACGAACCGCTCCCGGGCTACAAAGAACCCGTCCCGATGGTGTTCTGCGACTTCTACCCCTCCGGCGACACCGAATTCGACGAGCTGCGCGACGCTATCAACCGCCTGCACATCAACGACGCCAGCTTTACGTACCAGCCTACGAGCAGTGAAGCGCTGGGGTTTGGCTTCCGCTGCGGGTTCCTGGGCATGCTCCATATGGATATCGTCCAGGAACGGCTGGAACGCGAGGGCAAGGTCGGCATCGTCCAGACCGCGCCCACCGTCACCTACGAAATCCTCAAGTCCGACGGCGAGGTGATACAGATCACCAACCCCGCCGACCTCCCGGACCCGTCGCAGATCAAAGAGATCCGAGAGCCCATCGTCCAGGTCGAGATCATCACGCCCAAAGAATCGATCGGCGAAATCATGAAGCTCTGCGGCCAACGCCGGGGCATCTACAAGAAACAGCAGTTCCTCTCGGAGACCCGCCAGATCCTCGACTACGACCTGCCGCTGGCAGAGATCATCTACGACTTCTACGACAAGCTCAAAAGCATGACCAGCGGCTACGGCACGATGGACTACCAGCTCAAGGGCTTCCAGGCCGAGAACCTGGTCAAGATGGATATCCTCGTCAACGGCACCGCGGTCGATGCGCTCTCCGTCATCGTCCACCGCGAGAAGGCCGAGCAGCGCGGCCGGGTCCTTTTGGTCAAACTCAAGAAACAGATCGAACGCCACCTCTTCGAGATCCCCCTGCAGTCCGCGATCGGCGGCAAGATCATCGCCCGGGAAACCATCAAGAGCGTCGGCAAGAACGTCACCGCCAAGTGCTACGGCGGCGACGTCAGCCGTAAACGCAAGCTGCTCGAAAAACAAAAGAAGGGCAAGGAACGCATGAAGCGCGTCGGCACCGTCGACATCCCGCAGGAGGCGTTTATGGCGGTCCTGGATACCAGTGAGTAGGAAAAACTGGAAAACTAGAGAGCTTGAAACAGGAATTGTGTGGTATGGGTGAGCAGAGGGGCAGACTGAACGCCGAATTGCTTGATCGTTATGTCGAATATGGTCATCGCATACTGCAATTAGCATAAAGACTTGACAAAGATCATCGGCCCAAGAGACTGGTCGACCAGATCATTGGGAGTGGGACATCCGCTGGTGCGAACACATTTGAGGCCCACGAGTCCGTCAGCCGGAGAGACTTTGTGAAATGCCTCGGTATTGCGGCTAAAGAAATTAACGAGACAATCTTCTGGATTCGGCTTATCCGGCGTGAGAATTATCTCCCCGACAATCAACTGGATGCACTGCTTCAAGAATCTAATGAGCTTTTAGCGATAACGAAATCGATGATCCGAAGAACACGACGATCAGACAAGATAAAGTGATCGCAGAATCAAAATTTCCAGCTTTCCAGTTTTCCAGGTTTCCAGCTTTATGACCGACCAATCCTTCGGCATCATCCCGATCCACGACCAGGCCGGCACCCGTCGATTCCTCCTCGTTCATCAGATGAAGGGCCACTGGGGGTTCCCCAAGGGGCACGCCGATCCCGGTGAAACCGCGATTCAGGCCGCGACCCGTGAGCTGGCCGAGGAAACTGGGATCTCCGCCTGCCGGCTGGTCGAGTCCCCCGAGTTCATCGAGCAATACACCTTCATCTACAAGAAGGGCAAGCGCGTCGACAAGACCGTGACGTTTTTTATCGGGCACGTGGATGACCCCGCTGTCAGCCCCCAGCCCGAAGAGGTCCAGGGCTACGCCTGGCTGACCGCGGACGAGGCCCGAGAACGCCTGACTTTCCCCGAGGCCCGGGAACTCTTTGGGCGCGTCCTGGCCCATCTCGACCGGGTTTAACCACAGAAGCGCAGAGAAGAACCGTGCCCGAGGTGTCCGCAGACTGCGCAGATGACGCAGATTTGATCCACGGGCCCGGTCTTCTGCCTGAATCTGTGAAATCTGCGCAATCGGCGGACATCTCTCATCTTCTTATCTGTGTCCAACCGCGTCCATCCTTGTTTTCCACCCCGTCTTCCTGACCCCCGATCCCTGCCCCCGAACCCTAACCGCGTCAATCTGTAACGGTTGTAACGGCCCGCCAAGGCTATCGGTCTGTGCGGGGTGGATAAAACTGCATCTGCCAATTGCATCCGGTCACTCTGAATCGTTCTGTTATTCCTGTCAGCGTCCTTTTGGGCGGCTACACCGGGCCGTGGATCGAATACAGGAATCACGGCTACCACAGGTTAAGTCACCCCAATTACTGGACGATTGATTGACAGGCACACCCGGCGACGGGTTTGGCCGAACCCACGGAGGGGGTTGGTAAGCAGTTAAGGATGTTTGTTTTTTACCGAACACACCGGGCCCGCGTGGGGCTCAAGAGCAAGTGGGTTTTGGTTGAACCTTTAGGTTTTAGGAGAGTATCTATGTTGGCAAGTAAGCAAGTGGCCCGGGGCTTCACCCTGGTCGAAATCCTGATCGTCGTCGTGATTCTCGGCATCCTCGCCGCGATCGTCATCCCCCAGTTCACCAGTGCATCGGAATCGGCCAAGAGCTCGAGTCTGGTTACGCAGATCCAAACGATCCGCAGCCAGCTTGAACTGGCCCAGGTCCAGCACAACGGCTCGTATCCCGACCTGGTCGCCGATGGCTGGGACGTGATGACCACCGAGACCGAGTCGGTCGCGGCCTACACCGCCGGCGACGCCAGCGGCAACGAAGTCGGCCCCTACCTGCAGCAGGCACCGGGCAACCCCTTCGCCGCCGACCCCAACGACCCGACCGGCCTCGCCGCCGACGACTCGGAAGCCTGGAACTACAACAACGCGACCGGCATGATCCGTGCGGTTGTTGACCTGACCGCAGCTCAGGCTACCAGCTTCGGCCTGGCACAGGGCCTCGTCGGCGACGCCCTGGGCGACGTCATCCTCGCCCCGTAAGTTGTTACTTAATCACAATAACGCCGCCGTGGCCTAACAGCCACGGCGGCTTTTTGCCGAGAGCTGGTTTCCCGTCCGATAGCCTCGAAAGGTTGGACCGTTATGAAGCGTACAACACTTAGTTTCGTTGGCCGTGCCAACCCGCGGAGCCGCGGTGGTTTCACTCTGGTCGAGATCCTGATCGTCGTGGTCATCCTCGGGATCCTCGCCGCGATGGTCGTCCCGCAGTTCGCCAACGCCTCGCAGTCGGCCCAGACCAGCAGCATGAAGAGTTCGTTGCAGGTCATCCGTTCTCAGATCGAACTTTATCACGCACAACACAACAGCCAATATCCGACACTGGCGGACCTCAACGCCGCGTGGAACGTCCTGACCAGCCGGACCGATGTGGCGGGGAACGTCGGGGCGGTGGACGGTGTCCACGACCTGGGCCCGTATATCAAGAAGATGCCGATCAACCCCTTCGAGGCCAGCGAATCGGTCGCCGATACCGCCGCGGCGGGTGTCGGATGGGTGTATGTCGAAGCGACCGGTCGTGTCTACGGCGTCATGTCAGCCGCGATGGCGGCCGACCTGGATGTGGACACCGTCAACACGGTCCAGACCTACTGATCGTGCGCCGGTTCTGTCGTGACAGACCGATAAACACAAACAAAATTGACCTTTGGCCGTGGCGGGTACCTCAGTCGGGCCCCGTTCTGGTCGATCTAATCGTCATAGAAGACCTTTATTCCAGGGAAGAAGGAGTCGATCGATGAAGTCATTGCGATACCTCAACACGGTTCTGACACTGATCGCGGTCCTGCTGACCGTGAACATCTGGACGCTGTGGAACATGACCCCGGGCGGCGAAGCGCTCTCGGTCGCCACCGAAGCTGAGGCGGCCAACGGCATCCCCAACGCGGGTCAGCAGCGCAAGGAGATCGTCGATGCCGTGAAGCGCGTCAACGACGACACCAACGCGATCAAGAACCTGCTTGCCAACGGCACGATCAAGGTGAGGATCGAAGGCAACGCGTCACAAGACTAACGGCTGCACGGAAGCCGGTTGCAATAAGTAACGCATCCGAATAGCCCACGGTTATATACATAGGATTGCGGGAGAGATGATTTGCCTCTGACCAAGCACAACCCGTCACGACGCCTCGCCGGCTACACACTGGTCGAGGTGTTGATCATCGTTGCGATCCTCGGGGTCGCCGCGGCGATCGTCGTGCCGCAGATGCTCGCCGCGGGCACGCTGGGTGTCCAGGCCGCGGCCCGGATCATCATCGCGGACATCCTCTTCGCACAGAACGACGCCATCGCCAAGCAGCGCACACGCAAGATCGTCTTCGATCCGGCCAGCGAGAGCTACTCGTTGACCGACGAGAACGACGCCGTGCTCAGCGCAAATTGGAAGGGCGGCGGCGGCAACAACTACGTGATTGATTTCGTGGCAGACACACGCTTCCAGGGCGTGGTCATCGTCTCGGCCAACTTCGGCGGGGCGACCCCACAGACGCTTGAGTTTGACGACCTGGGCGGGCCGCTGAACGGCGGGACCGTCGAGATCGAGTTTCAGGGACAGCGCTACCGGATCACGGTGGCATCTTTTACAGGGCGGGTCACGGTCGAGTTATTGTGACCCGGGGAGTTTTGAGGCAGTGTTGTTTGGAGGCGGCAAAAAAACCAGCGACTCTCCGATCGGTATTGATGTAGGCAATCACACCGTCCGGATGATCCAGTTTACCCGTGATGGCGACAGACTCGTTGCCCTCGCGGCTGCTGCGCGCCAGCTTGACCGTGACATCCGGCACGAAAACGGCGAGCCCTACCACCAGGCGGTCAGCCACGCCGTGCGCGAGATGCTCTCGGCCGGGAAGTTCCGGGGCAATCGGGCCGTCAGTTGTCTCCCGGCCACCGGCGTGCAATACAAGAATATCCGTCTGCCGAAGATGCCCTACGACGAGCTGGCCTCGGCGGTGACCTGGGAAGCCGGCGAACGCCTGAAACTCTCCAGCGACGTCATGAACATCCAATTCTTCGACGCCGGCGAAGTCCATCAGGGCCAGGAGATACGCCAGGAGGTCATCCTGCTGGCCTCCCCCAAGAGCTTCATCGAGGAGCACATCAAGTCGTTGCAGGCCTGCGACCTGGAACTGGCTGCCATCGACGCCGTGCCCGCGGCGCTGGCACGCTGCATCGCGCCCGTGACCAGCAAAGACGAACCCAACGAGTCCGTCCGCGTCGTGATCGACGTCGGGCACAGCGGCACGAAGGTGCTGATCACCCGTGGCCAGCGCATCTGTTTCTTCAAGCTCATCGAGATCGGCGGCCGCCATATGGACGAGGCGATCGCGTCGAAGATGGAACTGCCGGCTTCTGCCGCGTCTGAGGTCCGCAAGGAATGGATATCCGGTCAGGCCAGCCCCGAAACAGACGTCCGGATTATCTCCGCGCTCGGCCCGATCGTTGAGGACCTGGCCCGTGAGGTCAACCTGTGCCTGCGCTACTACAGCGTCACCTTTCGTGGCCATCGCCCCGAGGAGGCGATTGTGGTCGGTGGTGAGGCGGGCAACCTCTGGCTCTGGGTCAAGCTCTGTGAGGAGTCCGGGCTCAAGCCCTCGGCCGACGAGTTCATGGCCTCGCTGGACCTCACCCCGGTCCGGCACACCGTCGGCGGTCCCGACCAGTGGTCGGCCTGGGCCGTCGCCGTCGGGTTATCGCTACGAATGAACACGACCCCTTCGCGCAAGAGCAGGGGGGCCGCGTGACAAATATCGACTTCCTGCCCGAGACGTATCACCAGGAACGCGCCCGCCGTGCACAGGCTTACAAGCGGTGGATGGTTATCCTGCTGGTCGCGCTGGTGTTGGTCGGCTGGGGGATCGGTCGACAGCGCGAGTCGTCTGAACTGGCCTGGCGTGCCGATGCGCTCGAAGAGCAGGCACGCACGACGCTCCTCCAGCAGGGCGAGATGGACAAGCTGCGCACGGAGAAAAAGGCGCTCGTTTACCAATTGAAGATCCAGCAGCAGCTTGACCAGCCCGTGGCGGTGACCCAGGCGGTCGCCGTGATCGGCCAACTCATGCCCGTATCCTCCGGACTCACCGAGGTGAAGGTGCGGACCCACCGCCCACCGCCGATCCCGAAAGCCGATCCTGACGCGGACAAGAAGAAGCGGAGTGCCAAAAAGAAAGAGGCCCCTCAGTCCAAGCCGGATGATTTCCTTCAGATCGATGTCTTCGGGCTCGCGCCCGATGAGATCGTGGTGGCTCAGTTAATGAACGTGATGAGCGACCACCCGATCTTCGAGAAGGTCACGATGCACTACAGCCGGACCGAAGAGGATGACGGCCTGATCAGCAGTCGCTTCCACATCGGGGCCAAGGTGCCGCTGGACCGTCAGTACCTCCCGCTGCATCAATCCGCGGAGGCGACTTATGAAGATTAACCGTGACACCCTCAAGTTCGTGGGCACACTGATCGGGCTGATCGCCCTGTTCGTGGTTGCTGTCCTCGTGCCGTTCGGGTTCCGCGATGCCGGGCTCCAGGCCCGTATCGATCAGGCCCGGGACGACCTGGGCATCACCGATGTCGATAACACCGGGCTGCTGAAACTGAATAACGAGGTCGAGGGCCTGCGCAAGCAGGTCGCCGGTCGTGGCCAGTCGATCCCCAATGAGCAGGAGATTTCGCTGGTCCTCAAAGACCTCTCACAGCTGATCAATGCGCCGGGTGTGTCGCGGCAGGAGATCGTGACCGAGAAGGCCAAGTACTTCGCGGATTACAACATCCTCCCGGTCAAGATCCAGTACAACGCGCCGTTCGCGACGGCGTATGACCTGGTCAAACGCATCGAGACGCTTTCCCGCGTCGTGCGGATCGACCACCTCAGCATCGAGGCCGAGCCGGACTACCCCCGGCAGCCGCTGACCATCAACCTGGAACTCAGCGCCTTCTTCGCCTCAGAGGACAACGGGGGTGGACATTGAAAGAGCACCTGAATCAGTTTATCCAGCAGATCACCGCCGATAAGAAAAAACTCGGCATCATGATCTGTGCCCTGGCGATCGGGCTGCTGCTCTGGGGTCGGCTCCTGCTGCAGGGTGTCCCCCGCACGGCGACCGCCGAGGACCCGGTGAAACAGACCCGGGCCGCCGATAACAGCGACACTGAGGTCGATAAATCTATGGTGGCCTCCAAGCCCCTGCCCGTCGTCCATATAGACCTGCCGGCCTCGCCGGGCAGGGACCTGTTCGGATTAGACCCCAGCCGTTACAGACGGACCCCGGGGGGGTCCCAAAATAATAACAGACCAAAGTTAGCCCAGATTACTACCGATGGTGATCCAAGGATGGCGGCGGTGCGTGAGGAAGCCATGGAGCTGAGGCTCGAAAGCGTCCTCACCGGCTCGCAGCCAAGAGCTTATATCAACGGGCAATTGTTAAAGCCCGGTGACGACATAGAAGGGTTCACGCTACTGAAGGTCACTGACCGTCACGTGTTACTCACAAAGTATGACTTGTTCATCAGACTGAGGATGTAACGAAGATTAGGCCCTGGAGGCCTCCAAGGAGTCGAGCATGGTTACCGGAAACAGCAAGTATTGGTTGGGCGTTTTTTTTTGCTCCATAGGGTGCGTTTGTAGCACCTCGGCGCTAGGCGCAGAAGGGGATGGCCAGGCTGTCCCGGGCGCTCCGAACGCCCCTGAACCGCCCACAGCCCTGTTCGAGACCATCTCTCAGGAAGAGCAGATGCCTCAGGGACAGCAGGTCGAGGTCGGGTCGTTCGGGCAGATCGATCTGCACGTGAAAGACCTGAACCTGACCAAGGTCCTCCAGCTGCTGAGCATCCAGAGCCAGCGGAACATCATCGCCAGCCGTAACGTCGCCGGCACGATTTCCGCCGACCTCTACGGTGTGGACTTCTACGAGGCCCTGGACGCCATCCTGCACACCAACGGGTTCGGCTACCGCGAGAAGGGGCAGTTCATCTACGTCTACACGACCGAAGAGATTGCCCAGCTCGAAGAAGAGAATCGCGAGCTGGTCTACGAGATCGTCCGCCTGAACTACATCAACGCCGCCGACGCCTCCGCGTTTGCGACCCCGTTGCTGTCCGGCGCCGGCTCCATCGCGCTCTCCGGTGAAGTCGAAGACGGCTTCGAGCCCACCATCTCCGATGGCGGCGCCAACGAGTCGGCTCACCAGGACACCCTGGTCATCCGTGACTACGCCGAGACCGTCGAAGAGATCCTCTCCGTCGTCGAACGGCTGGACACCCGCCCCCGGCAGGTCCTGGTTGAGGCCACCATCCTCCAGGCCCGCCTGACCGAGGCCAACGCCTTCGGTGTCGACTTCGCCGTCTTCGCCGACCTGAACCTGACCGACTTCACGACGCCCCTCGGTGCCGTGGACGACCTGATCACCGGGTCCGGCCCCGGCGGCGACTTCAACTCAGGCAGCGCCGTCACCACAAGCCCCGGCAACGTCTCCTCGGGCACGAGCAGCGTGAAGTTTGGCGTCGTCGGCTCCGACGCCGCCGTCTTCGTCCGTGCGCTTGATTCCGTTACCGACACGACCGTCCTGGCTAAGCCCCAGGCCTTCGTGCTCAACCGTCAGAAAGTCAACCTGCTTGTCGGTGAACGTCTGGGCTACCTGTCCACGACCGCGACCGATACCTCCAGCACGCAGTCCGTCGAGTTCCTCGATGTCGGTACCCAGCTCTCGCGGCGTCCGTTCATCAGCGACGACGACTTCGTCCGTATGGAGCTGCGTCCAAGCGTCTCCGATGGCAGCACCAGCCTCGTCGGCGGGTTTGTCATCCCCGACACCACCACGCAGGAAATCGTCACCAATGTGATCGTCAAGTCCGGCCAGACCGTCGTCCTCGGCGGCCTGTTCAAGGAAGACACCACCATCGGCCGGACCAACGTCCCCGGTCTGGGCAACCTCCCGCTGGTCGGCCCCGCCTTCAAGGGCCAGGACGACACCGTCACACGCAGCGAAGTCATCTTCATGATCAAGCCCACCATCCAGAACGATGAGGACCTGACCAAGATGGCAGACAGCATCAGCGGCGACATCGAGTCGACACGCATCGGCATGCGTAAGGGCCTGCTGCCCTGGTCACGCACCAAGCTGACCAGTAAGTACATGACCGACGCCATCGCCTACGAGAAGGCCGGCAACAACGAGAAGGCCCTCTGGTCGATCGACAAGGCCCTGTACCTCGACCCGACCATGGCCGACGCTTTGACGCTCAAGGCCAAGATCACCGGCGAGAAGACCTACTTCTACGACCGCAGCATCCTCAAGAACGCGGTTGACTCGACGATCAACGCCGAGCTTAGCAACCACGCCGACGAGCCCGTCGACACGGAAGCGGTGGAAGCCGACAATTTCTCGATCGACTTCAGCGCCGACGCCGGCGAGCCCGCCGAACAGGTGGACACCACCGCCTGGGACAGTGAGCCCGCCTCGACCGAGACTCAGATCGAAGAGGTCGTCGAAGTCGATCAGGACTGGTCCTCGCAGGCCGAGCCCGTCAGCGACTTCGATCAGACCGCTGAATTTGACACCGAGTCCGACTGGTCCGGCGATACGACCGAGCCCACCGCCGAGTTCCAGCAGGAAGAAGCCGCGTTCGAGTTCGCCGAACCCGAAGCCGCCGATTCCGAGACGGCCTGGTCCGACCAGGACAACGCCGCCGACCAGCCCGAAGTTGAAGCGCCCTGGCGTGTCGAGCTGACCGGTAACGAGACCGCCTGGCAGTCGACCGAGGACGAAGAATTCTCCGACGACAGCTTCAACGACGACTCCGCCGTCGAGGTCTACGACCCCGACCTGTACTTCACCGAGGAAGAGCTTGAGGCGCAGGCCGAAGCCGACCAGCCCGTGAGCATCTTCGAGTTCGTCGAAGAATCACTCAGCGGTGATGGTGTGGATACGGATGAAGATGTTGACAGCGAAGGTGAAATCACCAGCGTCGACACCGAAGAAGAGGCCGACTAAGTAACAGGCCTCATTCATAAGCAGTAAAGGAAAAAGATGAAACGCAACGTGAAGCTTTACCAAGCCATCACACTTTCAGCAGCGGCGCTCCTCGCGCCGCTGCTGCTTGGTTGTCAGGACACCCTGGTCGAAGAGAAGGCCGACGCCAAGAACCGCTGGCTGGAGCTGCGGAGTTCCATGATGCTGGACATGGCCAAGCAGCAGTTCAACGCCGGGGACCTGACCCAGGCCGAGAAGTCCGTGAAGGACGGCCTGACCATCGACCCGACCAACGCCAAGCTCCACGTCCTGGCCGGGCGGATATCTATGGAGCAGGGCAAGCTCGAACGGGCCTACCACCTGTTCAACGCCGCCATCACCGAGAAGCCGGAATATGCCGAAGCCTACTACTACCAGGGCCTGGTCATGCAGCGCTGGCAGCGTTACGAAAGCTCGCTGGAAAACTACCAGCTCGCCTACGACAACGAGGCCGACAATTCCGCTTACCTCCTGGCGGTCACCGAAATACTCGTCGAACTGGACCGTGTCGATGAGGCGGTGACACTCCTCGAGAGCAAGCGTCAGTACTTCGACCAGAACGCCGGTGTCCGTGCCGCGATCGGCCACCTCTACTACATGCAGGGCCAGCCCGAGAAGGCCGCGGAAAACTTCCGCGAAGCATCACTGCTCGAACCCGAGAGCGTGAAGTTCCAGGAGCAGTACGCCTTCTCGCTGGCTACCGCCGGCAATCACGAGCAGGCGATCAAGGTGCTCGTCAGCATCCTCGATAAGCCCGATCACAAAGACCGGGCCGATCTCAAGCGTGCACTCGCCGCCGCTTACCAGGAAACCGGCAACGGCAAAGAAGCCTACGTCGTTCTTGTCGACCTGGCGAAAAGCCCCAACGGGGATGTCTCCGATTGGATCAAGCTCGGCGAAATCGCTTACCAGCAGAACGAACTGGGCAGCGCACTCCAGGCGGCCAGCAAGGTTATCAACCTCGCACCCGATCATCACGAAGGCTATCTGCTGGCCGGGATGGTCTGGCAGAAGCGAGGCAACCTCAAGAATGCGCTGGACATGTTCGACCGCGCCTCCGCCGCTGCGCCCGCCAGTACGGAGCCGCTGATCCTGCGCGGCCTGACGCTGCAGAAGGCCGGCCGCTTCGCCGCCGCCGCCGAAGCCTACCAGCAGGCCCTCAAGCGCCAGCCGGATGACGCCCGGGCCGCCAAGCTGCTCGCCGCCGTCGGAGAGCAGGGCGGCTGATATCGGGATACTTATTCATAACCACACACCCCGCGCTTAACAACGCGGGGTGTTTTTATTTACAACAATGATCAACAGAAGCCCACGTTCCGTGAACCTGGTCCACTGGAATCGACCTATCGGACCCTTCACAACCCGGGCCTCGCAACCGGCCCACCCCAAACAATCCACCCACGCTCATCAACCGACCCGTGGATAAAGCCGATGTTATTGATGTGGCCTCTGTTACGGGCCACACACACGGATGCTTTAAGTGCATCCGCTGGTCGCCGTGTCAGGGCACGGGAGGCAGCGTTAGGAGTTTGGGAGGAGGCATGGCTAAACCCCCGTTTATCCTGATCGTTGACGATGACCCACACATCGTTCATGTGCTGTCGGTCAAGCTTGTGCAGGCAGGCTTCCGTGTCGCATGCGCCGCCGATGGGTACCGGGCCTTGCAGATCGTGAATGACCAGGCCCCCGACCTGCTCATCGCCGATGGCTTTACGTCGATGTTGAGCGGTCGCCAGCTCTGTGAGTCTCTTCTGCAAAAAAAAGCGACATCAAACATCCCGGTTATTCTGCTTGCCGGGCGTAGCCACAAGATCACACCGGGCGACAACTACACCACCAATATCAAGTCCGTGATCGGTAAGCCGTTTAGGCCATCAGATGTGCTTGACCAGATCGTTTCTTTGCTGGACACGACCGACTCAATGGAGATTGCCAAAGCCTCGTGACACAGTTCGCCGGACATCCCGACCCGTCTGCCTCATCCGGCAGGCTTAGGCAGCGCCTCAACGAGCTGGGCGCGGCTGTCCTGTCGATCGACCCGGCGGGCACGTGCGTGCTGGCCGGGCCCCACCGTTGGGAGCACGGCCTGGTTGTGAGTTCCGCGCCGTTCGTGTCGGCTGTTAAATCACAACGTGCCAGCCTTTTCGACACCACGATCCGTCGCATCGACCTCTGGCCCGGCCTGGTCATCGTGCCTATCCCGGCGAGTAAGTCCCGTATGAACGCCGGCGGCCACCCATGCGACAGCCCCGTCACCGCGGCCCTGCTGTTTGGCCGGGATATCCTCGAAGCCGATCAGCTCGCGCGTGTCTGTGACGCCGAACAGACCGACCTGCGTGCCGCGATTGATAAGTTTGATCACGGGTCTCTTATGAGCCCGGGCGAGACCGATCGGCTGGTACAGGTCATCGAGTGGATGGCACGCGATGCCGCCGACCTGGGCTGGCGCCTGCACGAGCTTCACGACCTCAGTTGGGAGTTGGCAGGTTCATACGAGGAGCTGAGCCTGCTGTACAAGCTTTCAACCAGCATGGTGGTCGACCACCCGCCCCAGGCTTTTCTTGAGCAGGCCTGCGCCGAGATGCGCGAGGTCGTGGGACTGAGTTGGTTGGCGATCCAACTGAACACGCAGGAGCCCGGCTTCGCCGACCTGACGGTGCCGGTCTGTGTCGATAATCAATGCGCCTACGACCTGGCGGGTATCCGGAAGATCGGGCCACAGCTCATCGACGCGATGGATGGCCGATTCAAGCCGGTCGTGCTTGATGACGCCCGGGTCCTGGGGATACCGGGCCTCGAACACATCGCGCACAGCCTCCTGATCACGCCCCTTCACACCGAGGGCAAGCAGCTTGGGCTGCTCTACGGCGCCGGCAAGACCGACCACGCTTCCGGTTTCAGTTCCGTTGATTCAAAACTTTGCGCATCGCTTGGCAGCAGCCTGAGCATCTACCTCAAGAACCTGCTGCTCTTCGAAGACATGCACTCGATGTTCCTGGGCACACTCCACGCCTTGAGCACCACGATCGACGCCAAGGACTCCTACACGCAGGGCCACTCCGAGCGCGTCGCGCTGATCTCAAAACAGCTGGCCAGGGCCGCCGGGCTGGACGCGCACACGGTCGAACGTGTGTACTTAAGCGCCCTGGTCCACGACGTCGGCAAAATCGGCGTGCCCGAGTCCGTGCTGACCAAGCCCGGCAAGCTGACCGGCGAGGAATACGATCTGGTCAAGAAGCACCCGGAGACCGGTGCCCGCATCCTCGAGGGCATCCGCCAGATGCAGGACCTGATCCCCGGGGTGATGCACCACCACGAGTCCTGGGACGGCACGGGCTACCCGCACGGCCTGGCGGGGCACAACATCCCGCTGTTCGGCCGGATCCTCGGGCTCGCCGACGCATTCGACGCCATGAGCAGCGACCGCACCTACCGGTTGGCCCTGCCCATGAACAAGGTCCTGGACGAGGTCCGACGTTGCAGCGGGATACAGTTCGACCCCGACCTTGTAGAAGTCTTTATCACGCTGGATTTCTCGAAGTACCTGAACATGATCGAAGGGCACCACGACCTGAGGCGATGTGCCTGAAGCAACAGATTAGAACCGCACACAGATAATCACAGACTAAGCCATGAAGATACTCTGCAAACAACAAGACCGGGAAGCCGTCATCACGCTGCGTGGTGAATTGACCCGGGACGAGATCGATCAGTTCCGAAAGACCATGCTCGATCAGATGAATGAAACGACCCACGACATTGTTTTGGATATGTCGCAGGTCCCGTTCGTTGATTCGCAGGGCCTGGAGTCGCTGCTGTGGCTGCAGGACCAGTGTTTGGAGCGGCTCGGCCAGATCCGGCTGGCGGCATGCAACGAAAACGTCAAGAACATCCTGCGTATCACACGGCTCAACGAAGCCATCGAAGCACACGACGACCTTCAATCAGCTATCCAGAGCCTGCAAGGCTAAACCATGACACAAGCACAGACCAACCCGAACCCCGGCATCAACCCCACACAAAAGCGTGTGCGCGTCGGCGATCTCCTTGTCGAAAAGGGGCTGGTCACCGCGGAGCAGATCAACAAGGCCCTGGCCTTCCAGAAAGACCGCGGCCATCAGAAACTGCTCGGCGAGGTACTCATCGAACTGGAGTATGTCACCGAGCCGCAGGTCATGGAGGCCCTCGCCGAGGCTTACGGCATCCCGTTCATCAACCTGGACGCCAAGGTCGCAGACCCCGCCGTCCTTGACGCGCTGCCTAAAGACTTCCGGGAACAGCAGAGCGTGCTCCCCCTGTTCCTGGTCAACGGCAAGCTCACCCTCGCCGTCTCCGAACCCGCCAACGTCTTTATCGTTGAGGAGGTCCAACGCCTCACCGGCCACAACGTCCAGCTTGTCGCGGCGACGGTGAAGGACATCCAGAACACCCAGTTCGCCCAGGCCACCGGCGACAGCGATATGGTCATCGATGAACTCATCGACGACATCGACGAGGAAGACCTCACCGTCGTCGAGCAGCAGATCACCGACCTCGCCGACGGCAGCGAAGACTCCGCCAACGAGTCCCCCGTCATCAAGCTGGTCAACTACCTGCTCTTCAGCGCGGTCCAGGAGGGCGCCAGTGACATCCACATCGAGCCGGACGATTCGGCGCTGCGTGTGCGCTACCGCGTCGACGGCCAGCTCTATCAGAAGATGAACCCGCCGATCAAGATGCTCCCCGCCGTGGTCAGCCGGATCAAGATCATGGCCAAGATCGATATCTCCGAGCGCCGCGTCCCCCAGGACGGCGGCATCAGCATCCGGATCAGCAAGCGCCCGGTCGATCTGCGTGTCTCGACCATGCCCGGCAAGTTCGGCGAGAAGGTCGTCATCCGGATCATCGACAAGAACAACGCCATGACCGGCCTGGATCAGATCGGCTTCTCTAAGGCGATGTATGACCAGTTCTCGTCGATCATCAGCCAGCCCAACGGCATCGTGCTTGTCACCGGGCCGACCGGTAGCGGTAAGTCCACCACACTCTACGGGGCGCTGCGGCACATCAATAATGAGTCTGTCAACATCAGCACCGTCGAAGACCCCGTCGAAATGAATATCCCCGGGATCAACCAGTTCCAGACCAACGAGAAGGCCGGCTTCACCTTCGCGACCGCGCTGCGGGCGCTGCTGCGTCAGGACCCCGACGTCGTGATGCTCGGCGAGATCCGCGACCAGGAGACCGCTCGTATCGCGACACAGGCCGCGCTCACCGGGCACATGGTCCTCTCGACGCTGCACACCAACGACGCCCCCAGCGCCATCACACGGCTGTTTAACATCGGGGTCGAGCCCTACCTCGTCGCCGCCAGCATCCGCGGCGCGCTCGCCCAGCGGCTGGTCCGCCGGGTCTGCAAGCAATGCAAAGAGTCTGTGCAGCTTACCGATACCATGAAGCGTGCGGTTGAGCGCATGGGGCAACAGGCCCAGAACATTAAAGAGTTCTACAGGGGCGATGGCTGCAAGGCCTGCCGAGGCACCGGTTACGCCGGGCGTGCCGGCATCTATGAATTACTCATCCCGGACGACGAGGCGCTCGACGCCATCACCCGCGGCGCGAGCCTCCAGGAACTCAGGAAGATCGGGGCGGCCTCGGGCTACATCACCCTGCTTCAGGATGGGATTGAGAAAGTCGATGCCGGTGTCACCACGATAGAGGAACTCGTCTCTGCGATCACGCACTGACACGGATTGATATAAGACGTATGGCGCAGTTCAAATACAAAGCGAGAGACGGACGCGGTGAACTCATCACCGGCGTCCTGAATGCGCCCAGCGCCGAAGACGCCGGCCGGCTGCTGCGCGGCGACGGCAAGTTCGTCGTCAAGATCGAGAAGACCAAAGAAGTCGCCGCCCAGGCCAAGCAATCAACCGGAGGCGGCGGGGGCGGTGGGAAGATCCGGCGTTCGGAGGTCATCACCTTCTCGCACCAGCTCGCCGTCATGGTCGATACCGGCGTCCCGATCTCCGAGGCCCTGGAGTGTGCGTCCCAGCAGACCGAGAACGAAGCCTTTAAGGCGGTCCTCAAGAATATTTCCGATCAGGTCCAGGCCGGTAACGACCTGTCGTCCGCCCTGCGGTCACACCCGAAGATTTTCCCCCCGGTGATGACCAGCCTGGTCCGCGCCAGCGAGGTTTCCGGCACGATGGGCAAGATGCTCGATCGCATCTCCGGCTATCTCTCCAAAGAGATGCAGACCGCCAAGAAGATCAAGGGGGCGCTGACCTACCCCGCCTTCATGCTCGGGATGGTTGTCCTCGTCACGACCTTCCTGCTGGTCTTTGTCCTCCCCAAGTTTGCGGGCATCTACCAGGCCAAGGGTACCGCGCTGCCCATGCCCACGCAGATGCTGCTGGGGATGAGCGGCACTTTGGTGGAGAACTGGCACCTCTGGCTCGGCTCGGTCATCATGGGGGTCACCGGTATTTACTTCGCGATCGGCACGCCGGCAGGGCAGCGGTTCTTCGACTACTTCAAGATCCACATGCCTATCATCGGTCCGCTGTTTAATAAGCTCTACCTCACGCGCAGCTGCCGGACGATGGGCACGATGGTCACCGCCGGCGTCCCCGTGCTGGACATGATCGAGATCGTACGCGAGGTCACCAGTAACAGCCTCTATGAAGACCTCTGGGACGACGCCGACGGCCGACTCCGCCAGGGCTCACAGCTCTCGGACTCGCTCTTCGCGTCCCCGCTTATCCCGCGCTCCGTCGCGCAGATGGTGTACTCCGGTGAACGGTCCGGCCGGATCGGTGACGTTATGGAACGCATCGCCGAGTACACCGAATCCGACTTCGACGAGCAGATCAAGACGACCACCAGCCTGATCGAGCCGATCATGACCGCCACCATGGGCGTGATCATCGGCTTCGTCGCGATCGCCATGCTCCTGCCGATCTTCTCGGTCGGCAACGTCGTCTCGGGCTGATATGCCCGGCGCCTGCTTATTATTTAATCATACGACGCGACGCGGTTTGCCGCGTTTTCGTTATCGCGTTTGATCTGATTCCGCGTCCCCGTTACCGTCATACCCACGCCGGACGAGTCAATCCCATCTATCCCCCGGCGATGAGGGCACGCCTGTGTTTCAGAAACTCTCGGAATTCAATTCCTGGCTCAACGGCGTCGCCTGGGGGCCGGCCCTGGTCATCCTCCTGATCGGTGGCGGGTTGGTGCTGATGATCTTCTCGCGCCTGATCCCCTTCACCGGGTTCGCGCACGCGCTACGGTTGACTCTCGGTAAATACCACCACCCCGGTGACTCGGATGATCCCGGGCAGATCAGCCACTTCAAGGCCCTGTGCAACGCGCTCGCCGCCACCGTCGGGCTGGGTAATATCGCCGGTGTTGCGGTCGCCATCACGACTGGCGGCCCCGGCGCGATCTTCTGGATGTGGGTCGCCGCGTTCATCGGTATGAACACCAAGTTCTTCGAGTGCTCCTTGGCCGTGATGTACCGTGGTCGCGACCATACCGGTGAGGTTCAGGGCGGGCCGATGTACGTCATCGATAAGGCCCTACCCGGCTACTTCAAGCCGTTGGCGATCTTCTTCGCGGTCTGCGGCATGGTCGGGACCACCGCGCTGTATACCGCCAACCAGACCGTCAGCTTCTTCCACGAGTCCTGGCTGGGGCGTACCCCGGAGAACACCGTCTACATCCTCGGCGACATCCCGCGCGATAAACTCATCATGGGTGTTGCCTGCGCTGCGCTGATCAGCTACGTCTTGCTGGGCGGGATCAAACGTCTAGCCAACTGGACCGGTGCCATGGTTCCGCTGATGTGTCTTTTCTATGTCGTGACAGCGCTTGTCGTGATCGGGCTGAACCTGGACGCCGTGCCCGGCGCTTTCGGCAGCATCTTTACCGAAGCGTTCGCGCCCTCCGCGGTCTACGGCGGGGCCCAGGGCGCGTTCATCGCCGTGCTCATCACCGGGGTCAAACGCGCCGCCTTCTCCAACGAAGCAGGCGTCGGCACCGCGCCCATGGCCCACTCCAACGCCAAGACCACCGAGCCCATCAGCGAGGGCTTGGTCGCCATGCTCGGGCCCCTGATCGACACGATCATCGTCTGCACCATGACCGCGCTGGTGATCCTCGTCAGTACGACCCCCGACGACTACGAGGGCAAAAAGGGCGTCGTCCTTACTCACTACGCCTTCACGCAGACGCTCGGCAACCTGGGCACGCACGGCCTGGCGATCGCCGTCGCGCTCTTCGGCTTCTCCACCATGGTCGGGATGGCCAACTACAACTCCAAGTGTTGGAACTACCTCTTCCGCGGCAGCCTCGGCACGGCCGGCAAATGGATCTTCCTGGTCTGGTTCGCCTTCACACTCATCGTCGGCGCTACCGCCCCCCACGACGAGATGATCACCCTCATCGACACGGCCTACGGCCTGATGGCCTTCCCCACCATGATCACCACCCTCATCCTCGCCCCCCGCGTGGTCCGAGCGCTCAAAGAGTACAAGCGCAAACACGTTGGCAAAACGAATCTGCCCGGCACCGATTTATAATATCCCCCGTAACGTGTCACAAGCCGCTTGCGGCTTAGCGATCCTCCCGAGCTATACCATCTCATACAAATCCCCAATCCCCAACCCCCAACCTACACATCCAGCTCCATCGCCTCGTCCGCGCGATCCATGATGAAGCGGAACCTTGCGCTGGGGTCTTTGCCCATCAGGTCGCTCATTACGCGGTCGGCTTTCAGCGCATCACTGATATCTACACGCAGCAGCCGGCGTGTCTTGGGGTTCAGCGTCGTCTCCCAGAGCACCTTGGGCATCATCTCGCCCAGCCCCTTGAAGCGGGTGATGTCGGCCTTTGCACCCCCGCCCCCGCCCCCGGAAGTGCCCCCGGACTTGCCCTTGCCATGCTTCTTGAGGATCGCTTCCTTGTCGTCTTCGTCCGCCGCCCAGTGCGACTCCTTGCCGATGTCGATCCGGTACAACGGCGGGACCGCCAGGAACACCTTGCCCTCACGGATCAGCTCCGGTAGGTGTCGGTAGAAGAAGGTCAGCAGCAGCGTCGTGATGTGATGCCCGTCGGAGTCGGCGTCTGCCAGCAGGATGATCCGCTGATACCGCAGCTTGCCGGGGTTGAAGTCCTTGCCGATGCCGCAGCCCATCGCGGTGACCAGGTCGGCCAGCTCCTTGTTGTCCAGCACTTTCGACAGCGATGCCGTCTCGGTGTTCAGCACCTTGCCGCGCAGCGGCAGGATCGCCTGGTGGGAGCGGTCGCGGCCCTGCTTGGCGCTTCCGCCGGCCGAGTCACCTTCGACGATGAAGAGTTCCGAGTTGTGCCGGTTGTTGTTCGTGCAGTCGCTGAGTTTGCCCGGTAGTGTCATCCGGTTGGCGGTCGCGCTCTTGCGGGACACGCTGGATACCGCCGCGCGCGAGGCTTCGCGTGCCCGTGCGGCCATGATGATCCGCGCCACGATCGACTCAGCGATACTTGAGTTGTGGTTCAGCCAGTGCTCCAGTGACTGGCGCACCGCGCCGTCGATCGTGGCCTGCACCTCGGGGTTGTTCAGCCTGTCCTTGGTCTGGCCCTGGAACTGCGGGTCGGGGATGAACACGCTCAGGACCACGACTAATCCCTCGCGGATATCTTCGTGAGTCAGCTTGATCCCGCGCGGCGTCAGGCTGTGCGTATCGATATAGTTCCGCACCGCCTTGGTCAGCCCGGAGCGCAACCCGTTCTCGTGCGTGCCGCCGGACCCGGTGGGGATGCCGTTGACGTAACTGCGCACATGCTCATCAGTAGCCTCGGTCCATCGGAGCACCGTCTCGATCCGTGTGCCGTTGTCTTTCTCAAGCGAAAATACCGCGTCGTTGATCGGTCGCGCGTTACGCTCCTTGACGATCTTGTCCAGGTACTGGCTGATCCCGTCCTTGTGCTGGAAGGTTACTTTCGTCCCATTGGCCTGGTCATCAAAAGCGATCTTCACGCCCTTGTGCAGGTAGCTGGCGACTTCGAGCCGGTCACGGATCGTGTCCGCGTTGAACTCGGTCTTGGGGAAGATCGTCGGGTCCGGGTGGAACGTGATCGTCGTGCCGGTCCCGCGCGCTGGTCCCAGCTTCTTGATCTTGCCCCTGGCAACCCCACGGCTGAATACCATCCGATACGCATTGCCGCCGCGTTTAACGGTCGCGGTCAGTTCTTTGGACAGGGCGTTGACGACCGACGCGCCCACGCCGTGCAGCCCGCCGGAAGTCTTGTAGTTGCCTTCTTCGAATTTCCCGCCCGCGTGCAGCGTGCACAGGATGATCTCGATGGCCGGTTTCTTGTGCTTGGGGTGGATGTCCACCGGGATGCCGCGCCCGTTGTCGCTGACCGTGACCGTCTTGCCGTCCTTATGCAGGATGACGCCGATCTCACTGGCGTGCCCGTTCATCGCCTCGTCGATCGAGTTGTCCAGGACCTCCCAGACCAGGTGGTGCAGCCCGGCGCTGCCGACCCCACCGATGTACATGCCCGGCCGCTTGCGCACCGGGTCCAGGCCCTCGAGTACCGTGATGTCTTTTGCGGTGTAAGTAGCGGTCATCGATTTGTCCTGACTTTCACGACCACCTTACGGACAGGGGCCGGAGACTTCTCTGCGATGCAGGGCATGTGTGCGTCTTGCGGTGTAAATACGACGAACGTGCCGGCCGGGACAAGGAGCATCTCACCGTCACCCTTGTAGAAGGCGACATCTCGTGCGGCATTGTATTCCTCGGTCATCTGCATCTCGTCAAGCGGCGCAACACCCATGCGCTCACAGCCAGCCACGACGTACTGTATGTCGGTGTACACGCGGTGTGCTTCGTAGCGTCCGCGCTCGATCGGCTTGCTGACGTATTCCTCCACATTAACGAATACATCCTCACCATCGAGAATATACTGGCCGACCGAGTCGTCCGCGGGCCGACCGCTGCGCAGGTAGTTAAACGCCGTGACGAATCTCGGTCCGAGGTCTTCATGCATGCCGGCGTTGTCGAGTGTATCTATAATCATTCGTCGTCATCCAAAAGGATCGGCATCTGGGGTGGTTCGGGCACAATCTTGGCGATGCGGCCGTTCTTCTGGATCTCCGTGCCCCGGCCGCCTCGGCCCGTGGTCTTGTATTTCGCGGTGCTCACGGTCTTCTTCGCGCCGCGGTTGGTCTCAACATTCAGCAGGTCCCGGTCACCGCTGGAAGCCTTGAACCCTAGCAGGCGGTCTTCTTTGCCGAGTTTGACAAGCATCACGCCCTTGCCGGGACCGGAGAGGTAATTGACCTCGTCGACCGCACACACCATGGCCCGGCACTGTTCGCTGATCGAGAGCAGTGTCTCGTCGCCGTGAATCTTCTCGACCCCGATGACGTGTGAGCCCTTCTTGGGACGTGCGTATTTCCGGCCGCTGCGTGTGCTCGGTTCAACATAAGGTTCTAATCCGAACCGCAACGCAAACCCGTCGCTCGTCGCCGCCACCGCGTGGGTCGATGGGCAGAGGTCCGGTTTCTTCTCGTCCTCGGCGATGTCCCCGATCGCGCGCGGGTCCAGCGAGTACGCCGCGACGATCCGCTCGCCGTCCTTGAGTTTAAATAATTTCTGGATCGGCTCGCCGTAGCCCGTGGTCGCGGGGATGTCGACGATCCGGCTGGTGTACGCCACGCCGAAGCTGGAGAACAGCACGAGCGATGCCCGTGTCGAGCCGGCCTCGCAGGCGAGCACCCGGTCGCCCTCGCGCAGGCGCGTGTTGCCCGGGTCCTTGATCTCGCGTTGCCGCTTCACCCAGCCATCGGCAGTCACCAGCACGTGGGCGTCTTCGGCGACGATAAAGTCTTCAGCGCTGAATTCCGGCTCGTCGGCGGGGGCCTCGATCACGGTGCGCCGCTTGTCGTCCTTGCCGTAGGTCTTACGGATGTCCTCGATCTCGCTCCGCACGATCCCCCACCTGCCCGCCGCGTCCTTCTCGGCCAGCAGTTTCTTGATCTGCCGCATCCGGGATATCTTTTCCTTTAGCTCCGTCAAGACCAGGTTGATTTCCAGCTTCGCCAGGCGGTACAGCTTCAGTTCCAGGATCGCGTCGGTCTGTTCGGCGTCCAGCTGCTTGAACTTCGCCATGATCTTCTTGGCGGCGTCGGCCTTGCCGTCGGACTTGCGGATGAGCTTGATGATCTCGTCGAGCGCATCGAAGATGATCGCGAAGCCTTCAAGTATGTGTGCCCGCTTGCTCAGGCTCGCCAGTTCGTTCTCAAGCCGCTTGGTCACGACCTCAAGCCGGAACCGCAGGAAATACCACAGCACCTCCTTGATCCCAAGCTTCTCCGGCCGACCGACCTCGGGGTTTTCCGTCGGAACCAGGCACGTCAGGTTCACGTTGAAGTTCGTCTGCAACGCCGTGTGCTTAAACAGGTACGCCAACACCTTCTGTTCGTCGGCGTCCTTCTTGACCTCCAGCTCGATCCGCACGTCGTCCGTCGATACATCCTTCACATCCAGCAGTAACGGCATCTTGCGCGCGATCACGATCTGCGCGATCTGTTCGACCAGCACGGCCTTGTTCACGGTATAAGGCACGCTGGTGATGTGCAGCGTCTTGGCGCCGCGTGTCGATGGCCCCTTGGCCCAGGTCCCGCGCAGACGGATCGACCCGCCACCGGTCTTGTAGATCTCGCGCAGCTCTTCGCGCGTGTTCAGGACCTGCCCGCCGGTCGGGAAGTCCGGCCCCTTGATCGCGTCGTTGGCGACCAGTTGATAGTCCTTGATCTCCGGGTCGTCCAGGACCTTGATCAGCGCGTTGCATAATTCAAAGAGGTTGTGTGGCGGGATGTTCGTCGCCATCCCGACGGCGATCCCCGTCGCCCCGTTGAGCAACAGGTTCGGCAGCTTCGACGGCAGGATCACCGGCTCGGTCCTGGTCCCGTCGTAGTTGGGCCGGTAGTGTACGGTGTTGTGCGCGATGTCGTTGAGCACCTCGCCGGCCACCGCGGTCAGCCGGCACTCGGTGTACCGCATCGCGGCCGCCGTGTCGCCGTCCAGCGAGCCGAAGTTGCCCGACCCATCGACCATCGGCACACGCAGGCTGAACGGCTGTGCCATGCGGACCAGCGCGTCATAGATTGAGGAGTCCCCGTGTGGGTGGTAGGAGCCCATCACGTCGCCGACGACCTTGGCGCACTTGCGGTGCTTGGCGTCCGCCGTGATCCGGTTCTGCCACATCGTGAAGAGGATGCGCCGCTGGACCGGCTTGAGCCCGTCGCGCACGTCCGGGAGGGCCCGGCTGGTGATCACCGACAGGGCGTAGTTCAGGTAACGCGTCTGCGCCGCCTCATGCAGCGAGACTCGGTCGCCCCCCCCGGCATTATCTTCTCCGAGTGTGGCGACACCGCCCCCGGAGTTACCCCCGCTCCCGTCGCCGGTCCCGTCGAAGAGGCCGGATTCGGTCTTCTTACTGCGTTTGCTTTGTCGCTTGGCCAAACAAGCCCTCCCTGGCATGGACATCCGTTTCCGCCGCGCCGCCTAGGGATGGCCCTGGGCAAGGCGTCGGCACGCCCGGGGATCATCCACGCGGGCGCTCCCGGGCACGATACGGCACAATGTTCTCCGCGACAAGCGATGCCGACGCCGCCTATACTCTTGGCTTTAGCGTTCACCCCGTCCGGAAACCGGCATGTTTCAGAAGATCACCGAGTTCCTCACCGACCACCCCTGGACGATCAGCGTGCTGATGAGCCTGGGCCTGTTCGCCTGCGTCATGCTGATGCGTTGGATGCTGCTCAACGGCGTCCGCCGGATGCCCATCAAGAGCCAGGAACTGCGCCGCCGATGGGTCCTGGCGGTCCGCAACCTCGCGCTGCTGCTGCTGTTCCTCGGGTTGGCACTGATCTGGGCCGAGCAGCTGCGCACCCTGGCGATCTCGCTGCTTGCGGTTATCGTCGCCGTCGTCCTCTCGACCAAAGAGCTGATCCTCTGCCTGACCGGCAGCTTCCTCAAGGCTAGTGCCGGCACCTTCTCGATCGGCGACCGCATCGAGGTCAACAAGCTCCGCGGCGACGTCATCGACCAGACGCTGCTCTCTACCACGCTGATGGAGGTCGGCCCGGGCGAAGCGATCCACCAGCACTCCGGTCGGGTCCTGGTCATCCCCAACAGCCTGTTCCTCAGCACGCCGGTGATGAACGAGAACTACACCGGCCATTACGCGGTGCACAGCTTTACCGTCCCGGTCAGGCGAGATGAAGACTACCTCCCGCACGAGAAAGCGCTGCTTGCCGCCGCCACCGAGGTCTGTGCGTCCTACCTTGACGCCGCGCGCAAGAGCATGGCCTACCTCACCGCGACCGAGAGCCTCGACGCGCCCTCCGTCGAGCCGCGTGTCACGATCAGCATCCCCGCCAACGACCGGATCGACCTGGTCGTCCGAGTCGCCGCCCCCGTGCAGCGTAAGGGCCGGACCGAGCAGCAGATCTTGAGAAAGTACCTGGCGAACCTCCCGCCTAAACCTTCTGTGGAATCTTCGGAGCCTTCCGTATGACCCGCGTCATCGGCATCGATCCCGGCCTGCGCATCTCCGGCTACGGCATCGTTGATCTTGCCGACGGCATGATCGAGCCAACACTCGTCGAGGGCGGCATCATCCGCATCGCCGCAGACGCCCCTATGGAACAACGCCTCGGCCAGCTCCACGAAGAGCTCTCCACCATCGTCGACAGCTTCAAGCCCGACTGCTTCGCCGTCGAAAAGCTCTACGCCCACTACAACCACCCGCGCACCGCCATCCTCATGGGGCATGCCCGCGGCGTCATCCTTTTATGTGCCCAGCAGCACGGTCTGCCGGTTCAGGACTGGCCCAGCACCGAGGTCAAAAAAGCTCTCACCGGTTACGGCCATGCCTCCAAAGAGCAGGTCCAGCGTGCCGTGCAAACCCAGTGCGGCCTCGACGAGATCCCCAGCCCCCCCGACGTTGCCGACGCCATCGCCATCGCGCTGTGCCACGCACGCAGGCTTGCGGTCGAGAAACTGTGACCGATGTGTCCTATATGTTCGCCGAATATGATTAGTATTTTGGCCCTCCGTCCCCGGCTTTGCCGGGGGATCGAAGGTCATTAGTGGCATGTTGTCCTTGCGCCGTATGCAAACCCCCGGCAGAGTCGGGGGCTGAGGGGAGGACTGTTGGGTATGATTGACGGGTTATGCCTGACTCCTACCCCCGCGCCATTATTTTCGACCTGGACGACACCATCCTCGACACCACGCTGAGCGCCGACCGTTTGTGGTCGCGTGCCGCGGAACATTTTTCGGAACGTGCCGGGCTGGATGCCAAGGCGTTTGATCAGCAGATGAAGGCCAGCCGGGAGTGGTTCTGGTCGGACCCGGAGCGCAACCGCGCCGGGCGGATGGACCTGTATAAAGCCCGATCCGGCTGCGTGGAACACGCGCTGCAAATGCTCAACGCATCCAACGCCGAGCTGGCGACCGCGCTGGCCGATTGGTTTACCGAACGTCGGGTGACAGCCATGACCCCCTTTGATGGCGCAATTGAAACGCTACAAACCCTTAAGGCTGCCGGCGTGCGTCTCGCGCTGATCAGCAACGGCAAGGGCGAGACCCAGCGAGACAAGGTCATCCGCTTCGGCCTGGAGCCAATCTTCGATTGCATCATCCTCGAAGGCGAGTTCGGCGTCGGCAAGCCCGACCGGCGTGTGTTCGACCACGCGCTGACGGAATTAAACGCGACGCCCAGCAACACATGGATAGTCGGGGACAACCTGCAATGGGAGGTCGCCGCGCCACAGGCGTTAGGCATCAAGGGTATATGGGTCGACTGGCGCGGCGCGGGCCTGCCGACAGACACCGACGTCAAGCCCGACCGTATCATCCGATCGATCTCTGAGTTGGTTGAGTCGTAAATGTCTGGGTGTACTCGTCAGGTCGTGCAGAGGTCGCGTCGGCAGAACACGACGGACGCGCTTCCCCACAGCACCAACGCCGCCGCGTACAACACCACGATGTCACGCATCGGCCACTGCGCGTCGCGCAGGATGTTCACGGGACGGTAGTACGACAGCGCGCTGAGCCAGGCGACATATCCCGCCGGGTCCCAGAGCTGCTCGAGGTAGCTGACCAGCAGTGACACCACGATCAGGATGAACGAGATCGTAAGCACTTTACCCCGGCGGTCACCCAGCGAGGAAAACAGCCAGGCGGCCGATCCAAACGCTAAGCAGAGCCCAAGCAGGTTGACATAAATCATCCCGGCTGAGATCAGAGATAGGCCCCGTTCGCCCCCGGCGATCGACGAACCGATGAAACTCCCGACCAGCGCCAGCGTGACCACGATCATGGAAGCTACCACGCAGATGACTGTTTCTGTCCACATCCACCGCCATCGTGTGATCGGCAGGCCCAGTGCGATGTCGATCGTTCCGCGGTCCACCTCGCCCGACGGCAGGCGCGTACAGCAGATCAAGACATGGGACAGCACCAACGCCAACAGGATCGGGTGCGCCCAGGGCACGGCCTGGAGAACCTCCGGGCCGATCTGGTCCGCGATCTTCGTGCCCAGCATCCCCTCGACGATGCGCTTCACGAATTCCATGCTCATGACCTGCGCCCCCATCTGCTGCTGGATGCCCGGGAAGATCGCCGCGACCAAGCCCTCGAATGCAGCGGCCAGCAGGCCACACAACAGCGTCGCCGGCCAGACCTCACGGATCGATTTGAAGAGCAGCCCTCGGTTCAAGACCCGCCCCCGTTCTCATAGTAGTGGTGGAACAACGCCTCAAGATCGGGCGGACTGATCGACAGGTCGTCGAAGCCTTTCCCCTGAATCCAACCGATGAAGCGATGCACCGGCCCGTCCAGGTCCGCGGTCAGCGTTAATCCTTCTCTGTGCACATGCTTCAGGAATTCGGGCGGGTCTGTTTTAGCGGTGGATTCATCCTTCCAGTGGATCACCACCTTGTGTCCCGCCGAGGCGCGAAGGTCCTCCAGTGGCTGCTCCGTGACCAGCTCCCCCTCGCGCACGATCGCCACCCGGTCGCAGAGCCGGTCGACCTCGCTGAGTGTGTGGCTGGAGAAGAAGACGGTGTTCCCACGGTCTGCCATGCCACGCAACCGTTCATGCAGCTTCTGCTGCATCACCGGGTCCAGCGACGCGGTCGGCTCGTCGAGGATCAACAGCTTCGGGTTGTGCGCCATTGCCAGGACGAGGCCCAGTTTTTGCCGGGTCCCGCGCGACATCTCGCGCACCTTTCGCGACAGGTCCAGGCCGAACTCCTCTGACAATTCGCGTCCGTGTGTCATCACGTCACACCCACGTACCTGTCCGACCCACCTCAGCGCCGATTCGCCGGTCATCCAGTGGTACAGCCGCAGATCGCCGGGGAGGTAGCCGACGTCCCGCTTGATCTTGCAGCCGTCGCGCCAACAGTCTTTTCCGAAGACTTTTGCTTCGCCGCCGCTTGGCCTGAGAAACCCAAGCAGCACACGGATCGCCGTCGTCTTCCCGGCGCCGTTCGGGCCCAGGAACCCGTAGACCGAGCCCCGCGGCACGTCAAGGCTCAACGCCTGTACCCCGCGGTGTCGGCCGTAGGTCCGTGTGAGTTGTTGGGTCTGGATAATCGACATCGGCGCACATCATACGTGACCCTCGGCGGAGGGGTTCATCTGTGCGCTATGAAGCATCTGATTTTGGCTACCGGATCACGACCCGCCGACATACGCGCTGCGGTGCCCGGCGTACTGTGTGCCCTTGTTGGGCCTCAAGATCGCTGTGACCGGGAAGTGGTCCGAGGGGTACTGCCCGTTGTAGTGGGTGCGGTCGATCGCCGCGTCCACGGTGGTGAAGTTATTTGTCGCGATGATCCAGTCGATGCGGTCGCCGCTGGTCTTGCCGTTGAACCCGTGTCGCGTGCCTTCATTATTTGCGGGGACGGGGTTGGTCTGGCGGTAGGAGTCGATCAGGTACCCGCGCCAGTCCTGCGGCCCACGCACCAGAAGCTGGTAGGGGGTCGTATCGGAGTCGGTATTGAAGTCGCCGGTGACGATCACCGGTCGGCCGTCCGCGATCTGATCGATCTTGCGCCGCAGCAGCCACGCGCCCTGCACACGCGCCATCTCCGAGCTGTTGTCCATGTGTGTATTGAAACAGTAGAACGCGCGCCCGTCCCCGTTACGCGGGGCGAGTCTGACCCATGTCACCATCCGCTTGAACGCGGCACCCCAGCTCTTGCTGCCGGGCTTGTCGGGTGTCTCACTCAACCAGAAGTGCCCCTCGTCCAGCTTCACGAAGCGGTCGGTTCGATAAAACACACCGCACATCTCGCCGTCTTGTTTGCCGTTGTTGCGGCCGGCGCCGACGAACTGATAGCCGGGCAGCTGCGACTTGAGGTAACGGGCCTGCGAGGCCTGGCACTCCTGCGTGCCCAGGATGTCCGGCGAAAACTTCTTGATCGATTTCACCACGAGGTCTTTGCGGTGGTTCCAGTGATTCGCCGCATCGATGAACGTGGTTGTGCGGAGGTTAAAACTCATGACCCGGTAGTTTTCCGACGCGGCGTAGGCGCGTTTCGGAGCGGGCCTGCGCAGGAAGCTGTACGGGTCACCGCCGCCGCCGCAGCCGGGCAACGTCGCCAGGGAGAATAAGACACCAACAAATAACACTGCCATACGCATGGGGGTAGCCTCATTATGTGACACGGGTATGGGGCACATGGCCCCGTTTCCAAGCCGGCCGACAATTTCTTTATCGGTAGCGTGGCGTCTGGGCCTCGAATAAGCGGGGGAGGCTTCGGCCCGGTCACGTCTGTCATAGCGTAGGGTTTTATACCGCCCGGTCAACAAAAATCGGGCTGATTCGGCTGAAATAACCACTTAATCGATCGTAGTCGCGGGTGCTTCATCGATCCTTAACAAAGTCGCGGCCACCGGGAAATGATCCGAGGGGTATTTCAGGCCCTCGTGGGTTGTGTCGATTGTTGCCGTAAGTGTTTGGAACTGAGGGGAATGCAGCACCCAGTCGATCCGGCTGCCCTCGGTCTTGCCGCGGAAGCCGTGGTAGGTCGCCTCCTGATCGGTCCGCTCGGGGTGGGCCACGCGGTAGGAATCGATCAGCCAGGGGTCTGCTTCTTCGTTCAAGCCAAGCAGGGCAGCATACGGTTCAGAATCCTCGTCGCAGTTGAAGTCGCCCATGAGGATGATCGGGTCGCCCTCAGCGATTTCCGCCATCTTCTCACGCAACAATTCGGCCCCGTTCAGACGCGCCTTCTTGCCGCGGTTGTCCAGATGCGTATTGGTCACCACAAACGTGCGTCCATCGTGCTTGTCGCGCAGGCGGAGCCATGTCACGATTCTTGGATAACCCGCGTCCCATCCGAAGCTTCCGGGTTCCTCCGGCTCTTCACTCAGCCAGAAGTGTCCACCACCGACACGCCGGAAACGGTTGCTGCGGTAGAAGACGGCACACATCTCGCCGGCGAGTATGCCGTTGTCCCGGCCGGCACCGAAGAAGATGAATCCGTCCATGTTGTCGCGCAAGTACTTGGACTGCCGTAAGATCGATTCCTGTACACCGAGGATGTCCGGGTCGTAGGCCTTGATCGTTTCCATGACACGTTCGCGCCGTTTGGACCACACGCTCGGCGGGTCCGCCGCGCCGCCCCAGCGGATGTTAAAACTCATCACCCGGATCGGCGGCAACGGCTGATCGGTCTCATCTGCTTGTGTCGTAGCGGGTTGTGTTTCGTTCAAAGTGCTGTCGCTCGCAGCTTCGGAAGATTGTGCGTGTACCGGCGTCGCCAGCATCAGCAGCATCAATACGGACAAGGCCGTGTTTATAGATTTCATCGACTCATCACCTCCAGTATGCCTCGGCAGAAATCGGGCAGGTCGTCCGGCCGTCGGCTTGTAACATGGTTGTCGTCAATCACCACAGGCTTGTCCACCCAGGTCGCCCCGGCGTTGACCAGGTCGTCCGTCAGGCCCGGCGTGCTGGTGTAGGTCGCGCCACTGACGATCCCCGCGGAGATATCGATCCATGGCCCGTGGCAGATCGAAGCGACACACTTGCCCGCCTCGTGGATCTGCCGGGTGATCTGCTTGACCTCTTCATACCGACGCAGCTTGTCCGGCATCCATCCCCCGGGGATCACCAGGCCGTCGAAGTCCGATGCGCTCAGGTCGGCGATCCGTTTCTGGGAAACTTGTGGATAACCGTACTTCCCCTTGTAGGTGATGCCCGCCTCAAGCCCGGCCACCACGACCTCCGCCCCGGCCTCCAATAACCGGTATTTAGGGTACTGAAGCTCCATGTCTTCATAATCGTCCCCCACAAACATCAGGACGCGCTTGCCTTGCAGCTCGGGCATAAGGTGTGCCTCAGTCTTTTATTGCGCCGTGATGCGCGGTGAAAAAGTGAATCGGGTCATCGGTGTGAGTGTGCCTTTGATCTTCATCTATCGCCGGAAAGCTTCGTCATTCAAGCGTTAGGGGTAATCACCCCAGGGCCTGGTGTTTTACCATCATATTACGCGAAAAATGGGAAATTTGGGAACACTGCGCGAACCAATCAACTATATTTATCGGAACCCAAATGGGGGTCGGTTTTGTTTTGCCGACGGATGACCCACGGTCGTCGATACCCCAAGCGGGCATGCTACGAGGCCAGCCTACCCGGCACACGGCCAATCCGGCTCGCACCACCCCGGACATCAAACTCCGGACCGCGCTCGCCTGAATCGTAACCCCACGGGCCTTAACCGGCCCCACAACCTGACGAAACGTTTGTCGGTAAGCCAAAGGACACCAGGCGGCGCGGAGCGACGCTGAACCCAGAGGAATAGTTGCATATGTTGCTAGCTGAATCACGTAAGAATGGAAGCTTCACGTTTCTTGTTTTGATGTGCCTGTTGATGTTTGGCGCAGGCACGGCCGAGGCGGCGCGGATCACACAGATCGCCGGCATCCGAGACGGTCAAGCCGTCACCGGCGAGTTACGTATCGAGACAAAGATCGCGGGCGCCGATGACGGCGCCGAGTACGCCGTCCGATATCACGTCGAGGGTCCGACGTCCTTCACGACCACCGCGGAACGTGCCCCCTACATCCTCGCGGGGCGTCGTACCGGGTGGGACACGTCTAACGCAGAGTCAGGTAGCTACAAGCTCACCGCCTACCTGGTCCGCAACCACCGGGTGATCGATTTCCGGACCGTAAACTTCAGCATCGGGACCGCCCTGAAGGTTTCCCGCATCATCGGGATCAACCGCGACCTCACACTGGTCCGGCCCACGACCGTGGAAGCGAAGGTCCGTGGCGGGACGCCTTCCAAGGTCGTCTTCGACATCAAGGGTCCCAAGAACGACATCGACACCGACCGCAAAGCTCCGTTCTTTCTTTTCGATGACGGGCAGAATTGGAACCTCAACGAGATGCCGGTCGGTGATTACACCATCAGCGTCACCGCGTACGACGGCGACACCGCCGCACACACACGGACCCTGCCGTTCAGGATCGAACGGGACATCCGTATCCGCCGGGTCATCGGGATCAGCAACGACGACGTGCTCACCAAGCCCGTGAAGGTCACGGCCGACGTCGTCGGCGGTGAGCCCTCGAAGGTTGTTTTCAAAGTATCCGGCCCCGAACAGATCTACGATGTCGAACAGGCGGCGCCTTATGTCATGTTCGGCGATTCGGGTGAATGGGACGTCACGAAGATGCCGGTGGGGCGTTACACGCTGCGTGTGATCGCGTTTTCGGGCGAAGAGCGTACGCACGGCCGAACCATTACATTCAAGATCGCCCGGCCCGCCGCCGCACCGGCACCGGCACCCAAGCCTAAACCAACGCCAACGCCTACACCTACACCGACGCCTAATCCTCGGCCAACTCCGACCCCGACCCCCAACAGCCGGGGCTTCCTGGGCATCAACCTCGCCGAGGTCACCTACTACACACGCGAATGGGTCTTCGTCGATGCGATGAAGCAGTCGCGCGACTGGCTGCCGACACACGCCGGCGGCAACGGTCCGTGGGACTCCGGCGAGTCGCTGCGGCTGAACGCCCAGGGCTGGCCGATCCTCCGTGCGGGGCAGGCGGCTCACACACTCATGTACGCTGACACACAAGGCGCCTACCCCGCCGGCCGATACGTCTGCACCTACGACGGCGACGGCGACGTCGAGCTGAGTTTCGACGCCAAAGTCGTCACCAGTCGCAAGGGCCGGATCGTCGCCAACGTGACACCGAGCAACCTGGGCATCTACCTGCGGATCGATAAATCCAACCCCAACGATCCGGTGCGCAATGTCAAGGTCTGGCTCCCGGGCTTTGAAAACGCCCGCTCTAAGTTCCACCCGCTTTACCTCAAGCGACTCAAGCCCTTCAGCGTGATCCGGTTTATGGACTGGCAACGCACGAACGGCTCGAACGTCACAAGCTGGTCCGACCGGGCCAACCCCAATTTCTACACGCAGGGCACCACCGACGGGGCGGCCATCGAACACATGATCGACCTGTGCAACGAGTTGGGTGCCGACCCCTGGTTCTGCATGCCCCACCAAGCCAACGACCGCTACGTCCAGAAGTTTGCCGAGCTGGTCAAGAACCGTCTGCGTAAAGACCTCAACGTCTACGTCGAGTGGTCCAACGAGGTCTGGAACTCTCAGTTCCCCCAGCACGACTGGGTCCGGGATCGCTCGGGTGGACGTTCGCTCAGTGGGGCCTTCAACGAGACATGGGCCGAGGAGGCCGACCGTGACTTCGAGATATGGATGGACGTCTTCGGCAATCAGCGCGGCCGGGTCATCCGCTGTGCCGTCGCCCAGAAGGACAACGTCTGGGTCACCGAACAGCTCGCTAAAGAGTTGAACGGCGAGTTCGACGCGATCTCCTGTTCGACCTACTTCTCACTGAGCAGCAGCGAATTCCGCACGCTCAGTTCAAGCACGACCGCGGGAGAATTGCTGGACCGTGCGCTTGCCGACATGACCGGCAAGGTCCGAAAACACTACCAGGACCACGGCGCACTGGCGAGGCGTTGGTCACGCAAGCTCGGCAGGACCATCCCCCTGATCGGCTACGAGGGTGGGCAGCACTACACCGCGCACGGCGGGAACCCGCCCTACGCCAAGGCCATCCTCCGGATGCAGAAGCACCCGAAGATGTACGACGCCTACATCGCCAACCTGCGTGAGTTCGACAAGGCAGGCGGCAGCCTCTTCACTGCGTTCAACTTCGTGGAGAAGCCGGATAAGTTCGGTGCCTGGGGCCAGCTTGATTTTATGGACGAGGCCATCAACAAGGCGCCCAAATACAAGGCGCTGCTGGACTACAAGCCCACACGCTGACGGCCGGCACGCTTACAACTTGCAAATCACATCTAAACGACGAAGCCCACGTTTCAGGAACGTGGGCTTTTTCAATGCGCGTCAGATGTAGTTGAACCCCGTAAACTAACGGCGTATCACCCGTTCCGCCTTTACCGCCACCAGCGTGCGGCGCCGGTCCATGCACAGCCCGAGCCCAATCAGCCCGACCCCCAGACACGCCAGCGGGTTGCGGTGCAGCACCCCCAGACCCGGGCCGACCGCGGCATAGACCACGGCCGATACCGCCAACGACCACGCCAACATGTTCAACCAGGCCTTCATCGATAACTCCAGCCGCCACACCCATGACGGGCCACCGGCGTTCCATACACCAAACGTACTCGTAACTCACGCTAAACAGACGATATAACCCATACGGACGCCAAGCCCGGGACACGTTTTAGTTTTGTATGTGACCCCGAAGGTCCGTCTGTAACGCCTGGGTTGTCTGTAACAAGTATGAGTCCTGGACCCGTCAGGCCCGGGCTATAATCCATCTCGTCCTGACCCGAGCAGGCTTCGTTCGGCCAGGCAGATAGCGATAAAAGTCGTTTGCCGATCAGTCCACCAGACCCGGCGGAGGTTCCGATGCCATTTAACTATGTGTGTGCCGTCGTCAGCATGATCGCCTTGTTCTCCGGCTTGGCCCATGCCGAAACCTGGCGTCCACTCGCGCTTAATTCCTCCATCGACCAAGTCCAGCCGATGACCGGCCTTGTCGTCTGGCACAACAACGAACACGCGGATTCAGATGCGATCCGTCTGGAATTTGCTTACATGCTTTTCAGTCACGTCGTCGATGCGGAGGGAAATTACAACTGGTCAGCGGTCGAAGACCTGCTCGACCAGATCGCCTCGCGGGGGCATCAGGCGATACTCCGCTTCCGCTACATCTACCCCGGATACACCGAGACGGCCGTCCCGGCGTCTATCAAACGGTTGCCGGATTACAAAGAAGTCATCGCCAAGAGTGAGGGCAAAGACACCGCGTTCTGCGATTGGTCCCACCCGGCACTGAAAGATTTTACCCTCGACTTCTACACTAAATTTGCCGAACGCTATGACCGGGACCCCAGGCTCGCGTTCGTGCAGGTCGGGTTCGGGCTCTGGGCGGAGTACCACATCTACGACGGCCCGATGGAGCTGGGCAAGACGTTCCCCGATAAGGCGTTTCAGGCTTTATTCTTCAAACACCTGACGGAAGTGTTTAAGGTGACGCCCTGGAGCATCTCGATCGACGCCGCCGAGGCCGTGCGCACCCCTTTTGCGGAGCAGCGCGACCTGCTGGTGCTTGAGTTCGGCCTGTTCGATGATTCATTCATGCACGCGGCACACGGCGAGTACAACGAAACCTGTTGGACATTTTTTAGCCGTGATCGTTACAAGGCCTCGCCCGCCGGCGGGGAGTTCAGCTACTACAATCAGCACGACCAGCAGCAGGCCCTGTCGCCCGACGGGCCGCACGGCGAGAGCTTCGAGCGTGCCGCCGAACGATTTCACATCACCTACATGCTCGCGAATAATCAGCGAAGCTACCAGACGCCCGATCGTATCCGGGAGGCGGGCATGGCGACCGGCTACCGCTTCCGTGTTACCGGCTATGAGACCGACGGCGAGCGATCGCGTATCACGGTGTCAAATACAGGTGTCGCCCCGATCTACTACGACGCCTACCCCGCCATCTCTGGGCTCCGTTCCGACACGTCGCTTCGGGGCCTGGCCCCGGGTGAGCAGCGGGTTTGTCGGGTGGCGCGTGTGGGGACAGCCAACGACGTGTCGATCGAATGCGACCGGTTGGTCCCCGGTCAGATGATCCAATTTGAGGCCCGGCTTGAAGGTGAATGAGTTGCTATGTCCGGCTACGGCGCGGGTTCGGTGGCGGGGGCGTCCGGGCTGTCATCGTCCGGACCCTCAGCTTCCACCAACGACAACATCGCTTCGCGGGTCTGCGCCCACTGTTTACGGTAAGGGTTATTCAGCGTGACCCCATTGATGTCGTACGCCTCGCTCAGTGCCTGTGAATTATTCAATGTCATCTGGACCTCTACGGTGGACCCGTTGCGCACGACCGTCATCCTGATCGTATCCCCGGCACGCTTGGCCTTGATCATCTGAAGAAACGTCTGGCCGATAACTTTCTCCGGGATGGGTTGCCCGTCGAATTCGATAATCACGTCGCCCGGGTCCATGGTCGCGTAGGCGGGGAAGCCCGGCAGCGTCAGAGCCGCCATCACCCCGGTACGCGGCTGTGCCTGTGATTCGTCCGCCTCTTCCGTTCTTACCTGGACCACCGTGTGTGACAGGCCCATCGACCCCGGCCCGGTCGTGTCTCGGAAACGGGTCTCGATCATGCGGCGGATGTCGTGGTGCCGGGCGATCCTCAGAAGTCGGTGGCGCTGCTCGGGTGTTTCACATTGGACGAACAGCCGATCCAGATCGTCCTGGGTTAGATCATCATCCTGAAGCAATCGTCTCGTCGCAGCCTGCCTCACGGCGTAATCCTCACTACCCAGGTCCGCAAGCACCTGGGCGTCATCGGAATAAGCGGTAATGTCCTGTGCCTGTGCCGTGACCGGGTGCCACAGAACACCACACATCAACAGGATCGTTACGATCTGACTGCGCGTCGCCCACGGCCTACGAAGCGGTGAATCCGTCCGACACGTCCGGGTTTTGATCCGATTTTCAGGCATCAATCATCTCGATCAATTGCGTATGGTTTGCCTGTATCCAGTGGACCTTGCGCAATACCATTTTCAGGAAATCCGCGCCGTTCATACTGGAGAACATACCCGTTGCCGCGACCGGGATCACGCTCTCGGCGACCAGCGCCTGGATCATCAGCCAGGGCACGGTCTGTTTCTCGGCCCGGGTAAGCTCCCCGTTGGTCACGGAACGATACCCCTGGAAAAACCCTTCGAAACGGTCTTCGTCCACCTGTTCCGGCCAGCGCCCGGTGTCCTCGCCCCTGCCCTGGATGGAGAATTGCAGCGCCCCGTTGGCGACATCGATCACGCGGGGCAGCAGACGTGCCGCGTCGTAGTCGATCACCGCGACCACGCGCTTCTCATTAAACAGCATATTTCCCGGGTGCCAGTCGCTGTGCCCGACCTGCATCGGCATCTCAGTTAAGCCAAGCTCGTCCGCCCGGTCGGCCGCGTCGTTGTAGATGCGGTCCAACGCGTCGGTGATCTGGTTGGCTTCGTTCTCACTCACGGCCGGATCACCCGTGGCGGGTTTCATTAGTGCGCCGGTGAGCACCGACAGCGAAGAGATCACCACCGGGGCCGCGTGGTACGTCCCCTTAGGCGGCTTGAAGTGCGGCTTGTAGTCGGCGAGTAACGTGTGGAATTTCGCCAATGTCGCCCCGGCGCTTTGAGTCGCCTGCACCGACCGGTCGTACCCGGTGCCCCGGACAAACTCGAACAGCTCGTAGACCTGCCCGAGGTATTGCACCATCGAGTTGTTGTCCCGCCGGGTCCCGATCAGCCTCGGCAGCGGGAAACCCTGCTCGCCAAGGCGGAGCTGGATCCCGTGCGTGAAGGCGACCTTGAACGGGTCGTCCCGCCCGTGGGCCCGGCGCTTTAAAAGAAACAGCCCCAGGTCCGAGCGGATCACCAGCTTCGGGGCTTTGCGCGAACCGCGATTGAACTGCTTGATGGTGTCGATCAACCCGATCCGGTAGTGCGACAGTACGATCGCCAACTCATCGGCGGCGAAGACCGATCGGCCCTCCGCGTCGGTCGGCATGCTCCCGATCGCGGACAGACCCGACACCGACCCGCCCGGGGTTTTAATCGCGTCGGCGCCCGCGTGTGCTGCTGTTGTCGGGCTCTGATCGTCCATATCGTACTATCCACCCCCGGTTACCCCCGGCACTATCCCGGGAAACCCGTGGGAATTTCCGAGGCCGTGTGTAAGGTGGCTTTCCCAGTTTGTTCCCCGGCAGGTTTAATACGTCCGGGAGCTACTCGGCGTTCTGGACCTGTTCTTTGATCCGATCGACGGCGGTTTTCGCCTCGATCATCGCCCGACTGATCTCGGCGTCGTTGCTCTTGCTGCCGATCGTGTTCGCCTCGCGCAGCATCTCCTGAGCCAGGAAGTCCAGCGTCCGGCCGACGGGCTCGGAGTCGCTGCCGTTGGCGATGATCTCGTGGAACTGTGCGACGTGTCCGGCCATCCGCGTGACCTCTTCGCTGATGTCGGCACGCTCGGCGAACACCGCAACCTCTCGGATCAACGCCGACTCGTCGGCCTTCAACTCGGCCTTGGCCAATAGCTCATCCATCCGGTTGCGAAGCCGCTGGTGGTATTCCTCGATGACCGACGGGGCACGCTCACCGATCCGTTTCATCCGGCTCATGATCAGGTCCAGGTGCTTGGTCAGGTCTTCTGCCAGCGCCTGGCCCTCCGTGACGCGCATCGCCAGCAGCTTGTCGGTCGCCTCGTCCAGCAACTTCGCCACGATCGGCTTGGACTTATTCAACAGAGACGCCTCGTCCTGCGCCGGCTGCAACACGCCCGGCAGGACAAGTAATTGGGTCAGATCGATCTGAACGGCGCGGTCCTGGATCTTGCCGTGGATGGTTTCCAGGTGCGCCAGGTAGCTCATGATCGCGTCGTCGTTGACGCGGGACACGGCCTGGGCGTCGGTGGTCTTGAACTTCACAGTCATCGTGAACGAACCACGCGAGACACGTTTGCGCAGCTTCGCTTCCAGCTCGGCCTCCATGCCCTGGAACTCGTCAGGCAGGCGCACTGAACACTTGAAATATTTGTTGTTCAGGCTTCGCAGCTCGACGCTGTAGTGGACCCCGCCGGACTGGGTGGAGGCGTCGCCAAAGCCGGTCATCGATCGGATCAAAGCGTCGCTCCGGTGGGGGCCGCGGTGGGGGGGGTGATGCTCATAAACACCACTTCACCCTAATCTGCCGTGGCTGTCCAGTCTAGGGTTGCGTGTCGGTTACGGGCGTGTCGGCGGGCACATCGGTCGCGTCCGTGGCGGCGTCACCCGCTTCGCCGAGCGTCTTAGCCGGGTCCTCTGCGGCCCCAGCCGATTCGGTCGTGACGGTGCCGGTTGTTGTGCCCGAGGTGGTGCCGCCAGGCGTTGTGCCCCCGGTTGTTCCGGTATTGGTCGGGCTCACGGCGGGCGTGACAGGCGCGGTCTTGGGGGTGACGTCGTCACGGATCGCGTAGACCAGGCCGATCGCCAGGCCCAGGAAGGCGATGAAGCAGCCGATGGTGATGGTGGTCAGCAGGTCGCCGGTCTTGGCACCGAAGGCCGCCTGGGCCGACCCGCCGGCCCCGCCGAACGCGCCGCTGAGGCCGCCGCCCTTGGGCTTCTGGATGAGGATGACCAGCATCATGAAGATACAGGTCAGGATGAAGAACGTCCCCAGGGTTAAGACCAGGAAATTGGCACCGAGTGTAAGCGTGAGCTGCATGGGTATGTCTCTTTGATTCGTGCTTATGCGGGGACGCCGGCGGATTCGGCGGCGGTCTGGAGGATGGCGAGGAAGTCTTCGGGTTTAAGTGCGGCACCGCCGATCAGTCCGCCGTCGATGTCGGCCTGAGCAAAAAGCTCCGCGGCATTGGTGGGCTTACAAGACCCGCCGTACTGGATGCGGGTCGCGTTGGCGACGCCGTCGTTGTAGAGGAACGCCAGCGCCCGGCGCACGGCCTGGTGTGTGTTCTGCGCGTCTTGGGAGGTCGCGGTCTTGCCGGTGCCGATGGCCCAGACGGGTTCGTAGGCGATGGTGACTTTGGCCATCTGCTCACCGCTTACCCCGGCCAGCCCGTAGCCGAGTTGCCCGGTGTTGATGGCGTCGGTCTGGTTGGCTTCGCGCTGCTCGATCTTCTCACCGATACAGAGGATAACCTCCATGCCGGCTTCGAGGGACGCGAGGACCTTCTCGTTGATCAGGATGTCGTTTTCCCCGATGACGTGGCGTCGTTCGGAGTGGCCGATCAGGACGACCGAAGCGCCGACGTCCTTGAGCATGTCCAGGCTGACCTCACCGGTGAACGCGCCGTTGGGCTGGTGGTAGAAGTCCTGAGCGCCGAGTTGGATAGCGCTGTTCTTGGCTGTCAGGGCCTGGCCGACCTTTTCGAGGTAGGGGAAGGCGGGGAAGACTGTGGCCTGGGCCTGGTCGCCTGCCGTGAAGCCGTCCGCCAGTTTGGACGCCAGATCGACGGCCTGGCTGCCGTTGAGGTTCATCTTCCAGTTACCGCCGACGTAAGGTTTGCGCGCTGACACCTAATTCTCCAGTATTCAGGGGTGGGTCCGGGGGTATATCCGGGCCGGGCATTATACAGAAATCGCCGGGCGTTGACCCGCAACGAGTCGGATGCGGTCCGGACAGAGGATTAGTCGGTCTGGCCGGCAGATTATGACGTAAATCAGGTCCGGGATTGGGGCTATTTGCGGGGAGGCGTGCCGCTGCCGGGCATGCAGATCGCGGATCAGGCCGGGGTGGCCGAGACCCTTGGGACGGACTCGGCCGGGGGCGGGCTGGCAGTGGCGGCGCTCTTGGGAGCCACCCGGGGGGTGATCTCGCAGCCGGTCGCCAGGAGGTCTTGAGCCCCACGTGCGTTGAGGTCCTTGATGACCTTCTTGACCAGCCGGCGGAGGTCCTTGGTCTTGACCTGATCGTCGGTTTCCAGGCACTGGCTGCCATCGCCGGACAGGACACGGACCCGCAGGCGGAACCAGTGGGCGTCGGCGTTGCGCTTGGCGGGGGTCGGTGGCTGCTTGGATTGCTCGGCAAATACCGCGATCGGGCTGTGACAATCGCCACCAAGTCCTGCGACGACCTGGCGTTCGGCATGCACGGCGGTCGAGGCCTCGGGGTTATTCAGGGGCAGGCAGCGGGTCAGGGTGACGTTGTCATTCGCCCGACACTGCACGGCCAACGCGCCCTGACAGGCGGAGGGCATGATCTGTTCAACCGGCAGGGCGACCTTCGTGTACTCGGTTAGACCCAGACGGTTCAGGCCGGCGAACGCGAGCAGTGTCGCGTCGTAACGCTTTGCGCCGTCAGGCTTGAGGACCTGGTCGAGGCGCGTCTGCACGTTGCCGCGGAGCAGGTCGATCTTCAGGTCGGGTCGGAGTTTGAGCAGTTGCGCCGCGCGTCTGGGGCTGGCGGTGCCAACGACCGCGCCCTTGGGCAGTTTTTCGATAGATGCGAAGCCGTTAGGTGTGACCAGACAGTCTCTTGCATCCGCGCGCCTTGGGACGGCGGCGAGGACCAGGCCGGTCGTGTCGGTGGCGGGCAGGTCCTTAAGGCTGTGGATGGCGATGTCGGCCTTGTTATCCAGCAGCAGCTGTTCGAGGTCTCGGGTGAACAGGCCCTTGCCGCCCTTGTCCGCGAGGGATTCGCCGACGGCCTTGTCGCCTTGTGTTTCGACCCAGACGTATTGCACGTCGATCTTAGGGTGCAGCTTCTTGATCCGGCCGCCTACGATCTCGGCCTGGATTTTAGACAGGGGGCTGCGGCGTGCGGCGATCACTATGGGTTTTTGGCTTCTTCGCAAGTTTGGGTGCTCCCACCGAGCGATACTATAACGTCAAATCGACGTGTTGTGTTGTTTAATTTACTGAAATACACGGTAAGAAAATTCGGTACCGGCCTCACGCCCGATCGGTGGCGTGGGGGGGCGATTACAATCAATTTGGCGCGATTATGCAAACCGTGAATGTTGTATGGACCACATGTTTTGTCTTGACTTCGGGCGGTTGATTTGTTAACGGTCGTCAACCGACGACTCACGGCCCGCCGGCGTGGATGGTGCCCGCCGCCCGGTTGTGTGGTATGAAGCATACAATTTGACTGGCCGACCCTACCCTTACCCCCGAGAGAAACCATGCCAAGACTGATCCGTCACGAAGCGACCGGACCGATTGAGATCCCCCCGCAGGAGAAGAGCGTCTGGGTATGCGCCTGCGGGCTCAGCCAGAACCTGCCGATGTGTGACGGCAGCCACAAGGTCTGCCGCAAGGCCGAGGATGATGGGAAGCTGCACGTCTACGACAAAGACCGCAAGCAGGTCGTCGAGGTGCGCGAGGATGATGTTTAGTTGGTAGGTGCAGTGAAAAAAAAATTAACCGCGGAGCGCGCGGAGGGATGCGCGTAGAAGAATAAGCCGGGGAGGGGAGTATCCGCAGATTGCGCAGATGACGAAGATTCGGAAATAAGAATAGGCGCGACAAGTCGCGACGCTAAACAATCCTGACCTGCGCAATCCGCATCATATGCGGATCACCCCGGATCTTTTCGCCTCTGTGCCTCTTTGTCTCTGTGGTTAATTCTTGTTCTTCACATCATAAATCATAAATCAAAAACCCACGAGGTTCCGGCGGTAACGGCAGGCACGGGCGCGTCGGGACCAGGCCGGGGCCGTGTCCTGTACCCCGACTGCCTTGGAAGGAACCCGGGGCCCCGAGTCCCCGGAAAGTAATTCGGGGGCCGGGGGTCCGTCATCTAGCCGGGGCGTCCGCTACCAAGTCCCGTCACCGGATATACCTTTTGAGCATATCGTTCCGTGGGGGCAGCCCTCGAGTCCTGGTCCTTTTAATCTTTGGATACTCAGGGTAGCCGTCGACGCCGTCGTGAGATTGTCGCCCCCGGGAGTTTTCCAGGCTGCATTCGTAGCCGTTGAGAAAAAGTTGGGGGTCTACTATTGGCCGGTGCGACAGGTTTGTGCGCATGGGGGTGGTTGTGGCTGGGGGG
>JAJDCW010000050.1 GCA_029260635.1 Phycisphaeraceae bacterium | reverse complement strand
GTCGACGACATCGACGAGCTGGACATCCCGTCCGAGGACATCGGCAACGACCAGGACGCGATGCGCAAAGACTGGCTGAACTGCATCAGGACTCGCCAACCCAACAAGAGCCAGGTCGACCTCGCCGCGCAGGTCATGGTCATCGTTGACCTGGCGACGCGCTCGATGTGGGACGGCGGGGCCTACGGCTTCGACCCCAAGACGCTTACCGCGATACGCCTGTAAATCAACCATGCCGACCACGCTCGCCGTCAACGCGATGGGCACCCGCTTCGAGCTGGTGCTGGCCGGGGACGAACCGCACCGTCTCCGGGCGGTCGGCGAGTTGGCGCTGCGCGAGATCACCGAGTGCCACTCAAGGTTTAACCTGTTTGACCCGGGCAGTTGGTTGAATACGATCAACCGGCGGGCGGGGGATGAGTCCGTGCCGTTGGACGATCTGACTTTCCAATTGCTGGATACCTGCCGACAGGTCCACCGGGGTTCCGGGGGTGCCTTCGATATCACTGTTGCGCCGCTGATGCACGCCACCGGACTTCACCGCCCCGGGGGGTCGTGTAACGCAGATGCGATCGATATCGCACGATCGCGTGTCGGCATGCAGCACGTCCGGCTTGACCACGACGCCAAAACTATCCGCTTCACCCTACCCGGCATCACCCTTGACTTAGGAGCAGTCGCCAAGGGCTTCGCCATAGATATGGTGATCGAACTGCTAAAAGAACACGGTATTGCCTGCGCCCTGTTGCACGGCGGGACCAGCACCGCAGCAGCGATCGGCACGCCCCCAAATCAAGACGCCTGGCGCATCAGGCTGCACAACCACCACACCACGGCTAAACAACCCGATATCACGTTCGCACTGAAAGACAACGCGGTGTCGGTCTCGGCGCCGACCGGGCGCATGATTGAGTCACAAGGCGAGATGATCGGCCACGTCCTGGACCCACGCACCGGTGAAGCGGCGGCGACCCAACCCTTCGCCGCGGTAGTCGGCCCGTCCGCGTCCCTCGCCGACGCCTGGTCCACCGCCCTGCTCGTGCTGGGCCACCGGCCTGACGCCATGCCCGACGACATGCGGGCAATCCTCCCCGAACAGCACGACCGCGAACCCATTACCACGAACACATTAACGACGACCATGGAAGGTGTAGCCTTATGACCGAAACCGACCGCAGGACTTTCCTCATACAGACCGGCGCGCTCGCGGCCGTGGCGTTGATGCCGAGTATCGCTTTTGGCGCGGATGTTGAGCTCAATGGCGAGGTCACCGTCGCGATCATCGGGATGGGCAGACAGGGACGCGCGATCGCCGGGGAGTTACAGAAGATCAAGGGTGTGAAGGTCGCCGCCATCTGTGATGTCGATCCCGGCCGGCTGCGTTCCGGGGCCCGGCGTGTCGCGGGGGTCGCCACGTTCGAGGCACACAAGCAGCTGCTGGACACCGCGAAGGACGTCACCGCAATATTTATAGCAACGCCGACGCACACCCACCGCGCCGTGATGGAAGACGCGGTCGCCGCCGGGAAGCACGTCTACTGCGAAGCGCCGCTGGCATCAACGATCGAAGACTGCCAGGCCATCGCCGCGGCGGCACGCGGTTCATCCACGATCTGCGCCGCCGGGCTGCTGGCCAGGAGCAACCCGGTCTATAAATTAGCACGCACGTTCTTCCGCTCCGACTCTGTGCGCGATCTGGTTGCGATGCGTGCGCAGTCCAATGAAAAGACCACCTGGCGGAACCCGTCTTCCGACCCCGCACGCGAGAAAGCCTTGAACTGGCGGTTAGACACCGAGCTCTCCATCGGGCTGGCCGGCGAGTTGGGGACGCACCAGTTCGATGTCTTCCACTACTACCGCGGCACCTACCCCACCAGCATCCGGGGCCACGGCTCGATCCAGTTGCACAAAGACGGGCGCAAGGTGTACGACACCATCTCCGCGACACTCGCGTTTGAGGACAAGACCGTGCTGCAATACGCCGCGACGCTTGGCAACTCTTACGAGGGCACGCAGGAAGTCTTCTACGGATCGAACGCCGCGATCAAGCTCGCGTGGACCCATGGCTGGATGTTCAAGGAGGCCGACGCGCCGACCCAGGGCTGGGAGGTCTACGCTAACCGTCAGCAGTTCCACAACGAGGAAGGCATTACCCTGATCGCCGACGCGACCCAGCTCGCCTCGCAAGGGAAGCTGGAATCCGGCGTCGGCCTGCCCAACCCGCCACTTTATTACGGTGTCGGCGACTTCCTCAAGAGCGTCACCGAGGATGTGCCGGTCGTCACATCAATCCAGGAAGGCGCACGCGCCACCGTGATTGGTATCCTAACGAACAAGGCGATCCGCACCGGCGCAACCATTACGGTCGACCCCAACCTGCTCGGAGAAGGCTGACTCATGGCCCAGACCTCGACGCTCCGACAACTCGGCTTCAACGCACGGCTTGGCTTGACGCTGATCGTCCTGACGCTGCTCGGCGGGCTGACCGTGTCCGGCATCTACATGAAGATGCACCACGACAACCGCGACGAGCAGCCCGGCCTGACGATGAACGATATCCGCGGGCACTACGCCGGGGTCAACGTGCCCTCGCCACTGCTCGGTGCGATCGAGCGCGGCCACCCAGAGACGCAATCGAATGAGGCGCGCAAGGTCCTGACCGACTGGCTCAAGGGCGATCGGATCAGCGAAGACTACGACAACCTGGACCTGGGGGATATGTCCCCCGCCGAGATCATCTACAACGATTGCGTGAGTTGTCATAGCGCGCAAAGCACCGGCCCCGATGCATATCCGCAGGTCCCGCTGGATTACTTCGATCAGGTCAAAAGCATCGCCTTCGCAAGTGACATACGCCCGGTCAATACCGAGGTGCTTGCCGCCTCAACTCACACACACGCGATCAGCCTCGCCGTGATGGCGCTCGTCACGGGCGGACTGTTGTTATTGACCGGCTGGCCAAGGGGGTTGACCAACCTGTTCGTCCTGTTGATGGGATTGGGCCTGGCGATGGACATCGGCGGGTGGTGGCTGGCGCGCGTCAACGGCACGGTCGTCCCGATGATCGTGGTCGGTGGATTTATCTTCGCCGCATCCACCGGGCTGTCGTTGCTGCTCGTCGTGCTGGACCTCTGGCGACCTAAACATCCCTGACTGGATTAACAACATCCTCTCGCTGCGGCCCACGTTCCAGGAACCTGGGCTTCAACGGTGAATGAAAAAAACTCAGCAGCCCCCAAAAGCCATCTCCACCCGCACACGCTCCAGCAGCGCCTTCGTCGCCGCGATCCCTTCCATCTCGCCGAGGTCGTGGCCCTCGTATTCGATGCCGACGTAGCCTTGATACCCCGCGTCCATGACGATCTTCATCATCCGGTGGTAATCGATTTCAGACTCGTTGCCCTCTTCGTCGAACACATGCGACTTCGCGGATACCGCCTTGGCGTAGGGCATCAGCTCCTCGACGCCCTTGTATTTGTCGTACCACTCCCCATCCTTGACCCGGAAGTTGCCGAAGTCCGGCAGCGTCCCGACACGGTCGTGCCCGACCATCTGCATCACACCCGCCAGCCACGCCCCATTAGATGACAGCCCGCCGTGGTTCTCGACCAGCACGTTCAGCCCGTGCGTGTCGGCAAACCCGCACAGCCGGCGCAGCCCGTCGGCGGCCAGCTTCTGCTGCTCCTCAAACCCGCCTTCACTGGCTGCGTTAACTCGGATCGAATGACAGCCCAGGAACTTCGCCGCCTCGACCCACTTGTAATGATTCTCCACCGCCTGCGTGCGCGCCGCCTCGTCCGGGTCGCCCAGCCGACCCTCGCCGTCACACATGATCAACAGGCTCGTCACCCCGTGATCGGCCGCCCGCCGCTTCATCTGCCCGAGGTAGTCGGTATCCTTGGCCTTGTCCTTAAAGAACTGATTGACGTACTCGATCGCGTCGATGTCAAACTTCGTCTTCGCGACCTCGGCAAACTCCAGGTTGTCCATCGCCTTGGCGTAAAGCGCCTTGTGCAACGACCACTGTGCCAGCGAGATCGAGAACAGGTTCGTCATAGGGTTCGCCTCGCCCTCAGGCTTCGTGCCGGCCTCCGTATCGTCCGCCCGG
>JAJDCW010000049.1 GCA_029260635.1 Phycisphaeraceae bacterium | reverse complement strand
TTACTCCTGACCAGCATTTACTGACCCGAAATCGTCAGCTTCGTCACCTTCTCGACGTTACCTGACGCGATCTTGTCGACGCCGCTACCTAGCTCACCGATGGGGTCGGGGGGGATGATGTCCACGACTTTTTCGCCCAGTTTGGCTTCGCCGTTGCGGACGCGGGTCTGGAATTTTTGGCACTCGGCAAGCAACGCGGTCAAGATGTCTTCCTCGGGGACGTTGGCGACTTTTTCGCCCTGCACGTAGATGATCCCACGCCGATCGCCTGCGAATATCGCGACGTCCGCGCCCTCGGCCTCGCCGGGGCCATTCACAATACATCCCATCACCGCGACCTTGATCGGCAGCTCAATGTGCTCGGCCAACGCCGTGCGGACCTCCTGTACCAGCGTGAACAAGTCCACCTGGATACGCCCGCAGGTCGGGCATGCGATCAAGTCAACGCCTTTGCGTTCGCGCAGCTCCAGGCAGTACAACAACTCCAACGCATCCTCAACCTCGAATACCGGGTCGCTCGCGTAGCTGATGCGGACGGTGTCGCCGATCCCGCTGGCGAGCAGGTGGCTCAGCGGCGCGACCGAGCGGATCGCCCCGGTCTCGCGCGGACCGGCGTGGGTCACACCCAGGTGCAGCGGGTGGTCGAACCGCTTGCTGATCTCGGTGTATGCCTCGATGCAGAGCGTCGGGTCCGGGCTCTTGGCGCTGATGGCGATGTCGTAGAAGTCGCGCTCATAGAAGATATCCAGGTACTCTTCAAGCTTGGCGATCATGATCGCAAGCAGTCGGCCGTGCTGGCTGTCGCTGAAGACCTCACCCAGTTCGCGCATCCGCTTCTGCTTGTCTTTGCGCTCGATGATGGAGCCTTCGTTCACACCAATGCGGATAGGCAGGTTGCGTTCCTTGCAGGCGTCGATCACTTTCTCGACCTGCGCACGGTCGCTGAAGTTGCCGGGGTTCAGGCGTATCTTGTGGACCCCTGCCTCGACGGCCTCGAGCGCCCGCTTAAAGTGAAAATGCACGTCCGCCACGATCGGCACGCGGACTTGCGGCAGGATATGTACCAACGCCTCGGTGTCTTTACGTTCGGGCACAGCGACCCGGACGATGTCCGCCCCCGCCGCCGCCATCCGATTAATTTCGGCCACGCAGCGATCGATCTCGTAGGTGTACCCGGCGGTCATGGTCTGGACCGACACGGGGGCGTCGCCGCCGATGCGGACGATGCCGTGGGCTTTATCACCCAGGGTGATCTGTCTTGTCGGGCGTCTTGGAATCATGCCGGGTCCGGTTAAGCCAATGCGTTGGATCAGGCGGCATTATAGCCCAACCCGTGGACGGGTATCTGGCATGTCATACGCCCCGTCGACGTGGCTCGATCGGTTAAAACCGGAAGTGGAAGGAGATACCCGTGTGTGAATGATGTCCGCCGCGGTGGTACCCGAAGTGGCCGTAGCTGCCGCTGCCGCATCGGGAGCCGTAATAAGGGCTGTACCCGTGGCCGTAATGATGCCCGTAGTGCCGGCCGTGGTGCCGGTAGCCGTGACCGTAGGCGTAGCCGTGACTGACATAAACCGGGCGGTGGTACGATGCCTGATAGACGGGCTGGGGGTAGTAGACTCGGTCGTCCCCATGTGATCGGTACCCGCTTGAGTATCCGCTGTATGATCGGCCGTTCTTGTAACGGGCATAGCCGGCATACCTTCGGCTGTCATCGTTCTGTTGAACGACGACGACGCGGTCAACTTCACCGTCATCGACCCGGCCATAGACATCGCTGCGGTTATCAACCGTGGCATACGATACGGTAGCGGGTGTGACATAATCCCGGCCGCGGACGATCCGTGCCTGCGATTGGTTTCCGTACCCGCTGTAGACGTTGCCGTCGTAGCGGGTTGATCGGTCGACATAGATAAGTCGCTGTGAAGCCGAGTTGACTCGTGGCGTGACCCGGCGGGTCCGGTCTGAGACATACCGACGCGACTGCGCCTCATAGACGGCCTGACGTGTGGCCTGCTGATACGGCTCCGCGGAAACGCCTTGTGACGCCGAGGCGACCATTAAAACGACCATCAGGCTGGAGCATTTTCTTAGCATAGCCGACCTCCTTGGGACGGGATCACCCCTTATTGTTGCCACTCCGGGCCGCCGGATCAAGTAAAACCCGGTTGTAAAGCCCAAATTGCGGGTTCGTCCCGGGTCCATAGACGCTTGAACGGCCTAAGAGTTCCGATTACCGGGCTAATTTCCGGATCAGGTAGCCGTAGCCCGTTTCCTCCTGCTGCGGGCTGTCCTTGTAAGTCAACACGCACTCGACACCCAGCGACTCACAGGCCTTCAAGAAGGCCTCGCCGTGCAGGGGGTGATGGATCAACGCGGACATCGGCGTCTGGTCGTCCAGCCCGATGCCGTACCCGTAATCCAGCCTGACCGGCGGGTCGTCCGCGGTGAGATGTGTGATCGGTGAGGCCTCGGCAAACAACGCGAGCAACACAGGGTCGTCCCCCGCGTCATCGGGGTAGCGGTACAGCTCGTGGAAGGTCCGCCGTTCAAGGACGCGCGTCAGGCCCAACTCCCGCCAGTAGCGCGGGTCGTAAGATACCTGCGCATTCTTCACATACAAACAGGATACCCGGCTGGACTGCCGCGCGATCGGGTCCTCCGCCTGCGGGTCGGCCAGGTCGTCGTGCAACCCGATCCACAAGGCGATCCCCGCGCCCGCCGACGAACCCATGACCGCGAACCGATCCGGGTCCAGTTGATACGCCGCCGCATAATGCCGCAGGTACTGAATAGCCCGCGCCCCGTCCAGCATCGCCGCGGGCAACGCATCGGTCGTGACGAACCGGTAGTTCACCGCCGCCACGCCGATACCCTTGTCGTGCATCCGTTTGATGAGATTAAGCGATACCTTGGCTTTGTCGCCGTGGTTAAATCCGCCGCCGTGGAAGTAAAGCACGAGCGCCGTCGGGTCATCCGTGTCCGACAACGGGCACGGGTACAGGTCCAGACGCTGGCGTTCGTGTTCCCCGTAAGCGATCTCGACGTGGTCGGGGTTGGGTGGCGTCATCTCATCGCCGAGCGCTGCCGTGGCAAACCACGACGTCGTCAGCAGCATTAAAACTGTCACGGTGTGTCTTCGCATGATGAGATTGTATACTTGCCAAGGCCTGGTGAGAACTACCAACGCTTGATATTGTAACACCGCCAAATGATGGGACACGCAACATGCCGGCTTACCCTTTGACATTTGAACCCATCTATAAAGAAAAGGTCTGGGGTGGACGGACCCTCGAAAAACTGGGCCGGACGCTCCCGGGTGACGCCAACACGCCGATCGGCGAGTCCTGGGAGCTGGTGGACATGGCCCAGACGTCGGTGTCTGGCGGAGGTGGCGGGGCCGAGCGGTCGGTCGTCGCCAACGGACCCCATGCCGGCAAGACGTTTGCTCAGGTCATTGAAGACGAAGGCACTGGTGTATTAGGCAACCTGCCATTGACCGACGACGGCGGTTTCCCGATCCTCCTGAAATTCCTCGACGCCCAGGAACACCTCTCCGTGCAGGTCCACCCAAGCCCGGCGTATGCCGAGGCACACGACGACGCTTATCTAAAAAGTGAGGCGTGGTATGTTTTGGATGCGGCACCCGACGCGGTGATCTACAAGGGCGTGCACGCCGGGGTCACGCCCGAGCAGTTCCGTAAGGCCATCGAGCAGGACAGCGTCGAGCCGTTGATGATTTCGGTCCCGGTCAAGCCCGGCGACTGCCACTACCTGCCCAGCGGGACGTGTCACGCGCTCGGGGCGGGCGTCCTGGTCGCCGAGGTGCAGACGCCCAGCGACACGACCTTCCGTGTCTACGACTGGGGCCGGACCGGGCGCGAACTGCACATCGATCAGGCGTTGGCATGCATCGACTTCGGCCCGCCTAATGTGAGCCGGTACGAGCCGAACACGAAGGTGAAGGGTGCATTTGCAGATATTACCCGCTTGGTTACCTGTGAGTTCTTCAACATCGACCGCTACCGTGTCGACACCGCGCAACAGCAGGCGCTAGCGTACAGCCAGCCGGTCGTCTGGATGGTGCTGGAAGGGTCGATCAGCATCTCATGCGATGCCGCACCAGACGTCAACGTCAGCCGTGGGCAGACGCTCTACCAGCCGCCGGGCATGTCGGGTGCGGATCTGCGCGTGGAGGCGGGCACGACCTGGCTTGAGGTGACGTTCCCTCAAGCGCAGCCGGATACGATCGCCTGATCAGGCCGCCGTCTGCGCGGATAGTGAATCGATCAACCCTTCCCGGCTGAACGCGGTGACACCGACACTCTCGTCGGCCGCGCCGTAGTAGATCAGGACCTCGTCGTCCCGCTCGACGATACCTGTGGGGAAGACGACGCCGCCAAGGAACCCTTCTTTCTCGAAGGATTCTGTCGGCGAGATGATCGGGCCGTTGGATCGGCTGACCACTTTCGCGGGGTTATCCAGGTCAAGCAGCATCGCGTAACCGGAATAGACGCCGGCCACGTCGGTGTGCTTTTTCTTGTCGCTTTGGTGATAGATCGTCAGCCAGCCCTCGCGCGTGCGGATCGGGGGCGTGCCGCCGCCAAGCCGGTCGGCCATGCTCTGACCCTCGCTGCCCAGCAGGCGCGTGTGCGTGCCCCAGTGGCTGAGGTCCGGGCTGCGCGCCAGCCACACCTCAGGCGGCTGAAACTTCATCGAGCCCGACGGCCGATGCAACGCGACATACTCCCCCATCACCTTCTCGGGGAACAGCACGACGTCTTTATTCTCCGGGCAGAAGATCAGGCCATGCCGTCGGAATGTGGCGAAGTCTATCGTGGATAGCAGCCCCGTGGCGATGCCGTACGGCGAGACGGCGACGTAGGTGATGTAGTACGTCGAGCCGATCATGGTGATGCGCGGGTCTTCGATGCCATAGGTTTCGTTGGGGCCCTGCGGCGCGATGACCGGACCGGAGAAGTTGTCTGCCTTCTTCCCGTCGCTGCTGTGGACGACTTTCAGGTAAGACAGGAAACGCAGGCGCGTCATGCCGGTCTTCTTGTGGGTGACCGTACGCGGGTCTTCGCAGTGGTATTCGCTCTCGTCCAGCCAGTCGACAACAACGCCCCGCTCGTGATCAATCCTCGGGGATGCGACGTAGCCGACACGGGTCTGGATCGGCTGCTCGACCACGCGGACCAGCAGGGCAACACCTTTGCCGAAGGCGGCCGCGCCGGGGTTGAACGTCCCGACGACTTGCATCGTGTCGCTGGAAGCGGGGATATCCCCGGGCCGGATCATGCAGTGGGTATAGAGCCTGTCGAGCATAATTGCGTCCCTGATAATCGACACAGACACCGCCCCGCCGTTCGGGCCGACAGGGTATTATCGACTGATTCCCTGATGATCTGTGGAATTTCGGGCTATTGAGGCAGGACCCGGCGCAGAAAACGCAGCCAGTTACCGTGGTAGAACCCGGCGATATCGGCCTCGCTATAGCCCCGGGCGGCCATGATCGGGCCGATCTTGTGAAGGTCCTCGCAGCTATCCAGCCCGACCGGGCACCGCTCCGCACCGAATCCGCCGTCCAGATCGCTGCCGATACAGACGTGTTTCGTGGACCCCGCAAGCTGGCAGATGTGGTCGATGTGGTCGACGATGTGCTCCATCGTGACGGTGGATGGGTCGACCCGGCAGGCCTCACCGGTAAACCCGCCCTTGATCATCGCGAAGTGCATGGAAAGTCCCAGCACGCCGTCACGCTCGATGAGGAACTTGATCTGATCGTCGGCGAACTGCCGGGGGTCGTCCGCGAGAATGCGGCAGTTGGTATGGCTTGAATAGACCGGGCCTTCGTAGACTTTCGCGGCGTCCCAGAAGCTGATGTCCGACAGGTGCGTCATGTCCAGCGGCATGTCGAGCTTGCTCATTTCCTTGAGCAACTCAAACCCTTTCGCGGTTACGGGGCCGTCCTGCTCGTGGCTCTCCGGTTGGTCGATCGCGGGGGTGCCGGCGGCGTAGTGGCTGTGCCCGTAGTGCGCCAGGAAGACCGAACGCAGGCCAAGGTCGTACCAGTGCTGTACACGGTCCGGCTCGGTCATCGGGTCGGCACCTTCCATCGTGAGGATGATCCCGATCGGTACGTCGGCTTCATTGCTTTCCCACCGCGCCCAGTGCGCATCTAACCCGGGGCGGTCGGTGATGATGATGATGTCGCCCAGGCGATCCAACTCGCGGTAATACGCCAATTGCCCCATCGCGAAAGCGTAGGCCATGTCTTGTGTCGGGAAGTCGCAGTCGCCGCCCTGATTATCACGGCCTGACTTGATCCAAGGCTTGGCGCGGGCGAGCACCGTGGTCAGGCACAACGGGATTCGACACCGCTTCATCTCGGTGAAGCTGATCGTGCAGGTGCCCAGCTTGTCCTTGGGGATGTGGGCTTCGCGTTCCCGGATCGCGCTGATCGGCAGCATCTGGTCCCGCTCTTCTCGCAACGCGTTGATCGCCGCGTCGAGGTGCCCGTCGATAATCAGGTGTTTCATGGGTTGCCTACAACACGGAAGCGGGCGAGCCGACAAGCTCGCCGAAGAGGGTAAGCGGCGCGGCGTTGATAATCATGATGTCGGTGACCGAGCCGATCAGGGACGGGTCGCCATCAAAGACCACGATGATGTCCCCGCCGGTACGCCCGACCAGTTGGGTAACTTCTTCCACGGCTTGCGGTTTCTCCCAGCCCAGTTCGACCATCCCGGGGCCAGCGAGGCCTTCGGATTTTTTGTGACGGGCACTGACCGATTCGACGAAGACCTTTAAGGTCTTACCGACATAGGTCTGGTGAATCTTTGCGCTGACCTCGTTCTGGACCGCGAGCAGCTCGTTGTTCCGGCGCTTCTTGTCGGTGTCGGATACGTCGTCCTCAAGACGGTCGTAGGCGGCGGTCCCGGGGCGAGGGGAGTACTTGAAGATAAACGAGTTCTTGAATCGGCCCCGTCGAAGCAGCTCGGCGGTGGCGTGATGATCTTCTTCGGTCTCGGTCGGGAAGCCGCAGATGATGTCCGTGGCCAACTCGGCGTCAGGCATGAATGCCCGGACACGATCCACCAGGCTCATGAATTCGTCAACGGTGTAGCCGCGGTTCATCATCTTGAGCATCCGGTCTGATCCTGACTGAACCGGCAGGTGCAGGTATCGGCAGATGCGCGACTCGTCGGCCATCACCTGTAAAATATCGTCGCCGAAGTCACGGGGGAAGCTGGTGACAAAACGCAGTCGCAGCAGGTCGGGCACCTCGTCGCAGATGCGCTTGAGCAGTTTCGCGAAACTGGTCACACCATCGCCAAAGACAGGGCTAGGCCCGCCGGTGCCGCGGTTCGGGCCGATGATCGAACCGACCTGGGGCTGCAGGTGGCCGTGCAGCTCGACGGCTTCGGTGTTGTCGTAGTGGTAGTGGTTGACGGTTTGACCGAGCAGCGTGACCTCTTTGACGCCCGAGTCGACGAGCATCTTGCACTCGTCAACGATGTGGCTCGGCGGGCGGTGGACCTCGGCGCCGCGCGTGCGTGGGACGACGCAGTAGGTGCAGAACTTGTTGCAACCGCGCGTGATGCGGACGTAGGCCGAACCGGTGTGGTCGTCCGGCGAGAAGCTGCGGGACAGGTCCAGCATCTCCAGCTTGTCTTCGGCGGCGGCGAGCGTCGCCGTTCGTCGATGCGTGTCCCCCTGCAAAGCGATCTTGGCGGCACGCAATCCTCCCCGATCTTCCATCGTGGTCTTGACCGCGTTGTCGATAAGCATGGGGAGCTTGTCTAGTTCGCCGGGGCCACACAGCAGATCGACCTGCGGGTACTTGCGGACGGTGTCTTCGCCGTCACGTTCGGCCATGCAGCCGATGACGCCCAGCAACACGTTCGGGTGGTTCTTCTTGTGAACGCCGACCTCGCCGACCCGACTCCAGACCTTCTGCTCGGCCCGTTCGCGGACGGAGCAGGTGTTGTACAGCACGACGTCGGCCTGCTTCCAGTCATCAATGAACTTGTAGCCCAGGCCCCGCAGCTGTCCCTGCACGAGCTGGCTGTCCAGCACGTTCATCTGACAGCCGAACGTTTCCAGGAAGACGGTCAGGCCGGCCGCGTTCGAGACCGTGTCCGGGGCAATATCAGGGGTCGTATCGGTCAACATAGGCCCGGGATTGTACGCGATCATCACGTGATCGGCAGGCCGCCGGGTCTATGAATCGCCAGATACCCAAGGGCCATCCGGCTCAGCGGCTCGGAGCCTGCTCAAGCTGGATATTCTCGAAGCTCGCGGTCGTCAGGGCCGTGTTGTCGTGGCTGAGGACGGCCATACCCACACGACTCGCCCCATCGGTTGACTCCAGGGCCACGGGCTTGGCGACCGGGCGCCAGGTCGTGCTGTCGGTCGAGAATTCTCCGGTGATCGTGCCGTCCTTACGGGTCAGCCGCAGGTGGATGGGCCATGCGTGGTTGTCCGTCTGGACCTCCTGCATCCGGCCGTTGGCTGACTCGCGCCAGCCCAGTGCGGTGGTGCCGCTTGGGAAGGCGTGGATCATAACGTGCGAGGATCCGGGTGACGTATCTGTTCGTATCATCAGGCCGGCCTTGGCGTAGCCGTGTGAGTATTCGAGGCTGTTGAGTGTCGCGGTAAGCGTGAAGTCGCCTTGGACTTCTTTTGACACCAGGCGGAACTGATCGGATTCATTCCAGATATCGTCGCCACCGCCATAGATGGTCATCGCGTCGTCACCGGTTACCTGCTGACCACCGGCTAGCGAGCCGCCGATGTCGGTTGCTTGCCAGCCCTCAAGCTCATCGGCGTGCGGCGGCACGGTCATCTTCGGAGCGGGTTCGGGGAACTCCAACACAACCGGGTCGGGGCGTGTCAGCGCGAGGCGCATCGGTTCATCGACGACGTATTCCATCGTGCCGAACCACTTGAAGTAGGCTTCGATCTCCTGGACCGAGGCGGTCGCGAAGTCGGGCTTTACCAGCGGCTTGGCGTTGCTGACCATGTACCAGTTGTCGTCGATGTGCCCCCCCTTTTCGTGGAGGATCTTGTAGGACCAGATGGTGGCGGCCCAGCCGCGTTGGCCGTACTCATCGAAGTAAAGGCGCATGAGGTCGCCGCCGCCGAGCCGCTCGAAGATAGGGTTCCACTCGCCGATAAACAGCGGGGTCTGTACCGCTTCGAGTTCGGCCTGCTTCTCGTAGAGGGTCGTATTAATGAACTCCCCATGGGTACGCATGCTCGGCTCGCTGCCGAACAGGCCGGGGTAGTGGTGCTCGGTGAAGGCGACGTTCGTCCAGCCGTTCTCATTGGGGTTCCCGTAGAACCCGTGCCCACCCCAGAGCGGCGCGGGGGCGAAGACGATATGACGATCATCGACCTCTCGCACCGCAGCATAGATCTCCTCGAAGATCTTGCGAAGCTGCGGCCGGATATCGCCACTGAAATCGTTGTAAGGCTCGTTAATCAGGTCGTACCCGGCGATCGAATCGTAGTCTCGGTAACGCTCCGCGATCTGCTTCCACAGCCAGGCGGTACGCTTGGCGTAGATCGGATCGTCCCAGAGTTTGTTCTGCTCGACCCGGCCGGTCGGGTGGTCGATGCTCTGCCCGCCGGGGACGCCGTGCATGTCGAGGATGACGTAGATCCCCTCGGCCTCGGCCATCTCGATCGCGCGGTCCAACCACTTAAACGCGTCAGGGCGCAACTCAAACGGCTTCTCATCGTCCTGCATGATCCGGTAGTTGAAAGGCAGGCGGATCACGTTGAACCCGAACGACTTGATGATCTTGAAGTCCCGGGGGGTCAGCCAGTTCTCCCGGTAGACCTCCATCAACCGGTGCCTCTCGGACTCACCGAAACGGTCGGCCAGGTTCTTCTGGAAGTCGTACTCGTCGTGAAACTTCCCGTGATCGATGGTGAGCATCCACATCTCAAGCAGCAGCCAGTTGCCGACGTTGCAGCCCTTCAAGATCACGGGGTCACCCGATGGGTCGACGATCTTCGTGCCACTTGTACTCAAGGGTTTGAAAGTATGCTTTGCTTCGTCTGTGTTCGCGACAACCGTTGCGCTTAAAACACACGCTACGATCATGGAAAGCACAAGACTGCGGGACGACACTTGCATAGAAACGCTCCTAATCAGTTGGCATAATTTGCTGGATGCTGCTACAGGATTGGTCACAACATGATAGTGCATTCAGCCGGTACGATCACTTGACTGTGCCGCATTAGTCACAACATGTACGACGGAAAAGAAACGCTGTTTCATTGTTTCGGCCCGTCACGCCTTGTTTGTGCGCAACGTAACGACAGCAAAGAGCTTGAGATGGGCACGTTCCGATATGGCGCAATACAACACGTAAGATGCAACACGTTGCATCGACGCACCGTGACCCGCCTTAGAGATGGCGGTGAGAACATGGAGTCTCACTTAAACACTTCGATAAACAATCCCACGATGCTCCAGCGGTAACGGCAGGCACGGGCGCGTCGGGACCAGGCCGGGGCCGTGTCCTGTTTGTCCGTCATCTAGCCGGGGCGTCCGCTACCAAGTCCCGTCACCGGGCACACCTTTTGAGTGTGCCTTTCCGTGGGGGCAGCCC
>JAJDCW010000048.1 GCA_029260635.1 Phycisphaeraceae bacterium | reverse complement strand
GATCGAAGATCGCCGTGCGACGCTAAACGCTACCTCCCCCAGGGATCATTCGGCTCGCCCAAGTCGGACGGCCCCGACAGTCCACGGAGCGCCGAAAAGGTCGTCAGTGTCAGCCACAACCACCCGCCGAAGATCAATAGCTGCACCAACGCAACCGTATTCACACCCGTACTTGCCATGCTGGCCAGCCCCAGCACGACCCCGATCCCCGCTAGTACCACGAAATAGAAGGTTAGCCACTTGGCCGCCGTCGTCTGCCCCGGGCGGCCGTTGCGCACGCCAAATCCCAGCAGCGTCAGCGCAGCACTGGGGACCAGCAGCATCACTACGTACAGGATCAGCAGCACGACTGACATACCCACGACCAGTTGGGGCAGGTCCATTTCCTTTAATTCGGGGGGCAGTTCCATCGGGAACTGCTCGATGAGCGTCTGGGGGTCCAGGATCATCGCGACCGCGTTGAGCGTGCAGCAGCATGTCATCAAGAAACCGACCCCCGCACACAGCCAGACATAGACCGCCGCGCGGTCCGTTTCCCGGTTCCGGCCGTTGGTCGGCGGGGGCGAGTAGGGGGATTGCCAGTCGCCCGGCGGCTCTAATCCTGGGTCTAGTGTCGACATCCCCTCTAGGATAGCCAAGATCCCGGCCCCGCGAGATCGCTGGCGTTGAAACGCGCTCACCGCCGATGTAAGAAGTACCCACCCACAGGACGCCCGACCGCATTGCGACACAGGCCAGCGATGAAGAAAACAATCTCAATTATGCTCCGCCTGGTCCTGGCGGCCCTGGGGATCGGGTACATCGTCTGGACCCTCTCCTGGAACGACCATGTCATCATCCCGGCGGGGTATACCTACGGTGATGGGTCTGTGGCGGACCGGGAAGTGGTATTGCGTGTCACATCGCAACATCCGGATGGCTGGTGGGTCCTTGAACTCCGTCCCGGTACTGACCTGGTTCGCGTTCATGTCCCGACCGATGAGGTCTCCGCAGACCAGCCCCGACACAAGCCCGGCATCGTCTCGATGTTGCGGGAATCAGACGCACGCCTGTTGCTGCTTGGTCTGGCGCTGATATTGCCGGTCTTCCCGATCCAGGCGGCGCGCTGGTGGATTCTGATGCGCTGCCGGGGGATGGCCGTTTCATACGCGCGGTCGTTCCGCCTGACGATGGTCGGCCTGTTCTTCAACTTCTGCATGCCGGGCATGACCGGCGGTGACGTGGTCAAGGCCTACTACGCCGCCAAGGGCAGCGGCGCACGCGGCGTCGCCGTGATGAGTGTGATCTTCGACCGTATCACCGGATTGCTCGGGTTGATACTGCTGGCGGGGATCGCCGGCATCGTGCTGCTGTCGCGCGGTGGGCTGGACGACGACGTCCACCACTTGGCCTCCACCGTCACGCTCTTGATCTGGCTGGGTTTTGGCTGTGCATTGGCGGTGCCGTTGTTCTACTTCTCTGACAGGGTCCGTGTGATCGTCGGCCTGCAAAAGCTGATCGCCAGGCTGGGTCCCGAACACATCCTGGTGCGCATCGATGAAGCCGCCGCCGCTTACCGCGGGCACCTGCCACAGATCATTACCGCCGTGCTTATAAGCCTGCCGGTCCACTTCTGTCAGGCCGTCGCGACGACCTGTGCGGGTTACGCCTTGGGGATGGAGTTACCGATCGAACTGATGCTCACGGTATTGCCCGTCGTGTTCCTGGCCGGCAGCGTCCCGCTGACCTATCAGGGGCTGGGTGTGATGGAAGCGTTGGTCGTCGCAATGTTGCTGCCTTCCCCATTAGCCGACGCGAACCAACTGGTGAGCATGCTCGTGCTGATCCGCCTGTTCCTCGTGGCCTACGCCCTGATCGGCGCGCTGCTGATGCTCCGTGGGGACATCCATCTGTTCCCGCAGATCGAACAGGAAGAGACGCCCGACAGCGCGGTGCGGGACTCTGCGCCAAGTCAGTCAACCGTTTGATTCATTTCTATTTGGTGGCCGCTGTCTACGGGTTGACCTGCCACCACAACACGCGCAGCATCGCGGTGGTACGTTCGCTGAACATACCGATGATGATGGCGAGGAAGATGCACCAGGCGCAGGCGGTTGCGGTGCGGTGTTGGCCGGGGGCGCGCCACGCGAGCCAGGACAGCGCCGGGCCGGCGGTGAGCAGCAGGAACAGCAGGTAGAAAGCCGGGCGGTAGGACCGGGCCCACAAGAGCCAGACGACCCTCGGTCCGGTTGGCGGGTCGGTCACCCAGGCCGCGAGCATCAGCAGCATCAAACCCTGCAACCCCACCACGGTCCAGACCAGCCGACGGCTGAGCGCCCGTTTTCTCCTGGGTGTCCACAGCTTGCGGCGTGGTCGGCATCGGGCTCGTTGGCGTTTAGGGCGTGGCAGGCTCGGGTTCCCTGTATTCTGCAATGATGCGGAGGGTTGATCCTTCGATAAACAGTGTACACGCAGCGTTGCGGACCCGGCGTGCCCGACTTACCATCGGCCCGATCGGGGGTGGGCGTTCGACAATGCAATCTGATGGGCACCGATGGCAAACGATGTGGAAACATGGTTGCAGATGGTCTGCACGCTGGCTGCGGAGAACGCCTCGGTGCGCATCAATCTCTCTGACAAGCCCGTGGAAGAGGGCGGGCGTTACGCCCGGGTGCGTGTCCTGGCTATGGGGGCGGACGGGGTGTCGGTGATCGAGGAGCCGGGCATACGCGATCTGGGGAACCGCCTGCATCCGGGGGATGAGTTGGAGGTGCTCGCGGTCCAGAAGCAGTCACGGCTGGTCGCGCGCTGTCATGTCAAGGGGCACATCGAACACGAGCTAAACGAAACCACGCGCGTCGATGGGTTGGAAATGTCACCGCCGACGAAGGTGTATTCCGGGCAGATGCGTGAGTTGTACCGGGCGCCGATCAGCGCCGGTGTTCAGGTGAAGCCCGTGCGGATCAAACTCGACCCGGCCGACGCGTCTGCGCTACAGCGTGCGAGCTTCGCGGGGATCGACCCGGTCAAGACCTTCAACGCCAGGTTGGTGAACATCAGCGGCGGGGGGATGGGCCTGGCGATCGTCGTCGATAAATCGCTTGCCAGAGTATTTGAGAGCGGCACCGACATCACCGTCCACGCCGAACTACCGACGCTGGATCAACTCCTTGATCTCAAAGCGCAGGTCCTGCACACCGAAAAGCTTCATAACGGCGACATCTACCTGGGGGTTGCTTTCACGATCGACGATCCGGTCGAACAGAAACAGGTCGAGGATCAACTCCAACGCCTGTCCGTCTGGCTGCAACGACATATGCTGAGGAAAGACAGCCAGTCGTAGTCGCCGGCGGGCTTAACAGTATCTGTTGGCCTGGGTCCTCTTTGCCAATACGAACGACATCAGGCTCAGCATCGCGGCCGCGGAGGGTTCTGGTATCACGGTCAGGCCGGTCGGGGGTGTGCCCGTGTTCCAGTTGGCGAGCAGAAGGTTCAGGTCACTGATCCCGACGAAGCCGTTGGCGTCCGCGTCGAGCAGGCTGCCGGGGAAGACGACCTGGTTCCAATGAATCAATATGAGATTCAGGTCATTAATGCCGACAAAGCCATCCCCGTCCAGGTCGCCGGGGAGTTGTGGGCTTGGGTTGTCATCGCCGATGGTCAGAGCGTAAAGCGAGTGGTCGTTGATGGTCCACTGCTGGCCGACGAAGGGCAGTACCGGGCCGGAGGCGTTGTCGGCGATGAGGACAAGGCTTTGTCGGCCGTCGCTAAGCGTGGGACCGAGCGTGAGGCCTTCGAAGTTGGAGTTGGTCAGTGCACTGAACGTGTTCTCCCACAGCA
>JAJDCW010000047.1 GCA_029260635.1 Phycisphaeraceae bacterium | reverse complement strand
CAGAAGTACCGGGTGTTGATGCTGGCCGGGTTGTAATCGACGATCGCCGAGTTGGTCAGGCGTGAGTTGGTGGCGTTGCCGTTGCTGCCACGGAACTCGACGACGTTGCCGGAGCTCAGTGCACCGCCCTCAAAGTTCAGTCCGTCGGCGACGAGCCAGTTGCCGGAGATGCTCAGTGTGGAGTCACCGTTGAGGGTGACGCCGCCGGGGGTCTGGGCCCGGAGGGTGATGGGTTTGGCGGCGGTGCCGAAGCCGGCGAAGTCGATGTTCTGGTTGGTCCAGATGCCGTCGGTCATGATAACAGTGTCGCCGGGGCCGGCGCTGTTCATGGCTGAGGCGACCTGGAACGCGTTGGATGCGAAGAAGTCGGTGGCGAAGGCATGGCCGGATGACATCAGGCTGGCAGACACCACGCTCGACACGAAGGCGGTGCGTAGCACGACACGGTTCTTAAATGGATGAATAGACAATTGATCTTTCCAATTGCTTATAGCAATGAATAATACAGGTCAGTCGATATCAGCCCTCGGATTGATACACCAAAACATCGAGCGGTTTAATTACCGGTGTCTCAGGATCGCGCCCGCGCCCAGCATGGCGAGAACCGCCAGCGTTGCCGGCTCGGGGATGCGCTGGTTGGCGGTCGGCGGCGTGCCCGCGTTCCAGTTACCAAGGACCAGGTTCAGGTCCTCGATCCCGACGAATCCATCGCCGGACGGGTCTGCCGACGGGTCGCCGGGTGGCACGTTCTGGTTCCATGCGCCCAGGACGATGTTCAGGTCGCTGATGCCGACGAACCCGTCGCCGTCCAGATCGCCGGTCAATGCCGTCGGTGGGAACATCCACAAAGGCCCGACGTCGCCGATCTGTAGCGGCCCACGCGTGATCGTGGCGCCGGAGACCTCGTCAGCGCCGACGTCGTAGGTACCGATGCGTGACTGCCCGTCCATGTCATCGGTGAGCAGGGAGCTGTAATCCCCGGCCCCGCCGTTGATCGCCGGGCTGCCGGCCTGCGGACGCCAAAGGCCGTCGGCTTCGAGCGCGATCAACGGGTCCACGTTGCTAACGCCCGGGTTGCCGGCGCCCGTGCCCAACGGCTTACCCCATGCGATGTTGCCTTCCCATGTCCAGCCGCTGCCTTCGCCGCCCTGGAAGATGGGGTCGCTGGTGCTGGCGCTGTTACGCAGGAGGTTGTTTGCGAGGGTGACGTTCTCGGCCAGCAGGGTCCGGCCGCTGGACCCCAGGCCGTCATCGAGCTTGATCATCGCGTCGGAGACATCGACGATCGTGTTGTGTGCGATGACAACGTTCTTGACCTGGAAGTACTCGTTGAGTTCCGAGTTGGGGACGCCGGCGGAGATCGAGATCGCCCCACCGTTGCGGCCGTCCAGCCCCTCGAGGTAGTTGTTGATGATGGTGTGGTCCTCGCCGATGACGCGGATGCCGCCGGTCTGTGACGCGCCGTTGCCGAGGAAGAAGTTACCCTCGACCAGCGCGTTGTTGCCGTGGCGCAGGGTGAGCGTGCCTTCGGATTCCAGGAATGTGTTGTTTCGGTAGGTGTTGCTGCCGGACTTGTTGGAGATGATCTCGATCTCGCCGTTGACCCGGTAGAAGAGGTTGTTTTCGATGACGTCGTTGGTGTGCGTCATGGAGTTGGCGCTGTCAGCGATGCGGATAGTTTCCCAGCCGTTCTCGCCGCCGCCGCTTGGCATGTTGTAGAAATAGTTGCTGTCGATGCGGTTGCTGCCGGTGGAATTGCCGGTCTTACCGACCCAGTCGACGATGGTGACGCCGTTGTGGTTCTGGTTCTCGAAGTAGTTGTGATCGACGCGGTTGTTGTTGCCGTAGATACCGACCCATTGGTAGCGTGTGCTTGTGCTGGCCGGGTTGTAGTCGATCATGGTCGTGTTGGTCATGCGCGAATTGGTGGCGCCGCCGTTGCCGCCGCGGAACTCGATGACGTTGGTGCCGCTGGTCGTCCCGCCGATGAACTGCAGCCCGTCGACGACGAGCCAGTCGCCTGAGATACCGAGGGTGGAACTGCCGTTGAGGGTCACGCCGCCGGGGGTCTGTGGGCGCAGGGTGATGGGGTTGAGTGATGTGCCGAAGCCCTCAAACGCGATGTGCTGGTTGTTCCACACGCCGTCGGTCATGATCAGCGTGTCGCCGGGGCCGGCGCTGTTCATCGCGGAGCTGATCTGCGAGGCGTTGGACACCATAAAATCGGTCGCACGCGCCGGACCCGCCAGGCTCATTAGAACGGCAATCCCAATCACCGCAAGCCCGGTACGTATCCCCCGGCACCGAATGATAGAACGCAACATTTCACTTCCTCCATGTGTCGGCAACGGGTGATACATACACCGCGGGCCGGTTCACTCACTGGTTACTTTCCCGACATCTTCGGGCAGAATAAGTCTGGGCTCGACCATGCACACCGTACGAACCGGCGTGAACGGGTTCTCGATCCGCCAGATCAACTGATCAACCGCACGGGCCCCGATCAGCCTCGGCCGGACATCGATCGTGGCGGGCCTGGGGTTCAATCCGGCCAGGATGCTGTTGTTGTCGCAAGACACGATCAGCATGTCCTTGCCCGGCTCGATCCCGCGTTCACGCAGCCCGCGATAGATGCGCACCGCCAGCGGGTCGCGTGGGACAAACAGACCGGTTGGCCTTGGCTTGGACTGAACCAGCATGTCCAGCAAGTGATCCAGATACTCTTGGGCGTCCTGCTGTTCGGAACTCATCTGATCCGAACGTGGGTCTTTGATGACCGTGGCCGTGCTGGCGCCGCACATTCCGGCCCATTCCTTGAAGGCGTCGGCACGTATGCCAAAACCCATATGAGTGGTGTAGCTGTGAATGAGTGCGATATGTTTGTTGCCGCGTTCAACGAGGTACTCCGCGGCAAGTCGGCCGATCGCCCGGTTGTCCGGCGCTACGCGGTCGCCCCAGTAGCCGTGCCGACGCCGTTGACTAAGCATCCAAACGGTTGGGAAGCGTTTGAGCGTCTCTGCCAGATCGGTTGACGGGATATAGCCGTGCATCAGCAGGCCGTCTACCTGCCCGCTGCTGACCGTGGGTGGCAGGCGTCCGCTATCGGACAGTTGCCCGAGGATCATATTGAAGCCGCGTTCGGCCAAGGCCTCTTCGGCTGCGTGCAGGACACCTGCGGCCACCGGTGCCACCACCAGCGCCGGGTCCGTGCCGACGAACAGGAGGGCGATGTTGCCGGTCTTGATCCCCGATCGCGACTTGGGCCGGGGCCCGCGGCGTCGG
>JAJDCW010000046.1 GCA_029260635.1 Phycisphaeraceae bacterium | reverse complement strand
GACCCACCGCATAGGCCAGACCAAACCGGTCTTCGCCTACCGCATGGTCTGCGAGGACACCGTCGAGCAACGCATCACCGAGCTACAAGACCGCAAACGCAAACTCGCCGAAGCCATCGTCGGCGGCGACGACAGCGTCCTACGCAACCTCAAGCGCGAAGACCTTGAGAAGTTGTTGAGTTAAATCAGTAGATATTTACGGACCGTCCATCGCATCTTCAACCAACACCTCTGGCAGACCGGACCGCAACTGCTCATCCGTCCACAACTCGGCGTGACCATCCGCAAACAAGACGGAGCGTCTCTTCTGTTTTGGTGAAACTCTTGCCGCACAGGCCATCACCATGGCTTGGGGGTCCTCAACATCATCCAGGTCCACTTCAAGGTTTACAAATAAATAGCAGCCATAGTGAATCACGGGCCCCTCATCATCGCCGTGGTTGAGTATGCGCTCAACATACGGATAGGGACTGAACCAGACATCCTCACCAGCATCAAGATATGTCTCTGCTAGACGGGGGTGTGCGGGCAAAACCCCTTCATGGTCGTACGCATACATCAACAGGGATAGTCCGACCTGACGCAGGTTTGAATTTTCGACGGCGAAATGAGCTGGTCGACCCGCGCTGCGCCACATTGGCAACAGCACCCCAACAATCAATGCAATAATACAAACTACAACTACAAGTTCGTTCATCGTGAGTGCCGAACAGTTACGGAGGTGTGGTGGGTATAGGCGATTACTCACAAGTCCCCTTATGCGGATTAACTAAATTCATAATAAAAGCCTTATGGCCATCCAACGCATCGACATCAACCCCTTCGGGTAACTCGGCGCGAAGTTTATCTTCGTCCCATATCTCAGCGTGGCCGTCCGCAAACAGCACGCTACGCCTCTTTTGATTCGATGATATTTTAGCTGTGTAGGCTACGATCAACGCACCTGGATTCTCAATTTCATCCAGTGATAAACCTAGGTTCAGAAAGACGTAGCTGCCATACCGGAGCATGAATCCATCATCAAGGCTCGAGCTTAACTCGCCTCGGTCTTCTTGAAAGATACTAAAAAGACTCTCTCAGGCTTGTCATGGATATATCGCAGCGTGTCCTTGGGATGGATTGGGAAAACGCCGTGATGATCTTGCGCATAGGCGTAGAAGGCGACGCCAATCTGTTTTAGATTAGATCTATCATAGATCAGCCTGGCCTTGGTGCGTTGACTCAGTTCAAAAAAGGCCGGCGACAGAATCAGTAGCCCAAGAACCAATAATGCTGTAACGATCACCAACTCAAGACGTGTAAATCCTTGTGATCTGCAACCCACATGCTTTTGCTGATTCATTGCAGACTCCAATACGACGACCGCGCTGTTCGGCCTGTTACGGCCCATCCAACGCATCCACATCGACGCCTTCCGGCAACGATGCTCGGAGCACGTCTTCTTCCCACCGTTCGGTGTGGCCGTCGGCAAACAAGACGTTGCGCTGGACCTGATGGGATGTGGGCATGGCCGTGTACGCGAGTATCACTACTCCCGGCTTCTCGATGTCGTCCAGGTCCAACCCGAGATTCAGGAACACGTACCCGCCGAAACGTGTCGCGGGGCCGTCGAAGTCGCCGCGGTCCGCAGGCAGGTCTTCTTCGTGATAGACGCCCAGCCAGACTTGCTCATCAAGAGCAATCTCGTCTAGGTATTCGACCGCATCCCGGGGGTGGGCCGGCAACATTCCGTCGTGATCGTAAGAATAATTAAACATCGCGACACCAATCTGACGCAGGTTCGAACCGTCCACCACCATCATGGCGGATGCTCTGGTAGGGCAACCCGTTGGTGAAAGCGCATACACAAGCAATCCAATCATTATTAGCGTTATCAATAATTCAACGAATGTGAATCCTGATTCATTCGGTGCCTTGGGCGTCGTGTTTGTCATACGCATAGCCGGCGTACCCCGTGAGATGTCTGGCCTTATTCTATATCAGGCCCCGGGGTCTGAGCCAGAATATTCCGGAAGTACTGCGTCTCAAGCCCGTAACGCCCGAAAATCCGCTTTCGGCCCCCGATTTTCCTTGCATCCGGCACCGGCGGAAGTTATTGTAATCTTGCTCGCCGCGGGGCGGGCATGGCACGCACCCACCGAGGAACGCCGACCCACCTACCGACTATGTCTGACTCCGCCGGCGCGGCAAAAGCCCGAGGGCTTCGCTGGGGATATCAACCTTTCGGGCACGTAACAGCATTGGGGCCGACCGTGATCAACATCTATGTGGGGAACCTCCCCTTCTCGACCACCGACACCGACTTGGAAGACATGTTCTCGCAGTTCGGGCAGATCAGCCGGGCCGCGATCATCACCGACCGGGAGACCGGCCGCTCGCGGGGCTTCGGCTTCGTGGAGATGGAGAACGACGAGGAGGGCCGAAAGGCCATCGAGGCGATGAACGAAAAAGACTTTGACGGCCGACAACTCACCGTCAACGAAGCACGCCCGCGCGCCCCACGTTCTGGTGGCGGGGGCGGGGGAGGCGGGTATGGCGGCGGCGGCGGGGGAGGCGGCGGCTACTCGAACCGCAACGGCTGACACCAAGTCAACCCCACAAAAATATTACTGAGCCTCTACCGGCACCGATCCATGATCGGTGCCGGTTTTTTTATTGCCTCCCACCAGCCCATCATTAACACCCGCTCACGACCCCAACATAAGGATCATTGAACCCCCTTAAAATATTCAATATTAAACTTAAATATGGTTTATGAACGACGAGGCTGTGAGACATAGGGACGTTGGCGCGTCGGGGCGCGTCGATCTTGTTTAGCCCGGGCGGACACGCCCGGTGTTCGCCGCGTGGCCGCGGCGGCTAAACATGACATTTACAGTAAAAGAAGGGGCGCTCTAACGATCGACCGGGACGAACGAGTTGATCGACAGGTCGAAGCCGCTGAGCGCGGTCGGCGTGAAGGGGTGGTTGGTGACCAGATCGATGTGGCGCACACCCAGGTCGCGTAGGATCTGGCAGCCGATCCCGTAGGCGCCCTTGTTGTCAGGCGGCTGCACGCCGGGGGTGGTCTGGTCGCTGGCGATGTTGGGCCGATCGTCGTCGCCTGGCGTGCTGTCCATCATGGCCGAGGGGGTCTGCAAGCGTTTGAGCAGGCCGGCCCCCATGCCTTCGTGGCGCAGATAAACAATCGCCCCACTGCCCTTGGCCTGGATCATCTTCATCGCGGTTCGCAGCGTGTTGCCCGAGGGTTGGGTCGTGTCGCCGAAGACATCGCCCAAAAGGTTCTGGCTGTGCATCCTGACCAGGACGGGATTTTCGATCGGGACGGGTTCGCCATCCGCACCGGTCTTGCCGATCTCCCCGACGACCAGCGCGATGTGCGGGAAAGGATCGACCAGCGAGCGGTACGCGATCAACGTGAACGCGCCGATCTCGTTCTCAAACGGGACGGTGTCGATCCGCTCGATGAGTTGTTCGTGCTGCAGGCGGTGGTGGACGATGTCCGCGATCGAACACATCTTCAGGCCGTGCTTCTCGCAGAGTTCAAGGAGCTGTGGCCGACGCGCCATCGTGCCGTCCTCGCTCATGACCTCGATGATCGCGGCGGCCTGACGCAGCCCGGCGAACCGGCACAGATCAACCGAGCCCTCGGTCTGCCCGGAACGCACCAGCGTCCCGCCGTCACGGGCACGCAGCGGCTGCATGTGACCCGGCCGATCGAAGTCGGTGGGTCGAGCGTCGTCGTTGGCGAGCATCTTGATCGTGGTGGACCGGTCGGACGTGCTGACGCCGGTCGTGACGCCGAAGCGTTGGTGGGCGTCCACGGTGACGGTGTACGCGGTGCTGCGTTGGCTGGTGTTCACCCGGCTCATCGGCTGGAGGTCCAGCCGGTCACAGACCGGCCCGCTAAGCGCGACGCAGAGCATGCCTCGGCCTTCTTTGAGCATGAAGTTGGCGACGTCCGGCGTCACAAACTCCGCGGCGCAGACCAGGTCGCCCTCGTTCTCACGGCTCTCGTCGTCGACGAGCACGATCATCTTCCCGGCACGGAGGTCTTCGAGGATTTCAGGGATGGGATGCATGGAGGATTAGGATATCACGGAAGGCGCGGAAGAAAGCAGGCGTGAGGAAAATCTGTACTTAGCCAGGCCCCAGGCGGAGGACCGTCTTTGGCGAAAACTCACCATCGGCAAACAATCGGCGGATGTCGTCGGAGGTAACGGCCATCACCCGGGCGAGTTCTTCTTCCAGCGGCAGGTGCTCACCCAGATAGGACCAGGTCGAGCCGATCGAGGTCATCCGGCCGCGCGGGCTTTCACCCTGGAGGGTCGCCGAGGTCGCGAGCTTGTTCTTGGCTCGCTCGACCTCATCGTCGGTCAGGTTATTGACCGCCGTGTCGATGGTTTTGATCAACAACGCTTCAACCTGTTCAGCGCGGTCGGGGTCGCAGGAGGCGTAGCCCAGGTAGCAACCGAGCCGGTCCTGGGGCATGAATGAGAAATCTGCTTCATCCGCCAGGCCCGGCTCGACGAGGGCCCAGTAGATGCGTGAGCCTTCGGAATCCCCCAACACGTCGGAAAGAACCTTGGCCGCGTAGCGGTTCTCGTCTTGTGCGCTTGGGCCGGGGCACAGCAGCCCGATGTAGTGCCGGGTGACGTTGGGGTCGTGCATCGTGTGTTCACGTGCGGCGATCGAGGGCGACTCGTACCTGCGGGTCGCGCCGCTGGGCTCCCAGTGGCCGGCGATCTTTTCGATGTCAGCAATCAGCGTGTCGAAATCGAACTTCCCGACCGCGGAGACGACGACGTTGTCTGAGGCGTACCGCTGGCTGAAGTAGTCGCGCATCTGCGTCGCCGTCAGGTCGGAGACTGTTTGTTTCGTCCCCAGCACGCGGAATCCCAGCGGGTGGTCGGCGAAGTAGCGCTCGATCAAGGTGTCCTGGAGCCGCCAGGTCGGGCGGTCGTCGTACATCCCGATCTCTTCGAGGATGACGTTCTTCTCCATATCGAAGTCGGACTCGCGCAAAGCCGGGCGGAGGATATCCCCGAGCAGATCGACCGCGCGCGGGAGGAACTCCGGCAGGATGTGTGCGTAATAAACGGTCTGCTCGTGGCTGGTGAAGGCGTTGTAGTTCGCGCCGATCTCGTCGAACTCGCGGTTGACATCGTCGGCAGATCTGCGCGAGGTGCCCTTGAACATCATGTGTTCGAGGAAATGGGAAACACCCATGACCGGGGCGTCTTCATCGCGTGCGCCGGTCTTGACGAAGAAGCCCAGCGCCGCGGTGTGGGCCTCGGGGTTGGGTTCGGCGACAACGGTCAGGCCGTTGGGCAGGGTGTGGTGACGGAAATCTGACGCCATGGTTCACCTAAGTATAAAGCCCCGCGGGGTGCGCGGGGCTCGTGGGGTGATGGGTTCACAATAATCCAAGGCCCGGTACCCGTCGAAACATTTCAAGAGAAACGTTTCCGGGGGGTATATTTCCGGGGGTCAGACCAGCACCTTGTCCAGTTCTTCGGCGAAGGCGGCTTTGGGCTGAACGCCCTGCCACGTCTTGACGGCCTGCCCGCCCTGGAAAAGGATGACGGTGGGGATCGCCTGGATCTGGAATTTGATGGCGGTGTCACGGTTGGAGTCGGTATCGACCTTGCCAACTTTGACCTTGCCCTGATACTCGTCCGCCAGCGCGTCGATGGTAGGCCCGAGCATCTTGCAGGGCTGGCACCACTCGGCCCAGAAGTCCACCAGCACGGGCTGGTCGCTGGAGGCAACTTCGGACTCAAAATTAGCGTCGGTGATCTCTAAAACGGCATCGCTGGCCATGATTATCTCCTGAGGTTGAGCCGAGCCACAATCGGGCGGCTTGCGGGAGAGCGATTCTAGGTCAGCAGGATAGCGGTATCAACCAGCCGGCTACGGCAAACCGGCCCACCACCTAATGATGGCGGTACAACCTGTGCCGTACCGATCACGCAGGACGTCGCCCGACACGTGCCACGACGCCCCCGCCGCAATCAAATAACCTTGATCCCAAAACAACAGGCCCAATAATTAGTATTTAGGCTAAATACTAATTATTGGGTGTCCGCCGTTTTGCCTGACCGTTCGGGTGGAGGTGTGAAGCTCTGCTGGCTGGTTCTGGCACACCCTTGCCTTGCCCAGCCCCCGGGTCGATCCGGTAGAATCCCGCCCATGACGATTGAGCAGAAAATCGAGGACGGCAGCGCGCTGATCGGGGTGGTGGCCCTGGGCTACGTCGGGCTGCCGCTGATGCGGTCGTTCTACGACGCCGGCTTCAAGGTGATCGGGTTTGATGTGGACCCCGAGAAGGTCCGGATGCTCAACACGGGAGAGAACTACCTCAAGCATCTGGGCGTGGATTTCGTCAGCAAGATGTCGTCATCCGACCGGTTCGAGGCGACGGAAGATTTTGGTCGGCTGGGCGAGCCGGACGTGGTCATGATCTGCGTGCCCACGCCGTTGGGGCCTCACCAGGAGCCCGACCTGAGTTTTGTGGAACACTCCGCCGACGACGTCGCCAAGACGCTGCGGGCGGGGCAGTTGATCGTGCTGGAATCCACGACCTACCCCGGGACGACCCGCGAAGTGATGCTCCCGCGGCTTGAGGCCGGTGGGCTTCGGTGCGGCAAGGACTTTTATCTGGCGTATTCCCCCGAGCGTGAAGACCCCGGGCGTAAAGACCACAACACGCAAACGATCCCCAAATTAGTGGGCGGGATCGACCCGAAGTCCGGCGAGCTGGCGGCGGCGATGTACCGCAAGGCGATCAAAGAAGTCATCCCCGTCAGCTCTGCGGAGGTCGCTGAGAGCGCCAAGATCCTGGAGAACGTCTACCGGGCGGTAAACATCGCACTGGTCAACGAGATGAA
>JAJDCW010000045.1 GCA_029260635.1 Phycisphaeraceae bacterium | reverse complement strand
GACGGGCGATGGGTTTGTGGGAGCGAACGACCTCATTTTGTTCTTAAATCACTGGAAGCCCAGTAGTTCGGATTCGGATGGGGCTTCAGTGGCCGTGCCGGAGCCAGTGAGTGTGGGGGTATTTCTGGCCATCTGGCTTGGCCTGGCATTCAGAAGGCCTCGGGTCAGGACCCCCTGTCTGCGGGCGGCCTAAGTGTATTGTTGGCATACGTTCCGGAATAACCGGATTAATCTGTTTCGCGTGGATTTGCGTTTTATATGCTAAATAATCCTATAACCAAATGCTATTAAATAACTTAGATAAGAAATTATCAGAAGATATTCTTGTTTCTACGCAGGTATGAGGTATACTCAATTCTGATGATCCGGGCTTGAAGTCCCGCCATCTCAGGCGGGGATCGGGCATCATTGCCTAGGAAGAGATGCGTATTTTGCGAGTTCAACCTATCGCTATCGCTGTATGGGTCTTAGTTGCCGGTGTAGTCGGGTCCGTGTGTGCATCCCCGGCTCATGCGTGGGAAGTCAACCCGGACAATACCATCCCCAATACCGTGGCCAACAGCCTGATTGCCAACGCCGACGGCGGCGACTGGAACTCGGCGGTCCTGCTGATCGAATTAGTTTCTGGTTCAGTCTATAGCGCGCCCGAGTTTGATTCGCTTCAGCCACAGCTTAACCTCTGGACGTTTGTTCCGGAGTTGGAGTTCGACTCCTGGGTCGGCATCCCCGGCGACGGCACGGGTGCGGTCTTCGGTGGGGCCGGAGACCTTGGCGACTTTGGCCCAGCGGTCATCGCGGATCAAAAGGCCAGCGTCACCTGGTTTAACACGGATATCACGAACTCCGGACCTACACGCATCGCCAACATGACGCTCTCCAATGACGCCTTTGGCCGATGGTCCGTGATCGCGGGTTTCTCCGGGGCGCTTCTGCTCACGGAATCGGGTTTCGTCACCAACGGCGTCATGGCTGATAACCCGGTCGCTCAAGGCGACCTGGACGGCGACGGTTTTGTCGGTATCAATGACCTGAATCTGGTCCTCGCGAATTGGAACCGGGCCGCGCCCCCCGCCAGTATCTGGGCAGACCATTCCGGCGACGGCTTTATCGGGATCGACGATCTGAACACCGTCTTGGGAAATTGGAACGCCGGCATCCTGCCATGGCCTACCGGACTGCCCGAGCCGGGGTCTGCGGCGCTTCTCCTGGCCGGGTCGGCGGCCCTGCTCCGCATCGGGCGTCCCGCCTGATATCCATTTATCTAAACACGAAGCAATGGGAGTGGCAGGATTCGAACCCGCGACCTAGCCATTATGAGTGGCCGGCTCTAACCACTGAGCTACACTCCCGTAGCCCGCCATTATAGCGTCGGTCCCGCTCTGGGTTCGGCGCGTCTTCCCAGCTATAATCCTGCGGATACCCGATACCCGGCCCTCCGCGTTGCTCAGGGTCGGCGTTGACTAAACCTGATCCCCGAACCTTGGACCCGGTACCTCATGTCCAACCCACGCCAGAAGAAGATCATCGAACGGTACTACGAGAACCACGACACGATCCAGAGCGACAAGCTCTCGCAGATCGTCTCGGACCTCTGGCTGGCGGAGGCCGGCACGAACACCACGAAGCTCTGGGGCAAGGCCCAGGTCGCCCTGATGCGGATGGGCGTCGATGCCAACCGGGTCGCCAAGGCGGTGGGGGACCGGGATATCGAGGGCTTGGCCAAGCTGGCCGCCGAGGTGGACGCGTCAGGCAAGCAGGCCCCCCCGGATTCCCCGGATTCGTCCCAACAAAAGAATGTGCCGGAGATCAAGGCCCGCGGCGCGGTCCCCGTCAACGACACGCGCACCGTCAAGCAGATGCAGGCCGACAAAGCCTCGGAAGGCGGCTACGACTCGCTGGATCGCGACAACCTCAAGCGGGCGCTCAAGACCTTCCGCAAGAAGCTCAAGAGCATGCGCCGCGACGACGAATCCAAGCTCGGCAACCGTTACACGACCTACGGCAAACAGTCGAAGATCTCCGCCATCACCCCACCCAATCAATACCCGACGGCCGTCTGGGACAAGTTGGTTGAAGATGGTCGTCTCAAGAAGGGCGGGCAGGGGACGTATGAGCTGCCGGAAGAGTGAAGGCCTATCTAGGTAATGGGTTTCGTTTAAGCTACGTTGCTCCGGCCGGGCCATATCCATAACACCAGCTGGATGACAATGCACACGACCGCGTAGCAGGTAACGAATGTTGATGCCGATTCTTTGAACCTTCCGCAGTCGCCTTTCAACGCGCTGATCGACCAATACGGGTGGGCCAGCATAAGTAGAATTAAGCTTATCGTCAGGTACTTCCAGCGGCGCAGGATGGCCCACATCACAACAGAGAAAACCGCAATGACCGCGGCCATAATCGCTTGTTCGTGCGAATACGCAACACGATCGGCGATATGCAGGAGCGTGTTCGGGCCACTACATGCAAGCGTAAGGTTTAGCACGATTTAATAATAATCGAGTTGAGCCGGGCCAACAATTGTATGTATGCAAATACAAATTTCCGGATGTTGTCGTGGGCAGATAGTTGTGTAAGACGCGGTTACTACCGTGTTGTTCAGAAGAATAATGCGTATAGCGCGCACGACAGCATCATGAGTGCGGAGAGCACAACCGACACGATCACCGAGATCAATAGGATCAGCCAGAAGATCGGGTTGATCATCAGCCCCATCAGGCCCAACGCGCCGAGGATGTCTTGCGTATCTCCGGTCACGTCCTTGATCTTCCAGAGCACCTTGCCCAGGAAGACGTAGGACTTCCATCGCTTAAAGAGCGTCAGCCCGCTTTCGTTTAGTTCAGCCAATTCCCCGCTGTAATCCGCCACGGCCCCGATCGCCTCGTCCGCCGTCTCGGCGATCTGATTGGGTAGGGAAGCGACCTCGGTGAGGATGCGCTGATAGAGCCAGATCACCGCCGTCGGTATGCCCATCACGATCAAAGGCAACGGCGTCCACAACCAGGAATACCCGCGGTACACCACGAAGTAACTCAGGAACACGGCCAGTGCGAAGATGTTGATCGCCGTGACGACATAGACCACCGTCAGGCTGCTGCGCGACGTCGATGCCAGACTCTCGGTGAACCCGATCAACTGATCGCGCAGCTTGGCGATGCTTGCCGTACTCTTAGTTGTTGAGGCATCTGTGGAAATGATGGATTCTTCAGTCATAATCTATTCAACATCACAGGTATAGGTAGGGGAAGTATGAGATGCCGGGGGGAGTGAGGGATACTTTAATGGGGCGTATAAGAATCCTTTCCTTTAGATAAATCGTTCGCATCTGGTAGGGTGTTGTCGCATATTAGCTGTAATAATTGCTCGGAATATATTGGCATATCCCCACTGTACAGAATCTGAATCTCTGAGCTTTCAATCCGCTCGTTCACCTGACGCCTGATCTTCTCTTTCATAAACAATTGCCCGAGCCACCAATACCGTCTCGCGGCCAAGTACCAACCTCCAAAGAATGCGAGTACGGCAGGGACGGTTATCAAGAGAAAATCCGCGAAAATCATGGCCATCTACCTTTGACTTTACGTTGTTGATATAAGTAGCCATATGCACATAGGGGATAGGCATAAGACGATCACCGGCAAACACCCCGACTTCTTCCCCTGTTTCTTCGCGTCGCGGTTGTAGGACCAGATCATGGCGGAGACGTAGAAGGCGCTGAAGATCGCCAGGATCGCGATGACGGGGACGAACAGGATGGGGTCGCTGAAAAGGTCGGACATCGAGGTAATGTAGTAGGTGTGCGTGGGTATGCAAAGATGATGTCGTGTGCGGCATCTTGATCGGGGGAACAAAGAAGCCCACGTTTATAAAACGTGGGCTTGGGGTGGTTGAGATAATGATAGTTGTACTAAATCACGCCGCGTCGGCAGAGGCGTTCTCGTCGTCGGCCGGGGCGGGCTGGTCGGCGACGGTCGGGATGTAGCCCTCGTCCACGACGTTGCCCTGCACCGTCGTGATCTGCGGTACGGGGTTTTCTTTTTCGTGCTTGGCCCAGGCTTTTTCCAGTTCCTTCTGCTTGTCCTCTTCGAGGGCGGACCACGCGAGTCGGCCGCGGCACTTGGGGAACGCCGAGCAACTCAGCCAGAGCCCGCGCTTGGAGCTACGCATATTCAGCGGGCTGTCCTCGCACTTGGGGCATTCAAGATCAGTCAGGAACGGCGGGGTCTTGGGCAGCTTGACCGTGCCCTTTTTCGGGTCGATGTTCACGATGCCCTTGCAGGTCGGGTAGTCCTGGCAGCCCAGGAAAGGCCCGAACCTGCCGGTGCGTTTGGTCATGCCCTTGCCACACAGCGGGCATAGGATGTCGGTCATCGCCGGCTCAACCGGGTTGCCCTCGCGGTCGATCGGCGCGGCGTAGTCGCAGCCCTCACCCTTCTTCACGAACGAGGCGCAGGACAGGAAGCGACCGTTCTTGCCGAACCGGTACATCGTTCCGCTGCCACACTTCGGGCAGGTATGCGGCGCGGGTTCGGTGACAGCCTTGGCGTGGCTGAGGACCTCGTGGGCTTTGTCGAGGTTTTCCTTGAACGGGCCGTAGAAGTCGGTGAGCATTTGACGCCAGTCGTGGTGCTCGTCCTCGATCTTGTCGAGTTCAGCCTCCATGTACCGGGTATACGCGACGTCCATCACCTTCGGGAACGCCTCGGTGAGCATGTCGGACACGACCATGCCCAGGTCCGATGCGCCCAGGCGTTTGTCGCGCGGGTAGATCGGCTCGACATACTTGCGGTCCTGGATCGTCCCGATGATCGCGGCGTAAGTTGATGGCCGACCGATGCCTTCTTCTTCCAGTTTCTTCTGCAGCGACGCCTCGGTGTAGCGCGGCGGCGGGCTGGTGAAGTGCTGCGTCGGGTCTACCTTCATCGGGCCGAGCGGTTGTTTCTCTTCTAAGGGTGGGAGGATCACGTCGTCGCCACCGCTGGGTAGGCCCATCGCCTTGTAGAACCCGTCAAACTTCAATGTCCGGCCGGTCGCACGGAACTTGGCCTCAGGCTTCAAGTGCGACGCCTGCGCGGCGATGGTGATCGCGGTCGAGTCCCACTTGGCGGGCGTCATTTGGCAGGCGACGAAGCGACGCCAGATCAGGTCGTACAAGCGGAACTGCTGGTCGTTGAGCTTGGTCCGTACGGACTCGGGGGTGATGGATACGTCGGTGGGGCGGATCGCCTCGTGGGCTTCCTGCGCCGCCTTGTTGCTGGATGAGTAGAAGTTGGGCTTGGTCGGGAGGTAGTCGCCGCCGTACTTCTCGCCGATGAAGCCGCGCGCCATCTCCAATGCTTCGCCTGAGATGTGTGTCGAGTCGGTACGCATGTAGGTGATCAGGCCGGTCTGCCCGCGTGCGCCGCCCAGGTCAATGCCTTCATACAGACTCTGCGCGACCCGCATCGTCCTTTGCAACTGGAACCCCAGCCGGTTGGCCGCGGCCTGCTGCATCGTGCTGGTGATGAACGGCCCGGAGGGCTTGCTGGTCGTGCTCTTGGTCGTGATCGAATCGATCAGGAACCTGGGCGAATCCTTGCCGACGTGCCCGAGGTATTGGCAGAGGTTCTTGGCAGGGCCTTTGCCCTTGGGGTCTTCTTCTTCGATCGTGTCGTCGAGTTCGAGCCCCAGCTTCTGCGCCGCGTCGAGCGCAAGCTTGCGGTTGTCTGGTTTAAAGGGTTGGCCGTTGAACTCAACAAGCTCAGCTTTCAGGCAGGCGTGCTCGCTGAGCCAGGCGTTCTGCTGCTTGATCGTCGCGGGCTTGCCCTCGGAGTGTTCGGCTAACCAATTGACCCAGGCTTTGCTCAGCGGGTCGGTCTTCTTTGGGTCGGTCGCGAACAGCCCGGTGATGCGCCAGTACTCGTCCGGCACGAACGCATCGATTGCGCGTTCACGTTCAACCACCACACGCAACGCCACCGACTGCACACGCCCGGCACTGAGTCCGCCGGCGACTTTCTTCCACAGCAAGGGCGAGACCTGATAGCCCACGATCCGGTCGAGGATGCGGCGGGCCTGCTGGGCATCGACCCGGCAGCCGTCGATCACGCGGGGTTTATCAAACGCACGGGCGATCTCGTCTTTGGTGATGGCGTTAAAGACCACGCGCTTGGCGTTCTGGAATGGCACACCCAGCGCCTCGGTGAGGTGCCAGGCGATCGCTTCCCCCTCGCGGTCGAGGTCGGTCGCGAACCAGACGTCCTGTGCCTGCTTGGCCGCCTTCTTCAATGCGGTCACGGTCGCCGTCTTATCCTTGAGTACCTCGTAGGTCGGCTCGAAATTATTCTCAAGGTCCACGCCCGGGACGGGGTTCTTCACACCCTTGGGATTCCTTGGCGGGAGGTCGCGGACATGGCCCACGCTCGCCATCACGACGTAGTCCGGGCCCAGGTACTTATTAATAGTCTTGGCCTTGGTCGGGCTTTCCACGATCACCAGGTGCTTGCCGGTGGCGTCCACCTTCTCCGGCGCACGGCGACGGCTGCCGCCCCCGGATTGCCCGGCCTTCTTCAGGGGGGTTTTCTTCTTCGCCGGCGCCTTCTTGGCGGTCGACTTCTTGGTGGTTTTCTTGGTTGTCTTCTTCTTGGTGGTCTTTTTGGCCATCGGTAGGGGGTACTCAGTCGCGTCTCGGGCCGGGGGTCAGTGCCGTGAGCGGGTGGGCTATTAAGCCGGGGCCGCAGTGCTTTCATCGGTCCGAATACGGTGGGACACTTGAGCAGCCCTGAAGGCGATTGTCAAGTCGCGTCTTTAAGTGATGAATAGATAGCCGATTACGGGTCGGATTGGTTGAGGGTGGCCTAACCCGGGTCCGTTGACGGGGAATAAATTTCAGCAATTTTCCCTACGTCGTGCAAGTCAATAATAGTTGTAAAACACTTAAAACGCTATATTTACATATCGATTTATCGCCTCAATGCATAAAAACACCGTAAAAATCGAAAAAAACCATTGCCAAGCCGTGCTGTTCGCCGGTAGCATGGGTTGTTCGAACTGGTCTGCCAGAAAACTAAATCGCCCGCCCGGCGTGGAATACACGGGATGGGCTGGAGGGAGAGAAGGCGCAATGTTGCGGCTTTTCTTTTTTTATGCGCCGGTGCCCAGCACACGCTACTCCAAGGCCCGGTTAGGGAGGTTTCGATGAGTATCTTGAATCACACCTATGTCTTGATCGCCGCGGTGGGCGGCTTGCTCGCCTTCACGATGACGGCCCCGGCCGCCCCGATCAACTACGGCGACTTTTCCGGTATCTCCGTGGTGTACCTGGACGTCACCGAAGATTCGGGCACCGACACGCCGCCGCTCTACGGCTCGCCTACGGTTTCGGGCGATTCCCTGGACTTCAGCCCTACGGCTTTTACTTCCAGCACCAGCGGCACCAGCGGCGTGGACCTCACCGACGGCACGCTCAACTTCATGGTCATGGCGAAACCGGGTGTCTTTATAGGTTCCTTGTTTTTCAGCGAAGCCGGCGATTACACCCTCGGCGGCACCGGGGGCGCGGGCACGTTCGCCTCGGTCACCGCCGACTTCTTTATCGAGATCGTCGAGGTCGATGGCGTGGGGATCAACCCCGTGCAGTTCCCCGCGTCGATGGTCTTCGGCCCGTCCGGCGGCAACTTCGACCTGGCCAGCGACCCCGCGACGGGCGCATGGACCGGCTCACTGTTCGTCGATATCAACGCCGCACTCATCAGCAACAACACCCCTTTCATTGACGGCGCGACCAAGGTCACCGTCACCCTCGACAACACCCTCGCCACCCTCAGCGAAACCGATTCGCAGTCGATGATCGAGAAGAAAGACATCGACATCATCACCACCACCTTCCCCGAGCCCGCAAGCCTCGCGCTGCTGGGGCTGGGCGCCGTGGGTGTGATGCTGCAGCGAAGGCGATAATTCAGATGTTTGAAGTAAAGATCTTGCCGAAGTTGTGTGTTGCGAGTTGACCGGCAGTGAGCGGTTAATCCTTAAACTTACACGCCCGCTTCGCCATCTCCTCCGGACTCATCGCCTGCGCGGGCAGCCAGCTGACATTCTGGAACCGCCTCAGCCACGTGCGTTGCTGCTTGGCGAACCTTCGGGTGAGGATCTTGGTGCGCTCGAAGGACTCGTCCAGGGTCATCTGGCCGTGGATGTGTTCGAGGACCTGTTTGTAGCCGAGCGCCTCGCGGGCCTGTTCACCCAACGACCCGGCATCTTCCAGACGCTTGGTTTCGGCCGGCAGGCTTTCGCCGTTCGGGCACGCGGCGGCCGCTAGCAGCGGGTCGACCAAGTCGGGAAAGAACATCGCTTTGACCCGGATGTTGATCCGGGGGTTGATCTCCTCGACCGGCCAGTGCATCCCGAGCATGATCGGGTTGTGCCGGTAGGTCTTGTCGGGGTCTTCCTGCCACTGCTGCTGCCGGCTGCTGATGGTTTCGCCGGTCATGTGGTGGACCTCCAACGCGCGGACGATCCGCTTGCGGTCGTTCGGCGAGATGCGCCCGGCGGCCTCGGGGTCGATCTGTGTCAGTTGGGTATGTAGTTCATCGTTCTTCACATCCTTTATAGATGCGCGGAACGCCTCGTCCTGGCCGGGGCCGTCGAACATGCCTTCCAGCAGGGCTTTGAGGTACAGGTTGGTCCCGCCGACAATGATCGGGGTCTTGCCCCGGGCTTGCAGTGAATGGATCAATGCCTCGACCTGCTCAAGCCAATCCGCGACGGTGAACCGCTCGGTCGGTTCGACGATGTTGACCATGTGGTGAGGCACACGGTCGCACAACTCCTTGGGCGGTTTGGCGGTCCCCGCATCCATGTGGCGGTAGACCTGCATGGAGTCGGCGCCGATGATCTCGCCGCCGCCGGGCAGCGTCTCGGCGAGTGCCACCGCGAGGTCGCTCTTGCCCCCGGCGGTCGGGCCGAGGATCACATACGGGCGGCAGGGGTGGGGGGTACGCATGTGTGTATTGTAGTGCGTCGGGTTATTGATGGAGGCGCTAGTTTTGCGGCGGATCGTAGGTCCGCGTGTTGACCTCGGAGAGTTCATAATACACACGGCGATCTTCGATCGCCCGCTAAACGGGGTCGGGGGTCTACGCGGCACGTCTCCTACGCGGTAGAATCTCCCCTATGCCCGAGGCGAAAGACAATCCGCCGGCCATCCGTCTGGCTTCGAAGATGACCGACCTGCCCGGCGTCGGCAAGGCCCGGGCCCGGCTGTTCGCCCGGCTGGACATCCAGTCGGTTAGCGACCTGCTGCGTCACCTGCCGATGCGCTACGAGCAACAGGCCGGGGAGGGCGGGATCGGCGAACTCAAGACCGAGTCGATCGGCACAGCTCGCGGCACGGTCCAGAACGCGCGCTGGGTCGCGTCTCAGGGTTACGGCCGGAAGGGACGCTTCGAGGCGACCCTCGTGGATGACACGGGCACGCTGAGCCTGACCTGGTTCAACGCCGGCTACTTACGCGAGAAGATCCACCCCGGGATCAACCTCCGCGTGCAGGGCAAGGTCAAACTCTTCAACAACTACCCGCAGATGGTCAACCCCAAGTGGGAACCACTCGACGACCCCGACGCCACGCCGACGAAAGACGAGCGGTTGCGTCCTGTCTACCCCGCGACGGAAGATTTGCCCTCGACCGTCATCGAAAAGACGGTCGCCGAGGCGTTACCGCATGTCTTGCCTGGTCTGGATGATCCCCTGCCGGCCGAGCTGCTCAAACACCACGAGATGCCGGCCCTGGCGAAGGCTTTCGAGATGGCGCACCAGCCCGAATCGCGCGACGACGCGGGGGTGGCACGTCGGAGGCTGGCGTTCAACGAGTTGCTATTGCTTCAATTGGGGATCGCGATGAAACGGGCGTATGTGCATGAACGCCTCGCCGCGCCGAGCCTGATGTTTACACCCGCGATCGACAAACACATCCGCGCCCGTTTCCCCTTTAAGCTGACCGAGGCGCAGGACAAGGTCGTCAGGGCGATCGCTGAAGACCTGACCAAGCCGACCCCTATGAACCGTTTGCTTCAGGGGGATGTCGGTGCGGGCAAGACGGTGATCGCGTTGTACGCGCTGCTGGTGGCGGTCGCGGATCGGCAGCAGGGGGTACTGCTGGCACCGACGGAACTGCTGGCCGAGCAGCACTTCGCTTCGATCACGCGGATGCTTGAAGGGGCCAACGTCTCCACGGCGCTGCTGACCAGTGCGCAGCCGCCCAAGACGGGGGGCGAACGCAAGTTACTGCTTGATAGAATATCCAACGGCGAAGTCGATATCGTCGTCGGCACGCACGCGCTGCTGTCCGATCACGTGAAGTTTCATAATCTGGCCGTTGCGGTGATTGATGAGCAGCACCGGTTCGGCGTGATGCAGCGGGCGGCCTTCCGTGACAGCAACCGGCACAACGAACCCGGGCCGGACGGCAAGCGACACGTCCCGCATCACCTGGTGATGACCGCGACCCCCATCCCGCGCACGCTCAGCCTGACGCTCTTCGGCGACCTGGATATCTCGACCCTTCTGGGCCTGCCACCGGGGCGGACCCCGATCACCAACCGCGTGGTCCGGCCCACACAGTCCGACGAGGTCTATCGCTATCTGCGCACACGCCTGGAACGTGGGGAGCAGGCATACGTCGTCGTCCCGGCGATCGATGCGGTGGGGAACGAGTCCAGCAAACAGCTAACCAATGTCCGTGACCACGCCAAGCTGCTGCAAGATAAGTTCTGCCGGGGTTTCAAGGTCGCGACCGTACACGGCCAACTCAAGCGCGAGTCGCGCGAGAAGATCATGAAGAAGTTCCGCGACGGCGATATCCACGTTTTGGTTGCCACGACGGTGATCGAGGTCGGGGTCGATGTGCCCAACGCGACGGTGATGATTGTCGAACACGCCGAGCGTTTTGGGCTGGCCCAACTGCATCAGCTTCGCGGCCGGGTCGGCAGAGGGGATCACGGTCGACGTAGTTTGTGCGTATTCATCTCCGACCCGACGACCGAGGAGGCCAACGACCGCCTCGACGCCATCGCCGCCACCAACGACGGCTTTGTGATCGCCGAGCGCGATCTGGAGATACGCGGTATGGGCGACTTCTTCGGCACCCGCCAGTCGGGCCTGCCCCCGCTGCGCGTAGCCACCATCCCCGGCGATATGGAACTGCTGCAACTCGCCAAACGTGATGCACAAGCCATGGTAGAGAAAGACCCGTTCCTGAAAGCGGAAGACAACAAGTCGCTTCGCAAAGTACTCTTGCAGCAGTACGGCGAGTCGATGGGGCTGATCGACGTGGGCTAGGAATATTAACCACAGAGGCACAGGGAAGACGGGAAGAGTGATCAGCAGATGACGCAGATTTCGCAGATCAGATATGCGGGTGTAGGCGCATCCTAAATCTGTGTCATCTGCGAAATCTGTGGATACTTCATCTTCGGCTTTCTCTGTGTCCTCTATGGTTATTCCGGCTTTGGTTTCGGCGGCTTTTCGTTGCCGCGTCTTGCCTGGAAGAACGCTTGTAAGACCTCGACGCATTCATCTTTGAGCACACCGCTGACGACTACAAGCCGGTGGTTGAAGCGTGTGTCCGTGCAGAGTTCATACATCGTGTCGACGCAGCCCATCTTGGGATCGGTGGTGCCATAGACGAGCCGGTCGATCCGGCTGTTGATCAAGGCCCCAGCACACATCGGGCAGGGCTCGAGCGTGACCGCGAGGGTGCACCCGTCCAGCCGCCAGGTGCCCAGCTTCTTCGCGGCTTCGCGCAGGGCCAGCACCTCCGCGTGGGCCGTCGGATCAGCGGTACTTTCACGCAGGTTGTAGGCGGTTGCCAATACCTCGTCGCCCCGATACACCACCGCGCCGACCGGGACCTCACCTATCGCCGCGGCCTGCCGGGCCTGCTCGAGGGCCAATCGCATCATGGATTCATCGAAGTCATCACTCATGTCGATCAGTTTAACCGCCTGCCACAAGCCCCGCGAAGTCGGTAGACTCTTGTGATGAGGATTATTTGTGCGCCGGACAGCTTCAAGGAGTCGTTGACCGCCGAGCAGGCTGCGCAGGCGATGGCCGATGCGATCCGCCGGGAACGGCCCGATGCTGTGGTGGATACCTGTCCGATCTCCGATGGCGGTGAGGGATTTACCGACGCGATCACCGCAGCGCACACAAGTGAGCCTATGACGACTCCCTGCATCGACCCGCTCGGCCGTGAGGTCTATGCTCCTTGGTCGAAGGTGATGAGAAACAGTGAATCGGATACCGCGCTCATCGAGATGGCAGCCGCCTCGGGTTTGTGTCTGGTTGATTCGGTTCAGCGTGACCCGGAGATAACCACGACCTTCGGTACGGGTCAGATAATCACCGACGCTATTCGTTCCGATTGCAAGCAAATGATTGTTGGTATCGGCGGCAGCGCGACCAACGACGGCGGCTGCGGGATGGCGCAGGCATTGGGTGTGCGGTTCTACGACCAAGCCGGTCAACTCATCGAACGGCCCATCACCGGTGGCTTGATTGGATCGATCTTACGGATTGATGTTTCGGGTATAGATGAACGTCTGAAAGACGTAACGGTCACCGTCGCCTGCGACGTCACCAACCCGTTGACTGGCCCCAACGGTGCGGCCCACGTCTACGGCCCGCAGAAAGGCGCGACACCCGAGCAGGTGGACCGGCTCGACGCCGGCCTGCGACATCTCGCGGGGCTGTTCCGGGACCAACTCGGGATCGATGTGGAACACACGCCCGGCGCGGGCGCGGCGGGGGGGCTGGGTGCCGGTTTGATGGCATTCTGTGATGCCCGTATACGTCCGGGATTGGATATCGTTTTGGAGATGGTCGAATTTGATCGGCGTGTCCGGGGCTGCGACCTCTGCCTGACCGGCGAGGGGCGGCTCGACGGGCAATCGCTATTTGGCAAGGCCGTGATCGGTGTCGCGCAAGCAGCGGCCAAACACAACGTCCCCACGGTCGCCCTGGTCGGCAGCCTAGGTGAAGGCCACGAAAAATCACTGGACGCAGGTTTGAAAGACTACATCGAGATCGGCCGCGGACTTCCGGTTGATGAATCGATAGCCCGCGCTGCGGAACTTCTCGAAAAAGCCACCGCTTTAGCCATCAATATGCACACCTGATCCGCTTGGCTAATTACCCGGCTACAACCAGGCCCTTCGCACGCAGACGACGCTGCTTGATCATCAGGAAGAACATGCTGATGCCACCGAGCACGCCCCATGCCGCCATGATGACGTACCAGTAGAGGTAGCCCGACTCTTCCTGTGTCGCGGTCAGGACACGGCCCGTGATGAACAGCGAGATTGCGGCCCCGTAGTACTGGAACGAGTCGATGACGCCGGCGGCGAAGCCGGCCATCTTCTTGCCGCCGATGTCCATCGGCGCGGCTGCACCGACCAGGGAGTGTGTGGAGTTCACGGTCAAGGCGATACAGACCAGGATCGCACAGCCCATCCAGATGCCCGCCGTAGTCGGCCCGACCAGACCAAGTGTCAGGATGACCGCCGCCATCGCGATGACCGCCGCCTCACCGAAGTACAGCACCATCGCCACCGGGGCACGTTTCCCGACAAAGAACTTGTCGGAGATAAACCCGGCCCCTAATGATCCAAGGAAAGCGACCAAAGGCATCAGGAACAGTGTCACGACCGCAATCGTCGGGATGTTCGACTGCATATCGAAGCCCAGTTGGTCCTCGAAGTAGAGGATGGAGATGTTGTCCAGGCTGTGCCGGACGCCGCCGGTACAGGCGTAGGCGACCGCGTAGAACCAGACCAGCGGGTGCGTCAGGATCGTCTTCATCGATTGCCAGAGCGGGACCGTCACGCCCTCGGTGTTGTCGATCTCGTCCTCGATCTCGTTGGGGAAGCCCGCCTCGTCGGGCGACTGCTTGACCGCAAAGAACATCAGGATCGCGGCCGCGGCGGTGAACAACGGCGGGATACGGAACAGGTATCGCCACTCGCCCTGCTTGGCCATCACGACGCCGAAGATGATGATGCCCGACGTGAGCATGTAGGGACCGAGATAATTAATCGCCATCTGCCCAAGCTGGATCATCCCCCCGAAGATGCCCGAGAAGGTGCCGCGCTCGGTCCGGTGGAACCAGGCGGAGTTGATCTTGACCATGCCCGGTGCACCGAACGATTGGAGGTAGCCATTAAAGAGGGACAAGAGTGCAAATGTGGTGAAGGTGCTGACCAGCGGGGAGAAGCCGAAGATGAAGTTGACAATGATCGTCCCGACCGCGCCGAAGAGCATGCAGCGTTTGCCGCCCACGCGGTCGCTGATCAGGCCGTTGATCAGTTGCCCCGTGCCGTAGGCCAGCGCCCAGACACCGAAAATGTCACCCACCGCAGTTTCGTCGAACCCGAATTCATCGCGCAGGTGAGGCGTGGCAAACTTAAAGTTATACCGACACATGTAATACGTGGCGTACATCAATCCCAGCGAGAACCAGTTCAACCCCCGTCGTGCCCGGAAACCCTTGCTGTGATTGATAATGAATTTATTTTCAGACATGCTCACCTGTCGGGATAAAGCTGCGGAATCTATTCAGTTGGCCGAACGGCACGAATCGTAAATCATACGCGAAAACGTCGATAAACCTAAGCGGAAAATCACGGGACCGATATAGGTGTGGATATGACCGCGTGACAGGGGTTTGACGCCTGCTTTGTTAGATGGTTATGAGTCCGTAGCCGTGCCCGCCGTCTCTGCGTCGGATTCGACG
>JAJDCW010000044.1 GCA_029260635.1 Phycisphaeraceae bacterium | reverse complement strand
GCTATTAGTGAGTCATCAGCGTCAGTTGGTCTCCCACCACATCAAAGCCCGCCGTTGAGCCGTCAGGCACCTCCCCGGCGATGATCGCACGACCCAGACGGGTCTCCAACTCGTGCTGGAGGTAGCGTTTCAGGGGCCTGGCGCCGTAGACCGGGTCGTAGCCGGCCTCGGCGACGTGGCGTTTAGCGGCGTCGGTCAGCGTCAGCGTGATCGACCGATCGTCCAGGCGCTTCTGGATATCGGCAAGCAGCAGGTCCACGATGTGGGTGATCTGCTCGACGCCCAGGGGCTGGAACAGGATCGTGTCGTCAACGCGGTTAAGAAACTCCGGGCGGAAGTGTTGGCGCAGGTCGGCCATCACCGCGTTGCGGGATTGCTCGGAGATCTCAGTGCTGCCCATCACCTGGTCTTCCAGCAGGTGTCGGCTGCCGATGTTGCTGGTCATGATGATGACGGTGTTCTTGAAGTTGACCGTTCGGCCGTGGCTGTCGGTCACCCGGCCGTCGTCGAGGATCTGCAGCAGGACGTTGAACACGTCGTGGTGCGCCTTCTCGATTTCATCAAACAACACGACCGAGTAAGGTTTGCGCCGCACGGCCTCAGTGAGTTGGCCGCCTTCTTCGTAGCCGATGTAGCCGGGGGGCGCGCCGATCAACCGCGAGACGGCGTGCTTCTCCATGTACTCGCTCATGTCGATGCGCACGATGTTATCTTCGCTATCGAATAGCGCTTCGGCCAAGGCGCGGGCGAGTTCGGTCTTACCCACGCCGGTCGGGCCAAGGAAGATAAACGAACCAATCGGGCGCTTGGGGTCCTTGATCCCGGCCCGGGCACGGATGACCGAGTCGGCGACGAGTTGCACCGCGGCGTCCTGCCCGACGACACGCTCGTGCAGCTTCTTATCAAGATGTAAGAGCTTCTCGCGTTCGCCCTCGACCAGGCGCGTCACGGGGATGCCGGTCCATCGGGCGACGATCTGCGCGATCTGGTCCTCGCTGACCTCTTCGTGTAGGAGGCGTTCACCCGAAGCCGTGCCGTTGGACCCGCTTGTATCCTGCGCCTCGGCGGCCTCGAGTTGTTTAAGCAGGCCCGGCAATTCGCCGTGTTTCAGTTCGGCGGCGCGGTCGAGGTTGTATTCGCGCTCGGCGACCTCGATGTCGTGGCGGACCTGCTCGATCCGTTCACGCAAGTGTTGGGACTTACCGAGTTCGGCCTTCTCGTTCTCCCACTGGGCACGCATCGCGTCGGACTGGTGCTTGAGGTCCGCCAGTTCTTTCTGGAGGTCGCCAAGTCGCGAGCGGCTGGCTTTGTCTTTTTCTTTCTTGAGCGCTGCCTCTTCGATCTCCAACTGCATCACGCGTCGGCTGACGCGGTCCAGCTCGGCGGGCATGGAGTCGATCTCCGTGCGGATCATCGCACAGGCCTCGTCGACCAGGTCGATGGCCTTGTCCGGGAGGAACCGTTCGGTGATATAACGGTCCGACAGCACGGCTGCGGAGACGATCGCCGCGTCTTGGATCTTCACGCCGTGGTGTACCTCGAATCGCTCGCGCAGGCCGCGCAGGATCGAGACGGTGTCTTCGACCGTCGGCGGGTCGATGCGCACCGGTTGGAAGCGGCGCTCAAGCGCGGCGTCTTTCTCGATGTATTGACGGTATTCATCCAACGTCGTGGCGCCTAAGCAGTGAAGCTCGCCACGCGCCAGCATCGGCTTGAGCATGTTCCCGGCGTCCATGGAGCCTTCGGCCTTGCCGGCACCGACGATCGTGTGCAGCTCATCAATGAACAGCAGGATGCGCCCCTCGGCCTGCTTGATCTCGTTAAGCACCGCCTTGAGCCGTTCCTCAAACTCGCCGCGGAACTTGGCGCCCGCGACCAGCGATCCCATGTCAAGGGCGAAAACCGTCTTGTTTTTAAGGCCTTCCGGCACATCGCCGCGCACGATGCGCTGCGCCAGGCCCTCGGCGATCGCGGTCTTGCCGACGCCGGGCTCGCCGATGAGCACGGGGTTGTTCTTGGTCTTGCGCGACAGGACACGGATGACCGAGCGGATCTCTTCGTCCCGGCCGATGACCGGGTCGAGCTTGCCGTCGCGCGCCATGACCACGAGGTCTCGGCCGTAACGGTCCAGCGCCTCGTAGGTCGCCTCGGGGTTGTCCGACTGCACACGCTGATTGCCACGGACCTCGGTCAATGCGCCAAGAAGCGCGTCGCGGGTGATCCCTAAGTCTTTGAGGACCCGCCCGGCGGCGGTCGCGCTGGGTTTATCGAGTGTCGCCAGCAGCAAGTGCTCGACGGAGACGTACTCGTCTTTTAAGCGCTGGGCTTGCTGCTCGGCGTTGACCAGGACCTCGTTGAGTGGCTGCGTGAGGTAGACCTTGCCGGGCTCACTGCCGGGCGCACCGGCGCTGGAGACCTGGGGTCGTTTATTTAACTCGCGCGTAAGTTCCCCAACAACAACATCGGCGGGGCGTTGCAGTTTTTCGAGCAGGCGCGGGATCAGCCCGCCTTCCTGCTGACAGAGTGCCAGGACCAGGTGTTCGACGTCCACCGCCTGATGCCCGCGCGATATCGCCAGGCTCTGCGCGGCCTGGAGTGCTTCCTGTGTTTTCTGTGTGAATTTATTCGGGTCCATTTGTTATCTCCCTCGGAAGGTTATGCATCCGTTTCTTCGCTGCGATCAGGCCCGGCATTGGTGTTATTGCTTGCCTCTTTCAGTTGTTTGTAGAGTTCGCGTTCTGTCTCAGTGAGTTCTTTGGGTACGGTGATCAGCAGTCGGACATAAAGGTCGCCGGGCGGCCCCTTGGTGCTTGGCAGCCCCTTACCTTTGAGCCTTAGCTTCCGCCCGGACGGTGTGCCGGGGGGGACGCTGAGCGTGACGGTGCCTTCCAGGGTTTCGACGTCGATCTGATCGCCGAGCGCCGCCTGCCAGGGTTCGAGTTTCACGTCGGCGGTAAGGTCTCGGCCCGCGAGTGTAAACCGTGGGTCGTTCGCGACGCTGATGTTCAGGATCAACCCTTCGCCGGCCAGCCTGATTTTCGCACCGTTCGTCGTGCCCTTGGGGATTTTCACTTCGATCGACTTTCGTCCGTCGGGACCCTGCAGGTCGAGCCGGCGCGTCGTGCCGTGGTAGGCGTCGTGGAGGCTGATACCGACCGGGGCCTCCTGCATCTGGGGTTGGCGTGGCCCGGCGTGGCCGGCCTGTTGGGCAAACAGGTCCTCAAAACCTGACGCGCGCGACCCGCCTTGCCCGCCCATCTGGCCGAACATCGCCTCGAAGAAGTCGCTGAACTGCCCGCCGGCCTGGAACTGAAAGCCCCCGGCTCCCCCGGTTCCGCCACCCTGCCCACCACGGAACTGTCCCTCCCAACCCGGCGGCGGACGGAACTCCTGACCCGCTTTCCAGTTCTCGCCCAGCGTGTCGTAACGCTTGCGCTTGTCCGGGTCTTTAAGCACTTCGTAGGCCTCGTTGACCTGCTTAAACTTCCCGGTCGCCTCGTCGGACTTGTTGACGTCGGGGTGGTACTTGCGAGCCAGCTTGCGGAACGCGCGCTGGATATCGTCCTGCGAGACGTCTCGCTTCACACCCAGCGTCTTGTAGTAATCCTCAAACTTCACCGCCATGCAAAACCCCTGTCGTGAACGATCCCTAACTACGCCCGGACCCCAGTCCCCCGGGTTTGGACCCCGTAGTCCCTCACCCGTAAGCTTAGCCCAAGCACACTATATTTACGCAAATCCCGCGCCGCGGTTCTCTAACGTAAACCCTTATTTTTAATTGATTTGCCAGCCGTTTTGGCACGGGGGGCTGCCGGATTGGCAGACGGGTCCTTTATGCCTGAGAGGTGGACATCGGAGGCTCGGATTTAGTTCAACGGCGTGCAGAACCAAGCACTTTGTTGGCCGACACTGACTTCCTGGAGCAGGTGCAGCTTCAGAGCTTCACCCAGTCGGGCGATCAGGGCGGTGGCCCAGTCGGCGCGGTCGGTGAACAGGTGCAGCACGGGCTCGGTCGAGCCGTCGAATTTCAGTTGGCGCTGGGTCAGGGCCAGCAACTCCAGGTGCTCACGGACCCAGTGGCGGGCCTGGAGCAGGTCGACCATCGCGGCCTGCAGGCTGTCGAATCCCTCGGAGTCGTGTCGGCAAAGCAGGTGGAGTCGGCCGTCCTGATCGAGCAAGAGTTGGGTCTGGTTCTGATGTGGACAGCGGGCTTCCAGCGCGATCCCGCCGGGCACCGCGCCATGGCCGGCCATGAGTAGCTCGACGAGGTTGGGCTCGTCGGATGTGGCGGCTTCGACGGGTTGAGGTTTCTTAGCCGGGGGTGGGGTTGCTGCAACTGGTTGCGGGGCCGCGACCGGCGCGGACGGCGGGGCGACCACGGGTTGAGGTTGAACGACACGTTCGGGTTGCACCGGTGCTTGCGTCGGAACCGTTGGCTGCCGCTTGGCGCTGATCTGTGCCCACTCTTCGAGCAGTTCGGAGGTCTTGGGCTTCGCCGGCTCGGGAGTAGCAGCAACCGGCTCGGGCTCCGGGGCGGAGACTACTGCGGGTGCTTCGATCTCAGGTATCACCTGTTGCTTGACAGGCTCACGCACCGCGGCGACGGGCTCGGCCTCGGGCCGGTCTTCCTGCACCGACTCGGCGGGCGCGACCCGGGCAAACCACTCGGCCAGCCTCGGCCAGACCGTGTCCATGTCCTCGAAACGACCGAGGTGCCGCAGGTTCACCGGGACCATCTGCTTCTGCCAGCCCAATAGTTGCACGGGGGTCTGTAAAAAACTCTCGGCGGCGGACTGGAACTTGCGCGCCGCGTCCTGACTGTCCTTGGGGTTCGAGCCCATGACCATCAGGCCCAGTTTCTTGCCCGCGACGGCGGGCTCGGTCTCGACCATGTGCTTGAGCATCTTGTAACCGCCGACGATCGCCAGGTCGTCGGCCCCGCACATCAGCGTCCAGTCCTCGATGCACAGCGCGCGGGCCAGGCCCAACTCGTCGTTTTGCGGATCCAGATGAACCAGCACGGTCTGTGGTGCGGTGCCCTCGCCGTCGGATGAATCCAGCATCGCTTCGAGGATCGAACGCGGGTCGATCTGCCCGCCGCCGGGTGGCATCCGCAGCGAGACGCCCGGGCTGGGCGCGTCGCTGTTGGTCGGCTCGACCAGCTCCAGGTCTACCAGATCGTCATCCACGTGCAGGATCGCGACGGGGCCTTCCTGTTGGGCCAGCAGTTGGGCGTACTGGGTCAACCAGGGGCCGCTAAGGCCGGGCAGGTTCCCGAGGATGACGGCTTCAACCGCAACGGCCGGAGCCGCGCGTGTGTCCTCGGGCGTGTCTGATTCGTATTGGGTCTGCGGATCGTCGTGGTCTTGAACCTCACCGATCGTGGCGATGGGTGAGCCGTCGGTTTCGTGAGACGCCGGGGGGGCCGGGGGTTCGGGCTTAAGTCGCAGCGGGGCGTCGCCCTCGATCGGCGGGGGATAGGCTGCGGGGGGTTTCGGGTTTTCGGTGAGCTTGGGTCGCAGCCGGATCGGCGCGGGGCCGACCAGGTCGTCGCGCTTGGATTGCGTGATGGGGGTGGAGCCCCGTGGTTGTGTCTGTGTCTGGGCGGCCGGGGCCTGACCGGTCAGGAAGAGGTCGGCCAAATGATCCAGTGCCTGCTGTGTGCGTGTGTCATCCATGACGAAAACCGTTGTAATCCAGATGCGGTCAAAAAGTCTCGAATCGTTGCCGGGTGGTCGACATTATAGGACTTTCCTTGTTTGGTTCTTGACTCCCGAGTATTTCCCCTTGCCGGTGGTCAGTGTGTTACTGCACGACCACGATGTTGTTCAGTTCGCCGAACGGGTTGGACTCGACGTAGCTGTTGTAGGGGTCCTGGACCCACTGCCCGTCGACCACGAGCCGGTAGCGGTAACGGCCGGGCGGGACGGTGACGCAGGTCTGCCAGACACCCAGGTTCTCGTCGCGTTTCAGTTGGGTCGTCGCGGGGTTCCAGCCGTTGAAGTCCCCGGCGATGGCGACGTTGCCCGCCTTGCCGTGGGGCTGGATGAACAACAGGCCCTGCGAGGTGTGTCGTGCGCCGAAGAGCCCGGCGAGTTTCTTCTCGTAGCTGTCCGGCGGTGTGACCGGGGTGGGCGCGCCATCGGCCTGCTGCCCGGGGGTCGGTGGGGCGGGGGCGCTGAAGCCCTCGGCCTGCACGTCGTCGTCGCTGGCCAGCCGTGAAGACAACTCGGCGGTCCGGGTTGACAGGGCGCGTGCCCGTTCGACCAGCTCGGCGGCCCGGCTCATCGCGGGGTTGCTGGCGGTGGTGACCGCGCCGGCGGTGACGGCCTGCTGGGGCTCTTCGTATTGCGGCACCACCGCGGGGGCCGGCGGCGGCGGGTTCGTCAGCAGCCATTCCGTCAGCCGCTCGAAGTCCTGCATCCCGCGGCTGGCGGCGTCGTATTCGGTAATAGGCTGGCCGAAGCTGGCCGCCTCTTTCAGCTTGCTGTTGAAGTTGATGACGATCGGCAACAGCTCTTCATCGAAGTGACGCTTCAACTCCGAAAGGATCTCACGCGCCAGCTTGGTCCGCACGTCGTACATCGTCGCGAGTACTTTGAAACGCACGTGGTGCCCAGCCCGCCTTGCCAGCATCTGTATCGTCTGCTGCTGTCGCACCGCGCCCTGCATCGAGAAAAATCCGGTCTCCACCGGGATCAACACCTCGTCGGATGCACGCAGCGCGTTAAAGGTCAGCAGGCCGATCGACGGCGGGCAGTCCACGATGCAGAAGTCGTACTGGTCCTGCACGGTCGAAAGCACCTGCACCAGTCGGCGGTCTTTGTCCGGCGCGGTCGAGAGCTGGGCCTCCATGCCCGCGAGTGTGATCGATGACGGGGCGAGGTCAAAGTTGCGCGCGATCTGCCATGTGACTTCGGACATCGCCAGCGAGCCGTCGAGCCCGACACGCAGCATGTCGGCAATCGATTTTTCGATCTGAGCGTCGGGGACCGCCAGGCCCATCGCGCAATGCGACTGCGGGTCCATGTCGACCAGCAGCGTGCGTTTGCCCTTGGCGGACAGGGAGGCGGCGAGGTTGATCGAGCAGGTGGTCTTGCCGCAGCCACCCTTCTGGTTAATGATCGCGATCGTTCGCACGCCGGGCCTTTCGTCCATGAAAGTCGCTGGCCGACCGAGAGGCCGACCCTGTACTTGATTATCGGGGCCTGTCCCGGCAAACCTTGAATATCAGTACTGATAAAGGGGTCTGGGGTATTGGGTCCGGGGTCTGGTCAAAGGAAACTGGAGATCGTCGAGGGTCTGGTCTGAGGTCTGGCTAGACCCCAGACCCTGGACCCCAGACCTCATTACAATCTCCGGATGCCTGACCGCTCGGACACACCCAGCCTGATCCTCGCAAGCCGTTCCCCCCGAAGAGCGCAGTTATTGCGCGAGGCCGGATACGGGTTCACCCAGACCGACCCGCCGTTTGACGACCCGCCCCAGCCTGCGGGAGGTGCGGGGCAGACCGCGGAGGACCTGGCAGGTCAGCTCGCGGGGCAGAAAGCGGAGAGTCTGCGGGGGCATGTGCCGGCCGGTTCTGTGATACTCGCGGCCGACACGATCTGCGTGGGTACGGATGACCAGCTAATCGGCCAGCCCAGCAACCGTAAAGATGCCGAAAGGATGATCCACCACTTCATGCAGCAGACCCACGGCGTCGTCACCGGGGTCGCATTGCTGACCGATGGCATGGATGCGCCCCAAGTCCTCACCGACCGCGCCGACGTCACACTCGGCGCGCTGAGCGATGTTCAGTTGGAAGTATACCTCGACTCCGGGGGCTGGCGGGGCAAGGCGGGGGGGTACAACCTGTTCGACCGACAGGCCGGCGGCTGGCCCCTGACGGTCGAAGGTGACGACACCACGGTGGTAGGCCTGCCGATGCAGAAACTCGTGCCCGCATTAAAGGCCCTTGGCGTCCTGCCGGAATCACCATGAATCACGCACACTTGTACGACATCATGTCCGGCGAGGAGCGCAGCCTGTCCGCCGGGGCCGCGAGGCTGGGCTTAGGCGTGCTTGAGCCGGGCTACCGGCTGGCGATCGCGGTGCGTAACAAGCAGTTCGACCTGGGCTGGCGAAAACCGACGCGGCTGCTGCGCCCGGTCATCAGCGTGGGCAACATCACCACCGGCGGGACCGGCAAGACCCCGATGGTCATCGAGCTGGCCAGACGCCTGCTTGAACAGGGTTCACACCCGGCGGTCCTGATGCGCGGGTACATGGCCGACCAAGGGGGCGCACCCAGCGATGAGGCTCAGGAGATCGCGAATGAACTGGGTTCAGCCGTGCCCGTCGAGGCTAATCCCAACCGGGTCGAGGGGGCCCGGCGGGTTCTCGAGAAGCATCCAGAGACAACCGTCTTCCTCTTAGATGACGGATTCCAGCACCGGCAGATCCACCGCGACATGAACATCGTCCTGATAGACGCGACCCGACCGTTTGGTTTTGACCGTCTGCTGCCGCGCGGTCTGCTGCGTGAACCCCCCCGGAATATGGCTCGCGCTGATGCGGTGATCGTCACGCGCTGTGACCTGATATCCGAAAATGCAATGGCAAACCTCGACCGCAGAATCGAAACCCTCACCGGCAAGCCCCCGGCCGCACACACCGCCAGCCGTTGGTCCGGCTTCCGCGGCGCGGATGAGGGACTGCCCGCCGACCACCTGGAAGACCGAAAGGCCATCGGCGTCTGCGCGATCGGGAATCCTGATGCATTTGAACGCATGCTCCGATCCGCCGTCGGCGAAGTGTTGCAAGTACACGCCTTCGACGACCACCATGCCTACACCACCGACCAGGTGAAGCACCTGCTCGATGATGCCAGGCGTCGCGGCGCCGACGCGATCGTCGTGACCGAGAAGGACTGGGTAAAGTGGAGCGCTTTGCCGTCAATCGGCCAGGCCGATCAAGAAAACGCGATCCCAATCGTCCGCCCGGTCTTGAGCGTTGGTTTTATAGATGGTGGTGAGACAATCGAGAGTTTGCTGACGAGTCTGGTGAAATGAGTTGAGCGGCTCGCCCACTACCACACGATCTGCAGTACCCCAGGAGGAACTTGTGCTACCGAAACACCCATGCCGCTGGTTACTGATTCTGTCGCTTCTGATACCGCTTATGAGTGCGTGTATCGCTGCGGATACGCCGGAATCACAAACATCCGCGCCCCTGGATGCCTCCACCGCAGTCGTGAGTGACGACGGCAAGATGCTTTGGTTTGATGCGCTTGCTCTGGGCATCGACGGCCAGGGGTGGAAGGAGGTGGCGCACCCGTACGATCGTTTCCCCGCGGAGGCCAAGGGCATCGTGCGCGACGCGGTTTGGAGCCTGTCGGAGAACTCCGCGGGGATGTCGGTGCGGTTTATCACGGATTCGCCGATGGTCTCCGCACGCTGGTCGCTACGTACAGGGATGCTCGACATGCACCACATGCCATCAACCGGCGTCAGCGGGGTGGACCTGTACGCGAAAGATCCCAGCGGTCAATGGCGATGGGTCGGGGCGGGGCGACCCGAGGCACAGCATCACAGCGAGGCGACGCTGGTGTCGTCGGCACCAAAAGGCCTGCACGAGTATCAGTTGTATCTGCCGCTCTACAACGGGATCGAGAAGCTGGAGATCGGCATCGAAGCTGGGGCAGAGTTACATCAGGGGCCGGCATACACGGAATCGCATACGAAACCCGTGTTGTTCTGGGGGACATCTATACTGCAAGGCGGGTGTGCCTCTCGGCCGGGTATGGCGTACCCGAGTATCATCGGCCGACGCCTCCAACGGCCGGTGGTCAACCTTGGGTTCTCAGGCAACGGGCGGATGGACCCGGAGATCGTTGAGTTGATCGCGAAGCTGGACGTGGCGGCGTATGTGATTGACTGCGGGCCAAACATGACCGCGGCAATGATCGCGGAACGGACCGAGCCGTTGGTCCGGGGGCTGAGGGAAGCGCAGCCGACAACGCCGGTAGTGTTGGTTGAAAACATTAAGTATCAACGTGGCTGGTTCGTCGAATCGACGCGCAATTCGTATGTCGAAAAAAATATAGAACTCAGGGCGGCGTATGACCGGCTGCGGGCGGAAGGGGTTGAAGAGCTTTATTACATCCCTTGCGACGACCTGCTGGGCAACGATGCCGAGGCGACCGTGGACGGGGTACACGCGACGGACCTTGGGTTCATGCGGATGGCGGACGAAATCGGGCCGGTGGTCGCGGAGGTGCTGGAGTGAAGGCAGGCTATGGCGGGTTGGTAAAAACAGCCCGATCAAAGCCCGTTGGGCTATGACCGGGCTTGGGGCGGGGGAATAGAAAACGGCGGGTGGTGACTGGCGAGCGGGGGCGCGGTAGACTGTCGGTCTTGGAGTTCGTGTTCTTTTTTGCTCGAAAGGTTCAGCCATGACCAGCCCACTCGATTCGGTTCTGACCCTGGCCCACACCCCAGGCGGCGTGATGCTCGGCGTGCTCCTGCTGGCGACCGTGATCGGATTTGTCGCCGGCCTGTTCTTCGAGCGTGCCAGCAGCCGGAACAAGCAGGATCGCGAGAGCTGATCCTTGCCCGGACAAGACCTCATCCACCTGATTGATAACTGGCGTACCAAACGCATCACCGTCGTCGGCGACTTCATGGCCGACCGGTATGTCTACGGCCACGCCCAGCGGCTCAGCCCCGATGCGCCGGTCCCCGTGCTCGCACAACAACGCACGGAACTCAAGCCCGGCGGCGCGGCGAACGTCGCGCTGGCTCTGCGGGCGCTTCGGTGTGAAGTTGATTGCGTGGGCGTCGTCGGCAAGGACGCGATGGCGGATGAGTTGCGTGGCTCGCTTGCGGCCGACGGCTGCGACGCCTCGGGTCTGATCGCCGACGCAGCTCGGCCGACCACCGTGAAACATAATTTCATCGGGCTGGCGCAGCACCGCCACCCTCAGAAGATGTTCCGCGTTGACGAGGAGAGCCGGGACCCGGTATCCAAATCGGTCGCCGATTGCTTATTGAAGCTCGCCGAACGCAAGCTAAAAAAATCGGATGTGCTGTGTCTTGAAGACTACGGCAAGGGTGTGTTGACCGAGGCGGTCTGCCAGGGGTTGATCAAACTCGCCAAACGCATGGGCGTACCCGTGCTGGTCGATCCGGCGGCGGTCGAAGACTACAGCAAGTACCGGGGCGCAACCTGCATCACGCCGAACCGTTTCGAGGCGGCACTGGCCACCGGACGCGACGCGGCGGAGGACGACGAAGCCTCAATCATCGGGTTAGGCCGTAAGCTCCTCCGCGACCTGAAGCTGGACACGCTGGTGCTGACGCTGGATCGGCAGGGCCTGCTGTTGATGCACAAGGGTGGCAAGCCCAGGTTCGTGCCGACGCGCGCCCGTGACGTGTACGACGTGACCGGCGCGGGCGACACGGTGTTGGCGATGCTCGCGGCGGCGTTGGCAAACGAGACCGGCTGGGAACACGCGACGGAGCTCGCCAACGTCGCGGCCGGGCTGGAGGTCGAACGTTTCGGCGCGGTCCCGGTGGACCTCGATGAGGTGCTGCTGGACGTGCTGGCCACGAACAACCAGGCGCACGGCAAGCTGCGCACGCTCGACGAGCTGGTGACGGAATTACAGGCACACAAACGCCAGGGCAAGACCATTGCCTTCACCAACGGCTGCTTCGACATCCTTCACGCGGGACACGTCAGCTACCTGCGCGCCGCCGCGGCACAGGGGGACCTGTTAGTCGTTGCGATGAACAGCGACAAGTCGATCCGCAAGCTCAAGGGCAAGGACCGCCCGGTGAATCACGAGGCCGACCGCGTGCTGGTCTTGAGCGCCCTGGAGAGCGTGGATTACGTCGTCGTGTTCGGTTCTGATACGCCTAAACCACTGCTTAAAAAGATCAAGCCCGATGTGCTGGTGAAGGGCGACGAGTACGCGCACGACCAGGTCATCGGCTACGAGATCGTCGAGTCCTACGGCGGCAAGATCGCCCGCGTCCCGATGGTCAAGGGCAAGAGCACCACCAACATCATCCGCAAGATCGGTGCCGACAAACCACGCAAGAAATAACCCACACGGTCTTCCAGCGCGAACGCAACCCATCCGCAGCGTGCCGACATCCGGTTTAGCCCAGGCGGCCACGCCCGGAATACGCCGGGTGGCCGCGGCGGCTAAACACGATCACTACCATTGATGCAGGTTCACTATAACGGAGCCCGGTGCAACCACGACCGGTCACTCCGCAGAGGTCTGGGTGACATCTTGAAGTTTAGCGGTCAGGTCGGCCAGTGATTCGTCTCGGGGGTTGATCCGGCGGAGCGTCTTGATGTGCTGGTTTGCGATGTCCAATTCGCCGGTTTTGATGCGCCAGCCCGCGGCCTGGGCGGCGGCGTGGGCGCTGCTGGGGTCGGCGCTGAGCACGCGTTCGTAGAGTTCGGCCGCCATCTCCGGCTTGCCGAGCATCGCCCAGCTTGTGGCGGTGTCGCGCAGCACGGTGGGCTGGAGATGGGCCTCGGGTGTCAGCGCGTTCAGGGCGGCGAGCGACTCGGCGGGTTGGTTGTCCCGGCGGAGCAGCGAGGCACGCTTGAGGACGTAGACCGTCCGGGTGTTGGGGCTTGACTCGGGGGCGGTATCGATCGCCCGCTGGATCTGGTCCAGCGCGAGCTGGAGCTTGTTCTTCTTCGCGTAGATGTCGGAGAGCAGGGCGTAGGCGCTGTGGAGCCCGGAGTCCCGGCGGAGCGCGGTGAGCAGGGTTTCGATCGCCGGGTCGTCCTCGTCGAGTTTGACCTGGAGGTTGGCGAGGCTGACCGCGTGCTTGCCGGTGTTCGGCTCGATGCTCATGGCCTGCTCGTAATGGTGCCGGGCGGCCTCGAAGTCTTTGAGGTTTGCCGCCAGATTGCCGGCCATCTGATTCAAGGCGGCGTTGCGTGGCTCCAGCTTCAGTGACGCCTGGAACGCGGCGAGCGCGTCGGCGGGACGTTCGGCCTGCAGGAGCATCTGCCCGTGCAGCGTGTGGGCCTCCGCGGAGTCAGAGTGGTCGGCGATCAGCTTCTGAATCTGATCGATCAACGGCTGCATGTCACGACCGTTTTCCGCCGCCTGGTTAAACTGGTCGCCCAATATTTCCAGCGCCAGGATGATGTCGTTTTGAACAGAAGCGATCTTCTCATCCCCCGTTGGTTCAACCGAGTCGGGCGCGCCCCGCCCGGGGCCGAACAGGTTCATCGCACCCAGCATCACGATGACGACTATGACAAGGAACAGCCAGGGCGCAGCGCCACCTGCATGCCGTGCCGCGAGGGGCGTGTGCGTGTGGCCAGCCGCTTTCCGGTAGTGGGGGTCGGTTTGCATCCCTCAAGCGTACCGCAACCGCCGACGGCTGCAATCCGCCGCGCCGATGACGCCGTAGAAATACGTGGGTTTAGGACTCCGCCGAGTCCTGGGAGCCCGCGGGCTCCGTCTGGGGCGCGTAGTACATCGGGACCAGGTAATAGCGCTCGGTATCCGGGTTCTCGCGCATCGACGCGACCGGCGTCGGCGCGGCGGCACCCCCAAGCCCCGGGGCCGCGATCGACCCCGCCAGCAGCAGCCCCAGGTAGGCGGACACGCTGTAACGCACCCAGCTATGCATAAACGCTCCCGATTCAAGGCCAGCGGGCATCGCCAACCAGTAGAAACAAGCATCCAATTCAACCGGCTCAGAGGCAAGCGGGGACCCGATTATGCGGGTAATTTTCTGCGGGAACCCCGCCTGAGAGCCAAAAACCGGCTGCCAGCATGCGGTCCGCCTATAATCGGCCCACGATGCTAGAAGTCAGCCGAACCGTCCGATTCTGCGTAAACGATCCGCCTGCCCCCGACACGGGAAAGGGCGGCGGCGGGGAGGATGTGTATGGGGACGTTTCTCGCGATAATACTTTCGCCGCCCGACCGCCGATGCGTGGGCTCGGTCGATACTACGAGCTGGATGTGACCTGCCGGGGCGAGGCCGACCAACAGACCGGGTACTTCATCAACATCAAGCACATCGACCAGGCGGTCCACGGCCACGCCCTGCCCTGCATCCGGCACGCCCTGTTTGGCACTGAGGGCTCGGCCTACGCGCCGGTCGGCCGATTGATGCGCGAGATGCTCACGGGTCTGCAACCGGCGCTGCGGGGATCGGTCGCCCAGCTGACGCTGCGACTAACACCGACTTATTCGATCACGCTTGGGAGTTATGACATGGACCACGTTTTGATCCGCCAGCGGTACGAGTTCTCTGCGGCACACCGCCTGCACGTGCCCTCGCTCAGCGATCAAGAGAACCGCGACGTCTTCGGCAAGTGCAACAACCCCGCAGGCCACGGCCACAACTACCGGGTCGAGGCCGCGGTGCGTCTGCCGATCGATCCCGACGGCCGGACCGCCGACGTTGACCAGATCGACGCGATCGTGAACCGGCACGCCATCGAGCTGCTGGACCATAAGCACCTGAACACCGACGTCCCGCAGTTCGCCGGCCTGAACCCGTCGGTGGAGAACATCGTGAAGGTCATCTGGGACATGCTCGCGGACAAGTTTGACGGGCTGGGGGACGGGGCCTGCCTGGATGAGTTGAAGGTCTGGGAGACCTCCAAAACCGTCTGCACCTATCGCGGTCCTGTCGCCCTGGAAAAAGCTCATTAGTGTGGGTCGTATTCAGGGGTTACACTATTTAACTATGTGTATTCTCTGGCTGGCTCAGGCCGCGAAACCCAAACTCAACCAGGCGAGCCCCGAGGGGGGGTTGTTCAGCCTGTTGCTGATCAGCGCCCTGCTGTTGATCGGCCTGCTGGTGTTGATCGGGTTGATCGCCGCCTGGCGGAACTACCTGAACCGGCAGCGTGAGCTGGATTTTGAGCACGATGAGCGCATGGCCGACGTCCCCCGCCCCGACGCCTGGTCCACCGCCGCGCAACGCATCAACGCCCCCGACGCCGAGCCGGACGAGGCCCACATCGCCCACGAAGAGCCGCCACCGGAGGGCTACACCGAAGACGATGAGCCGGAAGACGAAGACGACGACGAGTTCCCCTTCGATATGGATGGGGATGACGACGATGACGACGGCCCGATCGGGCGCGCCTGAACCAAACGCAATCTAAGACTCCGCCGCGACCCGCACCGCGCACCGACCCGTGCCGGCGCAGGATTCGCACTCATCCGCCTTACCCGCGACGTGGCTGAGGCAGTGATCAATGCGCGACTGGATCACCCCGTGCATCAGCGGGTGCAGCCCGATCGGCGCGGTCACCAGGTACGACACCCCCGGGTGCTTCGCCGCGGCCCGCTCCGTCAACGCGGGGATGTCTTCGGTCCAGTGCCTGCCCGGCAGCAGAAAATAAGGGCAGACCACCACGTGCTTCGCCCCACGCCGGACACACGCAGCAAACGCCGTTGCGATCGAGGGCTCCGCCAACTCCATATGCGCCGGCTCAACAATGTCGTATGGCGTGGACCCGACAAACTCCCCCACGAACCGCTCAAGCATCTTGTTGGACTCATCCCGCCGGGACCCGTGGTCGACGATGACGATGCCGGTGTTTGATGTGTCTGTTTGTGCGCCGGGTGTTGCCATAGTGAGCCATCATAGGCCTGCCCACCGAGAATGTCATCGGCTCAGTTCCAAGGGTTCGATCCGGTGTGTCGCGCATTGGTTCGTCGGTGATCCCCAAGAGCGCTCACATCAACATTAAGCCTCCGGCTCGTCCATCTCGCTGACCATCAGACTCGTGGCGAGGTTGTCCTGGACACGCTGGTGCAGGCTCTGGTCGGACATGGCTTCGCGGGCCTGCTCGGCCTCTTTCAGGGCCTTCTTGTTGATGCGGGCGATGTGGCAGATCGGGTCGCCCGGCGCGACCGAGGGCATGGTGGTCATGCCCAGCACGATCCCATTCATCGGCGACGCGATCGTGTTCTGCTCGATGCCAAGCAGGCTGGTGTTGGTGGCGATGGGTTCGCCCTCGCGGATGATGTCGCCGGGGCTGATATGAAAACTCAGCAGCCCGCCGTTGACCGCGCGGACCCAGCGGGTCTTGTTGACGATGATCTGATAGGCGGGTGCCTTGGGTTTGCCCTTGATCATTTTCAGGTGAATCAGGCAGTTGGATATCCCGCGTACGGCGTGCTCGACCACGGCGGGCTCGATCTTCCAGACCTCGCCGGCTTCCAGAATAAGCGTCGGGCAGTCGGCTTTGTTCGCGCTGCGTCTAAGCGACCCGACCGGGCCCTGGCTGCTGATGATCAGCTCGGTCCCGAACGCGCGGGTGAAGTCGGCGAGTTTGTCGTTGGTCATATCCGCACGGACGTTTGGGAAGTTGGTCCGACGGACGGCGGCGGTGTGCAGGTCGATGCAGTAGTCGCAACGCTTGATGACCTGATTGAAGACCGCGCGGGCGAGTCGGCTGGCGAGGCTGCCCTCGTGCGTGCCGGGGAAGCTGCGGTTCAGGTCGCGTCGGTCCGGGAGGTATCGCGAGTGCCGCTCGAAGCCGAGGATATTGACCACGGGGACCAGGACAAGTGTGCCGGCGATTAACTCGAAGGGCTTATCAACGATCATGTGCCGGATCGCGCCGGTGCCGTTGATCTCGTCGCCGTGGACCGCGGCGGTGACGGCGACGGTCGGGCCGGGCTTCTTGGCACGCCAGACGTAGACCGGGATCCTGATATCCGTCCCGGCGTAGCTCTGGGAAACGAGGATATGCACCGCGGCGCTCTGCCCGGGCTTGATCCGGGTGTCCCCCCAGACACCGATATCGGTCGTGGCGTCGGTCACTTCGAATCCTCAATCGTTTTGACCAGGCCTGGGTCGAGCTGCTGGACCTTGGTCTTGCGCTTTATGCGTTTCTTCTCGGGGACCAATTCACGCATCGAGTCAACTTTGCCGTAGCACAGCAGCCGGTCGTTGGGTTCGATGGTGCGTGTGGTCTTGGGATTGGAGATCACCGAAGAGCCGCGGTTGAGTGTGAGGACGACGATGTCGCGGTCACGCAGGCCGGATTTTTCGATGGTTTTACCGATGAGGTCCGAGCCCTCGGGGATGGATATTTCCGCGACGCCGTAAGACGCGCTGACGGTCAGGCGTTGGCGGATGTCGATATCGGGGAGGTTCACCCGGTTGGCGATGTAGTCGATCACGGCACCGGCGATGTCCAGCCCGGTTGCGCCCTCAATGCCTTCCAGGCCCGGCGAGGAGTTGACCTCCATGACCTGCGGACCCTTCGTGGCTTCGAGCATATCGACCCCGGCAACGCGCAGGCCAAGGATCTGAGCGGCTCGCACGGCGGTCGCCTCGTATTCGGGGGTAAGCGTGATCGCCTCGGCCTTGCCGCCGCGGTGGACGTTGCTGCGGAACTCCTGGCCCTGCGCGACCCGACGGATCGCACCCACGACCCGGTCGCCGACCACGAACGCGCGGACATCCTTACCCTTGCTCTCGGCGACGAACTTCTGGATCAGCACGTTCTGCTTAGCGCCGTGCAGCGTCTCGATGATCGCCTCGGCGATCTTGCTGTTGTCGGCGAGGATGACGCCTACACCCTGGGTCCCCTCGATCAGCTTGATGATGACCGGCGCCCCGCCGACACGCTCGATCGCGGGCAGGACGTCGTTGCGGTCGCGGACAAAGGCGGTCTTGGGGATCCCGATGTCGTGTTTGCTGAGGATCTGAAGCGAACGGAGCTTGTCGCGCGAGTTGGTGATCCCGTTGGACGTGTTGGGGGTATAAACGTCCTGCTGTTCGAACTGGCGGACGACCGCCGTGCCGAAGTAGGTGATGGATGTGCCGATGCGTGGCAGGACCGCGTCGTAATCGGTGAGCATCTTGCCGCGGAAGAACAGGTCCGGGTCCGCGTAGTCCAGCCCGATGGAGAAACGCAGGGTGTTAAGCACCTTGACTTTATGTCCGCGTTGTTCGGCGGCCTGGCGCAGCCGCATGGTGCTGTAGCACTTCGCCGCGGCCGAGAGGATCGCGAGTTTCATTCTGAACCGCCTTTTCTGTTGGTTTTACTTTTCTTTCGGCCTTTCTTGCCGGTGACATACTTCCTGGACGAATCCACGAGGAAAGCGCCCTCCAACGCCGTGCGCCCGATCAGCATCCGGCAGAGCATGCCCTGCCGACAGACCAGGCTCAGTTCGATCTCCCGCTCGACCCCGCCGAGGATGATCCTTGTCTTCACGACCGGACGCTGCTGGAGGTCGCCGCTGCTTGGCTTGACCGTGGATTCACGGACCACCCGCTCGGCGTCGATCCAGATCGTCCTACGGCTTGGCCTCTCACGGACCACCACCTCGAAGCGGATGTGCCCGCTGTCCAGTTCCTCGATCTGGGCGACGTGGATCGCGCTGGTGCGTGCCCCGGTATCGATCTTGGCCCGCACCCGCCTGATCCCCCAGTCCGGAAAAGCGACCTGCTCGCGCCAGCCGATGGTGATTTTGTCGTTGTCATTTCCCGCCATAGAACCGCGTATCCATGTGGCCCGTCGGCAAAGACCGATCTGGGCCGCCCGCAATCATAGGGCACAAGGGTCGAGTCGGCGATACGCCGGGCCGGGCTAATTATTGCGTGACACCCTCAACCGTTGCCCGCCGGGGCCGGGTGGATTATAAAGGGGGGCTCAAAATTGCCTATTTAAGTGGAGTATTCAGCTATGTCCTTGAAGATCGCGGTCATCGGTGGCGACGGGGTGGGGCCAGAGGTTGTGCGGGAGGCGTTGCGGGTCGTCGAGTCGATCGCCAAGCCGCAGGGGCTTTCTTACACCACGACCGACCTGCCCTACGGCGGGGAGCACTACCTAAAGACCGGTGAGGTCATCACCGACGCGCAGGTCCAGGAACTCAAAGCCTACGACGCGATCATGCTCGGCGCGGTCGGCACGCCGGACGTGAAGCCGGGCGTGCTTGAAAAAGGCTTGCTCTTAAAGCTCCGCTTCGACCTGGATCAGTACATCAACCTACGCCCGGTGAAGCTGTACCCCGGCGTCGAGACGCCGCTGAAAGACAAGGGCCCTGACGACATCGATTTCGTCTGCGTCCGTGAGAACACCGAAGACCTCTACTGCGGCAACGGCGGCATCGCCCGCAAGGGCACGGCGCAAGAAATCAGCACGCAGGAGATGATCACGACGCGCTTCGGCGTCGAACGCTGCGTGCGTTACGCTTTTGAAATCGCCCGGACGCGCAAGGCCAACGGCTACCCCGGCCAACTCACACTCGTCCACAAGACCAACGTCCTGACCCACTGCGGCGACACCTGGTTCCGCACATTCAACGAGGTCGGTGAAGCGGATTACAAAGACATCGAACGGGTGTACCACCACGTGGACGCCTGCTGCATGTACATGGCGACCAAGCCGGAGATCTACGATGTGATCGTCGTGCCCAATATGTTCGGCGACATCATCACCGACCTGGGCGCCGCGATCGCCGGCGGCATGGGCGTCGCCGCATCGGGCAACCTCAACCCCGACGGCACAGCCCCGAGCATGTTCGAGCCAGTCCACGGCAGCGCCCCCGATATCGCCGGGCAAAACAAGGCCAACCCCATCGCCGCCATCGACTCGATCGGGCTGCTTCTGCGAGAAGTTGGCCGGATCAAGGGCGACGACGCGGCGCTGAAGTGTGGCGAAAAGATCGGCCAAGCCGTGCAGGCTGTCACCCCTAACTTCACCGGCAAACAACTCGACCGCTCGGGCTATTCCTGCACCGAGATCGGCACGATGGTGATCGAATCCCTCGCCGCTGCCGCGGTGGGCTAAGCCGTTTGCATCAACAATGATTTTCCCGCTTCGTCGTCCCCGCACAGGCCGGGACCCAGGCTCTTGGCGACACGGGATGCGTAGATACCCCCCTGCGCGGGTATGACGGCTGTGCTCGGCATATGAAATGCTATCATCGCGTGTAGTGAGGACCGCGATGCCGCGCAAACGATCAATCTGGCGAAAAGACATTGCCCAAATGATCCCCCTGCAGTATCGGTGGATCATCCCGCTACTTCTTGCTCTATGCATAGCAACATATATCGTTACAGAGAGCATTAACCTGTCTCAATGGCCCTTCAGGGAGACTTGGGTAGGTTGGCTATTCATCTGCTCTGGCTTTCTAGCTTTTTTCTCATTAATGACGTACACACGCCAGATCTTTCAAGCGTTAATACAGAACCTTCGAAGATTGCGAAACATGAAATACCAAGAATCAGGACACTGTCATCGGTGTGGTTACGACCTCCGTGGCTGCACATCTGTGTCGTGCCCGGAATGCGGCGCCTATTTCGGAACACGCAAACATCCACCAGCTTCTTCTGCACGCAAGTAGGGGACATGTTGATCGAGGAGCTGGGCTTCGCGTCGCGGAATTATGACTTACAAAAGAAGAAGCCCACGTTTTTAAACCGTGGGCTTCTTTTGATGTTGAGTTAATTGTAAAAACCTACCCGTCATTCGTCCTTCGGACTCTCAGTTGGCGGTTTGGGAGTGGTGAACTTCTGCTTCTTGTCCTTCGTCGATTTCACTTCACCCAACACACTCGGCAGGTCGATGCCGGCTTGCTCGG
>JAJDCW010000043.1 GCA_029260635.1 Phycisphaeraceae bacterium | reverse complement strand
CCGTGCTGCTGGGCGACATCAACGGCGACGGCTTCATCGGGATTGATGACCTGGGCACGGTCCTGGGTACCTGGAACAACGGCACGCCACCACCGGCCTCCGGTGCGGCGGTTCCCGAACCAGCCACGCTGGCGCTGCTGTCGATGGGTGGCCTCGCGATGCTACGGCGTCGTTCGGCTTAATATGTATTGTGTGGCCAGCAATGATTGGGGTAACGGCCAAGATTTGCTGAGCCTTGTTTTAAACGTTTGATTGTTACAGACACTGCACGGCCGCCCGCTTTAACGGCGGGTGGTCGATTCAAACCGGCAAACGGGATAGTCCCGGCCTAGAATTCCTTGAGTATAGACCCCGATCACGGAGCCCCTGGATATGAAGATCAAAAAGAACGGATTTACGCTTATCGAACTGCTGGTCGTTATCTCGATCATCGCCCTGCTGGTGGGGATCCTCCTGCCCGCGCTCGGTGCCGCACGCAAGTCCGCACAGAACATGCAGTGCCTGTCGAACCTCCGGCAGATCGGCATCGGCAACTGGGCCTACAGCTTCGAGAGCAAAGACCTGCTTCCTCCCGCGTTTGTTGACACAAGTGGTGTGGGTGGCTGGACATCTGAAGGGGCAGCGGGGGGCACCGAGTGGCCCGCGATCATCAACGCGTACATCACGGGCGGCGGCCAGACGGGTTACAACGATGGTGGGGCTGAGAACAACACCGAAGCGTTCCTGTGCCCCTCGGTCCCGTTGGAGGGTGGCCGACTGCATTACGGTGCATCCCGCCTGCTGTTCCCGCTCCGTGTCGGCGCCATCCAGCCGGGCAGCGGCGAGTGGCTTGATCTGTACAACACCGGCAGCGGTGTGCGTACGTCCGAGGTCATGATGATGAGTGACGGCAAGCAGACGCTTGACGACCCCGATTCGGGCCCACGTTCCTATGCCGCGCTGGACAAGATCGATGCCGGCCGGGTCAGGACCAAGAGCCACTTCTTCGACCCGACCTATTTTGGTAATGACGCGACGATCAGAGACCCTGCACCGAACGTGGTCGGTGGTGAATTCGACTATCGGCACGCCGGCAGCGACGGAGCGGTCAACATGCTGTATTTCGATGGGCACGCCAGCAACATCGCCAAGGATGATATCACCGCACGTATTGTCCGTGCCGACAAACCGGCGGGCCTGTGATTTTAAGCATGTTTTCCGGTTCACATGCCATGCGAACCGGGATATAATATTGTGTAAGTAGGGATGTCCCTGCCGTCTCGAATTTGTTTGCCGTTCATCGTAAACGGCCAGAGAGATTTACTGATGAATGCAGAATTCAGGCGGCTTTTCGTCGTGGCAACCCTGGCAACCTCGGTAACCACCCTGCTTGGCACGGATACACAGGCACAGGTGCCCAACCTCCCGGGTTGGGACCTGGTCTTTAACGACGAGTTCGATGGTACAAGCCTGAACACGACCCACTGGACCGCGTTGAACCGTCAGGACAGCTTCAACAACGAGAAGCAGTACTACCACCCCACCCAGGTCAGTGTCTCGGGCGGCAACCTGCAACTCACGGCCAGCGATCAGCCTCTGGGCGGCAAGGACTACCGGTCGGGCCTGATCACGTCGAATAACCTGTTCGGCCCGGGACGATTTGAAGCCCGGCTCGACCTGCCGACCTCGCAGGGGATGTGGCCGGCCTTCTGGTTGAACGCGAACCACATCGACTGGCCTCAGGGCGGCGAGATCGACATCATGGAGAACCGCGGAAGCCAGCCGAACCTGGTCTCCAGCGCTTACCACTGGCAGACGAATCCCGGGCCCTGCTGCGACAATCACCAGTTCGTTTTCGATGAATACACCGCGGGGGGCACAAACTTTCACGCCGGTTTCCACACCTACGCGGTTGAGTGGGACGAGACGACCCTCAAGTTCTTCGTTGACGATAATCTTTATCACACGGTCACCGAGACCGGCAACCGGCCGATCTTTGAGACAGCAAAGAATATCATCCTGAACGTCGCGGTTGGTGGCGACTTCGGAGGCGACCCCAACGGCTCGACCGTCTTCCCGCAGACGATGTATGTCGACTACGTCCGCTACTGGCAGCCCGCCTCAGGCCCGATCGCGGGCGATGTGAACGGTGACGGGTTTGTCGGGATCGACGACCTGAACGTCGTGCTCGGCGAGTGGAATCAGAGCCAAGGCGCCACGGGTGTCCTGCTATCCGACTTCAGCAGTTTCAACCTGACCGGCACCTACGCCCAGTGGGACAGCGGGACTTTCACGAGCGGCGCGGAGGACTTCCGGGTCCAGGCCAACGACTTTGGTGGCGGGTGGAAAAACCTTGCGCCGGCATTGGACGCCAGCGGCGAGACCGAGCTGCGTGTAAAGCTGGATGTGAACCCGGGCAACGTGGCCAACATGTTTAATATAGTCCTGATCGACGGCGACGGCACGGAACGTGTCTACCGCTTCGATTCCTTGTCCGTGGGGGATGACCAGATGCTGACGATCGATCTGGCAAACTTCCTGCAGGACAACGCGGTCGGCGGCGTGCCCGGCCTGGACCTGTCTAGCCTGACGGCCTTCCATACCCAAGGCACCTTCGGCAATGGCGACCCCGGCGATGCGATGGACCTGACGTTTGACGAGCTCTCCGTCGGTCTCCCGGGCGGCCCTGTACTGCTTGGTGACCTGAACGGTGACGGGTTTGTCGGCATCGACGACCTGAACCTGATCCTCGGCAACTGGAACCAGGGCACGCCACCTACGACGGGCGGAACGATCCCCGAGCCGGGGACGCTGGCGCTGCTCGGGCTTGGTTGCTACGCGATTACGACACGACGTCGCCTGTAATCGTCTCGTATATCGACGGGGCGGAGCGGAGGTGACATGACGTTTAATAAAGACATCACCGCTTCACGCGCCGCCGTGGTCGGCGTCTGCCTGCTCGGCGTTACGCCGTTACAGGCGCAAAGTCTCCCCGGCTGGGACAGCGTCTGGAGCGATGAGTTCAACGGCACAAGCGTCAACACCTCGCGGTGGGAAGTCGCGGACCGCCGGGACAGCCCTAACAACGAGCTTCAATACTACCGACCGGAACAGGTCACGGTCGGCAACGGGGGCGCGATTCACATCGATGACGTCTCACTGATCGCGACCGATCCGGTCTTGATCGGCGATCTGAATGGAGATGGCTTCGTCGGGATCAACGACCTGAACGTGATCCTTGTGAATTGGAACACCTCGGCGACACCCGGCGCCTATTTCGATCCCTCCGGCGATGGGTTTGTGGGTATTGATGACTTGAATATCGTGCTGGCAGCATGGAATGCCGGCGTCCCGCCTGTATCGTCGACCATCCCCGAACCGGGGACGCTTGCTTTACTTGGTGCGACCGGGATCCTGTTTTCAGGGCGCAAGACCACGGTTTTTCTCAGACAGTAAAAATACCTCAACAATTATTCTGAATACGAACAGGATTCACCATCATGCAGATTCCAACGATAGTCCGGCTTATCTGTCTGGCCTGCACCTCGTTGTGCCTGACGATACTACCGGCGTGCGTACAAGCACAGGACAAGGTAGATTTGACCCAATGGGAATTGACCTTCAGCGACGAGTTCGACGGGGCTGAAGTCGATACGGCGAAGTGGGAGGTTCTCACGCGCAAGCAGAGCCACAACAACGAGATGCAGTACTACCTGCCGGAGCAGGCCACGGTCGCGGACGGGATACTTCGGATCACCGTGACGGATGAACCCCACGACGGCCAGATGTATCGCTCGGCCCGGCTGGAGAGCTGGTTCACGCAGGCGTATGGCAGGTTTGAGGTCCGCGCCAAACTCCCGACGACCAAGGGGCACTGGCCGGCGATCTGGTTGCTGCCACGCACCGCACGCTGGCCGCACGGCGGCGAGATCGACATCATGGAACACGGCGGCAGTAACCCGGCGGGGGTCAGCTCTGCTTATCACTACGCGGACGCCGAGGGGGAACACAAGTACGTCCACCAGGGTTATACCAAAACCGATGAAAATGGCGCTGCGGTCAACTGGCCGGAAGACTTCCACGTGTACTCGGTGATCTGGACGCCCGAAGAGATCATCTTCTTTATCGACCACGAGGAGCACTACCGTATCAACCAGGAACTGGTCCCGGTCTCCAAGACGCCGATGTGCGTGATATTGAACGCGGCGGTCGGTGGCTGGTTCGACGGCGACCCGGATGACACCACCGTGTTCCCTCAGCACCTGGACGTTGACTATGTGCGCGTGTATCAGCGGACCGATGCCGTGGAGGCAGTTGAAACTGCCGAGGCCGCCGAGGTAATGGCCGAGTGAATCGCCGCTAGCGCAACCACCAATTGCTTATAACGGGCGCCGCGTTCTGTCCGCGCATCAGCAGCGTGTGCGGAAACAGATATAGGTTTGCGACCACCCACTTGTGTATGGGCGGTATTACTCGGGGTTGTCCGCGATCGCTTACTTAGGTGTGCGGTCGGCGTTGTAGAGGCCCCAGTGCTTATAGACTTCGTCGGGGTGTTCGCCACCCTTCCAGTTCTCATCAAAGGCCTCGAATTTGAAATTGGGGACCCTGTCCTCCGTGACCCAGCCGAGATATTGCTGGTAGAAATCCTGCTGTGCGTATTCGTTGGCCTGGCCGATGATCAGTGTGGCCTGAGTCGCCGCCTCGTTGGATTGTGCGGAACCGCAGCTGGCCGAGATCGTCAGGGCCAG
>JAJDCW010000042.1 GCA_029260635.1 Phycisphaeraceae bacterium | reverse complement strand
AATGGGCCCAGCAGGACTTGAACCTGCGACCTCACCCTTATCAGGGGTGCGCTCTGCCAACTGAGCTATGAGCCCGTTGGGCCTGATCCCGGCTTGAACCTGATCTGAGGCAATTTCAGGAGTTCAGGCCCGGGGGCCGTGTGGGTTGGGTGGAGCAGATTATGGTATCCAGCGGCCCGGGTCAAGGCGTGATGCCTGAGCGGATCGCCCCCAGCTGCCCAGTTGTAAGCCCGCCCACTATGACGGTTTAATCGTCGCCGGCTTTGCCCTTATCCCCCTCGTCGTCGTCTGCTGCCGGGATGCTCAAGACCTCGACCACCGTCCCGCGTGCGGGGTTTGGCTCGCCGGAAATGACTTCGCAATAGGAGACCTTCTCCGAGGTCTTTGTGATCCGGATGGTGCCGATTTCCTTGCCCTCCGCACGCTCGAGGACTTCGCCGGTTTCCGGGTCGATCAGGTCTTCTCCCTTCTCGGTCATCGCCAGGACCATGCCGTTGCGGAAGTTGTATTGCTCGCCACGGTTGATGATGACCCGGCCGTCCTTGACCATGACCACGGCCCCGTCGGCGGGCAGTTCTTCCATCTGGATCGCGAAGAACTTGGCGGCCTGGTTGATGCAATCCTGCGCCGCTTCGCCCAGGGGTGTCTTGGCGAACCCGCCGATGTCACCGCGGAAACTGCCTTTGTTGATCCCGAAGTTCAGCTTGGCCCGGCCGGCCTCGCCGGTGATACGTTTCTTGGCGATGATCTCGCCGGTGGTCGAGTCGATGAGTTTGGCGATGATGGTGATCTTGGCGTCTGCCTTGGAGCCGCCGACCCGGATGCCCTTGATGTTGAACCCCCCGCCTCCGCCGGACTCGTTGTGCTCGACCTCGGTCATCGCGCCGGTGGCGATATACTTCGCGGGCCGCAGCTTCCCGGTCTGCGCGACGCCGGAAGCCTGAGCGGTGCGGCCACTGGCGTTGAGGTCCTGCTCATCCAGCACGACCCCCAGGTTCTCACGCTCGACCAGCACGAACCGACCGGTATCAAATAACGCCGACTCCAACAGGATCGACATGTTGTAGCCCAGTTCCCACTGGCTGCGGTAGCCCGCGTCGTTGTCAAAATCGACCACGCCGACCGCGTGCTTGATCCCGTGGTACTCCGGCAGGCCCATATCGGCGTCGCCGTCTTCAACCTTAGTCTTGTCGGTGCCGGTACCCTTGCGGAACAGGTCCTCCAGACCGTCGGCCTGGGCCTGGCACGCCAGCATGCCCATCGCCAACATCATGATCGTCAACCCGGTGATGCGTAATTGTGTCAACATGATCGCCTCCCTGAATAGTCTTTCTTTGCCCGCACATCCCGTCGTACCGGCCCGTAAACCCGCATCTTAACAAAGCATGTGCATCATGACATCGGGTATCCGAGGCGAGATTCAACAGGCTGCACAGCAACCCCTATATGTTTTTAGGTGATTATTCAATAAAATTAAGAATTTAGGTTGACTAAATAAATTTTATTAATATTATAGCCCATAATACTAAGATTTTAATATATGGCGTCACCCCCCCCCACCAACACGTGTCCCTACTGTGACGGACCGATGCGCGTCACGACGATGCGGTGTGACGGGTGTGAAGTCGATGTGGCGGCGGCGTTCCCCATGTTCCGGGTGGGGAACCTGCCAACCGAGCACCAGCGTTTTATCGAAATGTTCGTCCTGGCGGGGGGCAACCTCAAGACCATGGCTGAGCAGACCGGCGTCTCCTACCCCACCGTACGCAACCGCTTGGATAAGGTGATCGTTGCGTTGCGGGACGAGATCGCCAAGACACACAAAGTTAAAGGCACCATCCTCGACGCTGTAGACCGCGGCAAGATGGATGCGGATGAAGCGGCCAGGATTATTAAACGAGTCTGACGCAGCCGGTTGTTCCGGCTAGAGGGAAATAGCGATGACCAACACAGGCTCCGGCACGAACGAGGAACAAGCCTTGAACACGGCGCTCGAAGAAGCGACCCCGTTACTGGCCGAATCCCTACAACGTGCTGAGCGAGACCACCGGCGGAAACGTCGGCTACTCTTAGGAGGTCTTGTCATGTTGGTATTAGGTGCATCGATTGTAGCGTCATTGGTGATCACGGCGGGTGAACCACCCACGAAGGACGAACAAGCTCAAGGTAGCACAACAGTAAGCATTGAACAGTTCGAGGAAGTCGTTGAGACGGAAGCCCTGGGCCAGAGAGGCTGGCAACTCTGGAGCGAACGCAATTACGGTGAAGCGGCAAAGCAGTTCGTAGAGGCTATCAAAGCAGACCCCGAATCACCAAATCTATGGAACGGCCTGGGCTGGAGCTTATTCCATACCGGGCAACGTGAGAAAGCCGCCGACGCCTTCAAGCAGTGCCACGTACTCGACGAGCACTGGCTGGGTGCCATCAATGGCTTGGGGCAGATCGCCTACGCACAACGCGACTACGAACAAGCTAAAGCATGGTTCCTCAAGGCAACCAATGCACCTGCCTCCCAGCACACCCTTGTCAGCGTCTACCTGCTGACCGGTGAATACGAACAAGCGGAACGGCTCGCCTCCAAGTTGCTGCAAGGTTTCCCCGAAAACTCCGATGATGTTTCGATCACCACTCAGCGAATGTGGCTAGTAGAGCTGCACGCCGCCGCAAAAGCAGAAACTATCCCAGATGCATTGCGACAGAAAATAGAACCCGTCAAACCAGTGAAATCTAAAAACAAAGTCGACGCAAAACCAGCGACACGCCCCAAAGGAACAAACCTCCTGACCAACGGCGGCTTCGAGCGAGGCGCGGAGGGCTGGATCATCGGCAACAACTCAAACAGAATCGCTGAGCTTAGGCCAGACACGGAATCTAAAACCGAAGGCAAGCAGTCTCTTAAAATAACAAAAACTGGTGGCGTGCCCATCGACATCATCCGGATTAACGCTCCTAAAATCGTGCCGGGTCAAACAGTCGAGGTCTCCGCCGCAATCAAAGCCGACCAGGTCGGCAACGCCTGGATGAAGTTCTTCGTCTGGGACGGCGACGGCAACGCATTGATCGAGGACCTGGACGTTACACGCATCCACGACACACATGACTGGCGAACCGTCAGCAAGGAATTCGTCATCCCGGAAGGCACACAGAACGCGGCGATCCAGTTCTGGATGATCATGGACGGGACGATGTGGATCGACGATGTGCGGATCGAATCGGTCGAGCCTGAGGCCCCGACAGCAGAGTAACACAACCTTATCCGCGGCGGTGTGCGCAACTGTTCAGACGCGTAGGTCATCGCGCTGGCGATCCCTCTGCACGCCGCCGTGGAGTTTAATACGTCACTATCACGGCGATCTGCGTTCGCGCGCAAGAACGTTTTGCATGATTACTTACTGTGTCATTGTCCGTCATTCACGCGCAGGCGGGAATGACGTAAT